>JAYWBR010000393.1:0-10651 GCA_043781315.1 Verrucomicrobiota bacterium | reverse complement strand
AACAACTCGGTGAGGAATATATGAAATCGAATCCGCCCCAGTGGAACCGCCCCGTCGCCTTTGCCGCGTGGGCAATGTTTGTGGTTTCATTCTTTTTGCCGTCGTATGCCGATGGCTATGGCTACAACTGTGCCATTTTGCAAACTCACTTTTGGCCGCAAGCACTGAACGGAGAGTCGGGGGCAATTCACTATGAACTTCTGACCCTCGCCAACGCCCTGATGTTGATTACACCGTGGCTGCTGTTTCGCTTCAGTGGAACGGTCGGTCGCATGAAGTGGCTGCGTTGGCTGACCTTAACAGCAACAATCTTGGTGTGGTCTTTTGTGATTCGATTCATTGCCGACGGTGGCGGCGCAGAATTGAAAGTCGGCTGCTATGTCTGGTCATTGTCCTTCGCCCTCCTCTTCTATTCCACCATTTCGAAAAGCGCCGCCGTGCGGAGAATTTTGAAACACGCCTAAGTTTCTTTCCCGTTGTCGCCGCGTTGAACGATTTGTATCGTGCGGCCCATGTCCGCCGCCACGACCCAACAAAATCTCCCGCCGCTGGCCCAGCCGGTCACAGCGCTGTGGGGCGTTGGCGGGGAGCGCGCAGCCCAACTGGCGCGGCTGAAAATTTTCACCGTCGAGGATTTGCTGCTGCACCGTCCGCGCCGATACGAGGATCGCCGGCATTTTCAGCCGATCAAAGGTTTGCTCCTCGACGAGAAAGCGACGACGCGCGGCTCGGTCGTGGCGATGGGTCTCAAAAAATTTCGCGGCGGCAGCAAGTCGGTGTTTGAACTGATCCTCGACGACGGCACCGCGCGGCTGCATTGCCGCTGGTGGAATCTGCCGTTCATGGAAAATTATTTCGCGGTCGGCGACGAGGTCGTGGTGTACGGCAAGCCGCTCTCGCTCAAGCCGCGCACGATGGATCATCCGGAAACGGAAGTGGTCGAGAAGGGCGAGGAAAACTTCATCCATTTCAACCGCCTCACGCCGGTCTATCCGCTCACCGAGGGTTTGCCGCAACGCTGGCTGCGCGGGCTGATGTGGCGGACGCTCGAACAGTTCGTAGCTGCGCCTCGGCAGAGCGCGGCAAACTTTCCCGAGTGGAAAGGCTTTGATGCCAAGCTGGCGGTGCTCTGCCGAGACGCCGCTACGCCACCGTCCCGCGCGAACGCGATTCACATGATTCATTTTCCAGAGGAATTGACCGACGTGGAGATCGCCCGGCAACGGCTGGCGCTGGATGAATTCATCGTGCTGCAACTGCAAATCCAGGCGCGGCGGAAAAAATTCGAGGCGTCCGCCCAGGCGCTCCCGTGCGGCGGCGACAATCGGCTGATGAAACCCTTTCTCGACGCGCTCGGTTTCACGCTGACCGGGGCGCAGACCAAGGTGCTCCGCGAAATTCGCGCCGACCTGCGCGGCGCGCATCCGATGCGGCGCCTGCTGCAAGGCGATGTCGGCTCCGGCAAGACGGCGGTGGCGGCGTGTTCGGCATTGATGGCGCTGGAGAGCGGCTTCAATGTCGCACTCATGGCACCGACAGAAATTTTGGCAGAACAGCATTTCCGCAATTTCAAAAAATGGTTTGAGCCGCTGGGCGTGAAGGTGGAATTGCAGACGGGAAGTTCCAAAACATTCAACATTCAACATTCAACGTCGAACACCCAAGGCGCGGCAGCGACCAGCCACGCAGCACGCAGCACGCAGCACCCCGCCATCTTTATCGGCACCCACGCCCTGCTCACCGCCGGCTTCGAGCTGCCCAACCTCGGCCTCGTGATCATTGATGAGCAGCACAAGTTCGGCGTGGCGCAACGCGAACAGCTCGTGCGCAAAGGCCGTTACCCGCATCTGCTCGTGATGACCGCGACGCCGATTCCGCGCACGCTCGGCCTGACGGTTTATGGCGAACTGGATTTGTCGGTGATTGATGAAATGCCCGCCGGACGCGGAGCGATCAAGACCTTCGTTCGCACGACGGAGAAGCTGCCGCTGGTGTGGAAGTTCCTGCGCGAACAACTCACGGCGGGACGGCAGGCGTACGTGGTTTATCCGCGCGTCGAGGAGACGGATCAGCGCGAGATCAAGGCGGTCGTGAAGGAGTTTGAAAACCTCCAAAAAATCTTCGCGCCGTTTCGCGTGGAACTTTTGCATGGCCGGATGAAGGGCGCGGAGAAGGAGGCGGTGATGGCGTCGTTCCGCACGAATCACGCGCAGGTGCTCCTAGCGACGGCGCTCATCGAAGTCGGGGTGGACGTGGCGAACGCCACGGTGATGCTGGTCGAAAACGCCGAGCGCTTCGGGCTGGCGCAGTTGCACCAGTTGCGCGGTCGCATTGGTCGCGGCGCGCATGATTCGTTTTGCATTCTCGTTTCGGCGGCGGACAACGCAGAGGCGCAGGCGCGGCTGAAAGTGTTGGCAGATTCAAACGACGGTTTCAAAATCGCCGAAGCGGATTTGAAGCTGCGCGGGCCGGGCGAACTGCTCGGGCAGCAGCAGAGCGGCGTGCCGGATTTCCGGTTTGGGGATTTGGCGACGGACTGGGAACTCATCAAGCAAGCCCGCGCCGTGGCCGTGGAAATGGCTAAGGCGGGGTGACTCCAACCTCACCCTGCGCTGGAATCGCCTAAAGATTTGGGAAATCCAAAGATTGAAATCGAAACCCGATCTTTGTCTTTCCAAAATCTTTGGGCCTTCCTTCGGTGGGAGTGGAGAAGCATCCGTTCAACCGCTGCCAAACAGTGACTAAAACCCCCAAGCAGCCTTGCAAATAAAAAAAGCGGGTTGAGCCTGCGCCCAACCCGCCGGTGAAATGGATCGTCTAGGCGGCAGCGGTTTCAACGACCGCGTCGGCGCTCATCACGGGGCAAGCTTCGATGCTCTCGATACGATGACGATGCTGGGCGCCTTCCAGTTCAAACACCACTTCTTCACCCGGCTTGCGATTCATCAGCGACTGCGCGACGGGCGTGAGATAGCTCACCACGCCCTTATCCGGATCCGAATCCCACGCGCCAAGAATGGTGAAGGTCTCGCGGCGGTTGTTCTGCAAATTGACGACGTGAACGATGGTGCCGATGCTGACGACGTCCGTCTTGGTGTTGGCGAAATCCGTCCCGCGCGCGCGCACAAGCGCGGCTTCGAGTTCTTCTTTGCGACGCATCAAAACCTTCTGCATCTCCTTGGCCGCCTTGTATTCGTGGTTCTCACGCAAGTCGCCGTAGCTGCGGGCGAGCGCGATTTCCTTGGAATTTGCCGGGATTTTTTTGTGGACGAGTTCGTTGTATTCGGTGCGGCGGCGTTCGAGGCTTTCCCAGGAAACCACCAGCGACGTGTCGGCCTTGTTGGTCTGCTCGCCGCTGATGAGCGACTGCACGGCGGGATGCCGTTTAACGATGCGGGCGAGGAGCGAACGCTTGTCCATGTCGTCGAACACCGGCGACAACTGCAACGCGCGCGTGAGATCCTTGATGAATTCCAGTTCCGCCGAAGCGGTCAGCTCCGGCAGCAAGTCTTGGTCGGCCAAGATGAAATCACGCAGCTTGTTGGAACGCTTTTCGTTGAACTGATCGCGTTCCATCGCGGTGAGCATGGCGCGGAACACTTCCGGCCCGAGAATGTCGGCGAAGGCGTCGGTGCGTTCCTTGGCCAGCCAGAGCAGCAGTTCGGTGCTGGCGGAATGCTGGCTGATGAGGCGCGAGAGGGTTTCCTTCAACTCCAAAATCTTGCCTTCCTCGACCAGCAGGTCGGCGAACTCCCGGCAGAGCTTGGCGTTGACGGTGTTGATCGAGTTGCGCAGCAACTCAATCCAGTTGTCCGGATGCGTTTCCTTGAAGGACTCCAGCGCGCGGCGATGCCGGGCGGCGGGGATGGCCTCCAGCAACAGGCCGAGCTTGGTGTCCTGCGCCCAGATGGTCTTGGCGTTGACTTCCCCGGCGGACATGCCCGCTCCGGTGATGGCGCGGATTTCATCGCGCATGAAGATCGCTTCCAAGGCCACCGCCGGCTGCGTGCGCTGGTAGGTGGCGATTTCCCCGTTGAGCGCGGTGATGATTTCCTTGCCGGCGGCGTTCTTGTCGGTCAGGTCGGCGGCGTTCTTGTGAATTTCGTTGGCGATCAGGATGCGCGCCTTCAAACCTTTGGCCGCCCGGAACTCGCCAAGCAGCCGGTCTTGCAGCGAAACTTCCTTGGCCTGATAGATCACCGGCTCGGTTTTTTTCAACGGCACCTGGAAATGGCCGTCCTTCTTGAGTTCGCGCTTGGCGGCTTCCCACCATTTTTTCCAGTCGTCGCGGATCACGTCGGGCACGAGCGCCTGTTGGATTTGATCCACGGTGGCCTCGCCTTCGTAGCTGTTGAGGACAAGTTTGACGAGTTCGAGATGATTCGTCGCGGCCAGTTGGCGCAGGCTTTCGAGATCGGTCGCCTTGCGCGCGAGGATGTGTTCTTTGGAAATCGGCTTGAGCGAGTCGGCGGCGAACGCCAGATCCATCGTGTGGCCGGCCTTGCCCGGAAAATCAATGGTGAAGCGCGCAAACACCGTGTCCATGGTCTTGATGCGGCCGAAGCCCCAACTGCGATGCATGCAGAATCCGTTGGTCGTCAATTGCAACAGCGTCTCCACCTGGCGGCCTTCGATCTTTCCGGCCGCCACCAATTTTTCGAATTCTTCTCGCATAATTTTAATTTTAACGCTCGCGTCCACAAATGGACGCAACCATCATTAAACGCGTTGAACGGACAAAATCCAAGAACAATTGCGGCGCGCATCTTGCAGCGACGCGACCACGGCGGCGACTTCGTGGAAAACCTTCTCGAACAAACGCTCGCCGATGCTCGCCTGTCGCCGCCCGATCGCGGGCTGTGCCAGGAACTGGTCTATGGCGTCGTCCGCTGGCAGGCCACGCTCGACCATCTGATCGCCGGCAAAACCCCGGGCCGCGTGCAAAAACCCGCACTGCAAAATCTGCTGCGGCTGGGCCTCTATCAGATCTTCTGGCTCGACCGGATCCCCAACCACGCCGCCGTCCACGAAACCGTCGAACAGGCCAAGCACGCCGGCTTCGGCCCGCAGGCCGGGTTCGTGAACGCCGTGCTGCGCGGATTTCTGCGCGAGTTCGACGCCACAAAAAATCTCCTGGCCGAACTGAAAAAAAACCAGCCTCACCTCGGCTATTCCCAGCCCGAATGGCTCATCGCCCGCTGGCAGCAGCGCTGGGGCGCGGAAAAAACCGCGCGCCTGCTCGACTGGAACAACACGCCGCCGAAGACCTTTGCCCGCGTCAATGCATTGAAGTTTAGTGGCACGGGCGTCCCGCCCGTGCCACTCCCTGCCAACACCACCGATCTCATCGAACAATGGCGGGACGAAAATGTGGACTACGATTTTGTCCGCCGCGATTGGTTCGAGGAAAATCGGGTCTTTGAATTGAAGTCCCATCCGCCGCTGGCAACGCTGCCGAGTTTTCAGCAGGGATATTTTTATGTCCAAGACCCCAGCACGCTGCTGGCCGTGCGCGAACTGAACCCGCAACCCGGCGAAACCATTCTCGATCTCTGCGCCGCGCCTGGCGGCAAGACCACCCACATCGCGCAGCTCATGCAGAATCAGGGCAAGCTCGTCGCCCATGACAACGCGCCGGAACGCCTGAAGCTCATCGTAGAAAACTGCACGCGGCTGGGCGTGACGTGTGTTGAAACCCTTTCAAATTTGGAATTTGAAATTTGGAATTTGAAATTCGACCGCATCCTGATTGACGCGCCCTGCTCCAACACCGGCGTGCTGCGCCGCCGCGTGGATTTGCGCTGGCGGATTCGCGCGGAGGAAATTCAGCGGCTGCGCGCGACGCAACTGGACTTGCTCAAACGCGCCGCGCCGCTGCTGAAGCCCGGAGGCACTTTGGTTTACAGCACTTGCAGTCTGGAGCCGGAGGAAAACCACGCAGTCGTCGAACAATTTTTGCGCGAGCAGCCCGGCTTCAAGTTGGAATGCTCGCGCGAACTTCTGCCCTTCGCCGACGAGGTGGACGGCGCGTTTGTGGCGCGGCTGACCAAAACCTCGTAGCAGCCGATGTCAGGAGGCTCTAATCCGGAAGATGCTGTTGAACCACGAAATACACCAAACACACGAAAGCCTGGGCCGTCTTCCCTTTCGTGTGATTCGTGCATTTCGTGGTTAAGAATTCTGCTTCAATCCCCCAGCAGCTTTTTCAAAGTATCGCGCGCCTTCTCCTCGCTCGTCTTTTCGTAAACCCCCTGCTTCGGCGGCACAAACTCGCGGCGCACGAACTCAAACCAGTCGCAATAATTCGCCAGCCGCTTGTCCTCCACCGGTTCGGCCCGGCGATCCTTGCATTGGTGCGCCGCGCGCAGATCGTAACTGGCGCAGTTCACGCACGCCCTCAAATCCGCGCCGCAATCGCACGATTCCGAACGCCCCGGCGTGCCCGACGAGAGATAAACCTTCCCGCACTTCCAGCAATGTCGTGTCAAAGCCATGCCCGAAAATTATTCCAACCGCCGGAGCCTGTCGAAATTAAATCCATCACCCCGCAGCGGCGTCTCGGCAGAGCGCTGCTGATCGTTTTTGGATTTAGGCTGAGATTTGTGGCGCTCTGCCGAGACGCCGCCACAAGGTTTTTATTTGGTGGCGAACTTGGCGCGCTCGTTGCCGCTGGGGTCGCGGAAATCACTGAGCCGGCCTTTTTTCAAAGTGCCGTCGCCGAGTTTTAACACGATTTGCGGCGACCAGCCTGCCTTGGCTTCGGTCACAGTTTCCACCACGCCGATGGCGCGGGTCAGTTTGTGAACCATGATTTCGCCGAGATAACCTTCGCCGGTGGCGGGAATTTTAGATTTGCCCATGCCCACAGTGTGCGGGAAAACCCGCCGCGTTCAAAGCCCGAATGCGGGGGGCCAGCAGCAGCGAATCCATGCGAAAAATTTGGGGGGGGTGGACAGCCTTTGACGGTGAGGCCATGCAAAGGTGGCGAGATGAAAACTTGCCCGAACGAATTATTGCGCGTTGCGCTTTCGAATCTGCGAAGAGGTATGGCCCAATGATTGGTGGAAGCCAAAGAGGGAAATTTTCATCTTTGGCTTGCCCGAATCTTTGGGCCGGTTTCCGAGGAAGTAGCGACGCTCCGTTGTGAATAACTCGACGTAGCCCGACGACCGTCAGCAGGCTAACCTGATCTGCTTTTTGTGAACACAACCGCGCCCAACCGGATTCTGCATGTGGATGGCGACAGCTTCTTCGCCAGTTGCGAAATCGCGCTCGATCCCAAGCTCGCAGGCCGCGCCGTGTGGGTTGGCGGCGGCCGGCGGGGCGACGGCATCGTCATCGCCGCCAATCGGGCCGCGAAAAAATACGGCGTCAAAACCGGCATGGCGTGCTTCGAGGCGGCGCGGATTTGTCCGCGCGGCGTGTTGTGCAAACCGCATTACGACGAGTATCGCCGGCTCTCGGCGGAAATGTTCCGCGTCCTCGAAGCATATTCGCCGATGCTCGTGCCGGTTTCGATTGACGAGGGTTTTCTCGACTGCACCACCATGAGCCGCCACATCTGGCGCGACGGCACACCGGAAAAATATGTGAAGGAGATTTGCGAGCGCATCCGCCGCGAAGTCGGCCTGCCCGTCTCCGCCGGCCTGGGAAATTCCTCGCGCCTCGCCAAGCTCGCCACCGACGCCGCCAAGCCCGGCTTCCTCGAAGTGCCGGTTGGCGCGGAGAAGGAGTTCCTGCGCGACCGCTCCGTGCGCGACCTTTCCGGCATCGGCAAAAACCGGCAGCGCTCGCTGGCCGCACTGGGCGCGCTCACCTTCGGCCACGTCGCGAAACTGCCGTCGCCGCTGCTCCGGCAGAAGTTCGGCATCTGGGGCACGCAGCTCTGGCTGTTTGCCAACGGCCTGTGGAACGAACCACTGCTGCTCGAAGTCAAGGATCGCACCACGATTTCCAGCAGCACCACGCTGCCGTACGACGAGCCGGATTACGAAGCCGCGCTGACGTTCACGTTGAGCGAGGCCACGCGGATCGTGGGTCAGTTGCGCCGCGAGCAGCTTCAAGCGCGTGAATTATCGCTGTCCATCCGCTTCAATGATTTCAGCGAGGTGGGCGGGTCACATCGTTTCCAAGCGCCGCAGTTTTTGAATTCCGTGTTCAACACCACGCTGACGGAAATTTTTCGCGGCATTCTGGGCGATCAATTCAAACCCGTGCGGCAGATTCGCCTCGCGCTCTGGAATCTGTCGCGGCTCGACACGCAGCCGACGCTCTGGGGCAAGACCGACGAGGAACGCTGGGGCGCGCTGGACGACGCCACGTTTGCGCTCAACGAGCAGTTCGCCAAAACCACCGTGATGACCGGCGCGCAACTGGCCCTGCGCCAGCTCGACGACGCGCACCGGCAACCGAAAGCCAAATGTCCGTTCGTACCGCAGCGCGAGATGGTGAAAAAACTTTGGGGCACCGACGCCGATCCGCTGATGCACAAAAGCCAGTGGGAACAGCAACTGGCCAAGGCCAGCCGGGGTTCGGGCTATCCCCGCCCAGCGGACGGTTAAATTGGAAGAACCGCGCGCCAAGCTGAACCGACGAATACGGTTCAGCGTTCTGCGGTGTTTCTCGGCTTGTGTGGCCCGTGGTCGGCTGCTAGCTTTTCTCCGGTTTGTCCGATGGTGTAATGGTAGCACAAGGCTCTTTGGAGGCCTTTGTCATGGTTCGAATCCATGTCGGACAGCCACTTTATCCAATGAAAACGAAGGTTTTAAAAATGTTTGCACAGAGTTTGCACAGAATCCGGTGCGAACTCCTGACAAGCGCGTGAGATTCCCCGCCACCATCCGCCACCGCAACAGCACGGCGAAAATTTATGCGCCTGCCGGAAAGTTTGCTTACTACCGCGTCGCTTATACTACGGCGGGCAAACGCAAGATGCAGACTTTCGCCGCCTATTCCGACGCCAAAGCCGCCGCCGAACGCCTTGTGCGGGACGTTGCCAGCGGCTCACAGGCCGCCGCGCTGTCCGCCAGCCGGTCCCGCGACGCTTTGGCCGCCTTTGAACGGCTGGATGCCTATTTCAAGGCCACCGGAAAGCGCCTAAGTCTCAATACGGTCGTGGCGGACCACTTGGATATTGTTAGTAAATTGGATGTCCCGCCGTCCGTGGCCATAGCGGGATATTTGACCACCGTCGCCACCATCAAGCGCATGGACGTGGCCGCAGCCGTGAAGGAGTTCGTGGACGGTCGCGAGGTTGAAACGAAATCGGTGAATGACAAGCGGCCGGAATTGAGCAGGAATTATTTCCTGATGACAAAGCTCTGGCTTGGCTGGTTTGAAAAGACTTTTACAGGAACGGCGGTTTGCGATCTCACGAAAGCGCACCTCGACAAATTCATGGCCGGACGCAGCCACCTTGCCGCAAAGTCCAAAAATCATCTGCGCGCAACGGTGAAGATGTTTCTAAACTGGTGCATCAAGAAAGACTACCTCAGTCAGACTCACCGCTTGCTGGATGCGGATGGCATGAAACGGCAAACCGCCGACAGCAGCGAAACCGACTTTTACCGCCCCGCTGAATTGCAAAAGCTGCTGGAAGCGGCAGGCGATCCCCTGCGTCCGATCATCGCATTGCAAGGTCTTGCCGGGATTCGTCTGCAAGAGGCCCAGCGGTTGACGTGGCAGGATGTTTTCGGCGCAGAGGGACACGTCGCCATTTCCGCAACGAAATCCAAGACCCGCAGCCGTCGGTTGGTTGAAATCTGTCCCGCCTTGGCCGCCTGGCTTGAGCCTTACCGGCAGAATGAAGGCCAGTTGTGGACAAAGAGCCGCGACACTTACCACGCTGCGTTTGTGGAACTCCGTCAAACCAAGCAAATCCCGGCGCGGAAAAACGGCTTGCGCCATGCGTTTTGCACCTACCATTTCACAATGCACGGCAACGAGAATTTGACTGCGGCCCAAGCCGGCAACAGCCCCACCGTGATTCATCAGGCTTACAAGGGACTCGCCACCAAAGCCGACGCGGAAAAATGGTTCAATGTCTTGCCGGTTAAGTCAGCCAAAGCCTGAAATACTTCCATGACAAATCCAACTTGCCCGAAACCGACAACACAGCAACTAGCTATGATCGTCGCGCAGATACTCCCTTCATGCGCCGGAGATTTATCAAAAGCAACCGCCGATGCTGTCCACGTATGGGAAACCAGCGCCGCCGAGATTGCAAAATGGCAGCCACGAATTGACGCTGATCGCGCGGCTTCCGCCGAGCACGAGGCTTTGCGAATAGATGCAGCAAGCACGGATTCAAAGCCACTAATGCCGTTTGCTCAAATACTGAAAATTCTCATGCCAGGAATGAAGGACGAGGATAAAACTGCCAATTTTCGGCACTATTTGAGCCATGCAACCGGGTTGAGCTTGATCGAGGCTGGTGAATTATTAGGCAACTACGGAGAGCGGCTGTTCACACCATTTCAGTTCAACGGAATCAGGGATGCCTTCAAGATATGGAATCGGGAACGCCTCTCAAAAATTCGTAGCGATTCTGGGCGCAAGGGTGGAAGGCCGAAAAATAATTCAAAAATTCCCTTGGTAGAATCGTCGGAGAGATAAACTGGAATTTGCTTCTGTTTCATTGTCAGGTTGCTTT
>JAYWBR010000392.1:0-3535 GCA_043781315.1 Verrucomicrobiota bacterium | reverse complement strand
TCGGCGCGAGTTCCAGCACGGCGGGCAGATAATTGGTCGGCAGCACCAGGATCGCCACTTTTCTGCCGGACAGATTCTGCTGGTATTTCCACTGCCGGTCGGAAGTGATGATGGCCTCGAACTGCTGTTCGGCGGCGGCGATCAAATCCCCGTTTTCCAAAGTGCCCCAGCCCATTTCTTCCGTCGTGCGGATTTCGTGGCCCGGCAAGTGCCGGCGCAACGGGCGCGGCACGCACTTGTCGAAAACGATTTTCATGCTGCGGCCGGAATTTTGGCGGATTCCAGCGCCTTCGTCTTCGCGTATTCCAAAACGGCCACCGCCTGCTCCCGCGCCAGGTCGAAAGCGTCAAGGTATTCATCCAAGCTCACGCCGCCCTCAAGATTTTCAAACAGGCTGTCAATCGGCAGCCGCGTCTTGTAAAAGCACGGCGTGCCGCTCATCCGTCCGGGGTTGATCCAGATCAGCGGATTTTTCTCGTCGGGCAATAACGTGTCTTTGTTCATGGCGAATTCAGGATAACACAACCTTTAATCAGCGCACAATCCGGCGTTGGCGTTGGCGATTTGATCGGAAGGCATATTGGAAGAGTTAAGGAAATCATTTTTACTTTGTCTCAACCATCCAATCGCCGGACGAATAACCAGCAGCCACGACGATTTGCTGGCAGTAGCGCGCGATGGCTTCGGCACTCAAATTGGTTTCAAAATGAAGACTCTCTCCCAGTGGGCGGGCTGAACGGAACTTGCTGGCGTCAATCCCGATGAGTCGCGGGAATTGCTCGACGATTCCATCGAAAGTGTCAGGGCTTGTCTCACGTACTGTTTCCAACGTGGCTTGCAACACCTCGCGCCAAGTTGTGACTTCGCGCTTCGCACCTAGAGCGGTAACTGAAACGGGCGTCTTCCCTCTGAATCCGGGCGTCGGCGTTGAGTTGAATAGCGAATCAACAGGACCAAAGTAAGGCCAGACCTTCAACGCCAGTTCGGCAAGTTCTTCACCTCTCTGCTGGATGGCTTCTTCGTCCCACTTATCAAAGCGTGTTATACCTTTGTTCAACTGGATGGGGCTTTGTAAAAAGAAGGCGCGCTTGGCAGGAAAATCACCGTTCGACAATTCTGAATTGTAGCCAGTGAGGGTCAGATTGCCCAGCGTGTGCAACTTGAGGTCATGCACTTCCCGCCATGCTTCGCCAAGATGCTCTTGCCACCAAGGAGTGATGGTCTGCGGTAAAATATGCTCAATCGTAAGCGAGTCAGTGCCGACCTGTTCCTTGCCCGCGAGAGAGCGTTCCAAGGACTCCAACACGAGCTTGGCCTTGGGCAGGCGTTCACCTGTTCCGTAGAGACGGACATTGATGAGTGCCTGTCGAAATGCTGAATCAGACGGATAATCCCGCTGCGCCAGCAACGCGCGAACGCCGTCAATCAATGAAGTGTGTGCCTTTGCTTGGTTGTAGAGCGGGGCAAGAATTTTGTTCAGTCCGTAAGTCGGAACACCGCAGACGAAGCGGCGAATAAAAAAGTTTTCCAACGTGTCAAGAATCGCGCAGAACTCACCGAGTAGCAGCGTGCCAGCGTCTTGGTCGGCATAGAGATTAAGCAGGAGAGGCCAAACGACGCTGACTTCAAGCCGTTCAAAACGACGAAGCCGCACATGAATATCCGGGTTCAATTCTTGCGACGGGTCAAGCAGCCGATGGTAGTGAACCGCTGATCGGTGCATCTCATCGAGAAAGGCAATGATGCCGCCTGGCGTCTGCCCATCCGTGCGTTCTTTAAGCGTCCGATAAATTTCTCCCTGCTTCACGATGCTTCCCTGCCGTGTCAAAAAGTGGCGGACGAACTCACTGAGCTGCTCGTTCAAACGCAACTGCATTGGCTCCCAGTAGCGTTGGAAAAGCCGCTCTTGTTCGGCAACCGGCACGCGCATCAGGAAATAGTTGCGAATCAAATCGCCTTGCGTCAATGGCTCGCCCTTGTAGTTGAGGCTCTCGAAAATCAGGTGCGGATTGTCGTCATGGTCGAGCGTGATGCTCACCAGCGAAAGGCGGCGAAGAATAACACCAGCCAACCGTTCCGCGTCAGGTGAGTTGCGGGCTTTAAGTTTCTTTTGAAACCATTGGTAGGCTTTTGCAACGCGGCTTGCCGAGTCACCTAGAGCTTCACCTTTCATCACCGCAACGAAGGCGGCTCGGTCGCCATTTGTCTGCGTCGGAAGCAGCTTGAAGTGATCAAATCCGTCCTCGAATTGATTTACGAGATAGGATTTGTCGAGGCGTTCCGCCAACTGGCCGGGAATTTCGCGCGAACGGTCACGCAACGCGGCGAGTAGAACTTGCAGCGTGGTAAGTCTCTGCTGTCCGTCAATCAGTAAGAACTTATTGACGCCCTCTGGCACCGACCGCGTTGGCACTGTGACGATGGAGCCGAGAAAGTGCGGCTTCGCCTGCGAAGTTCCCTGCTCGTCCTCGCATAGTTCCGCCAAATCTGCCCAAAGAACTTTCCACCGAGACTCGTCCCAGGTGTATGGCCTCTGAAAAAGCGGCACGACATACTGCTTTATGCCCTCAAGAATTTTTCCAAGGTGTGTTTCGTGAGCGTTCACAAATCTGGATTGTCTTAGTTAGTCGCTTTCACTTGTTCATTCAAAAACACCCGGTCGCACCAATCACCAAAGCGTTCGCCGGAATTTCTTTCCTTCGCGAAACGCGCCAGCACGGGGCGCAGTTCGGTTTCCATGTCGGGGTCTTTCACGACATCTTTCCACACGCGGTTGAGGCGCGTGCCGGAGGCGTTGCCGCCGAGCCAGACTTGATAGCGGCCCGGCGCTTTGCCGACGAACGCGATCTCCGCGATGTAAGGCCGCGCGCAGCCGTTCGGGCAGCCGGTCGAGCGGATGATGATCTCCTCGCCGCCGAGACCGAGGTCGGCGCAAATTTTTTCGATGCGGTCAATCAAGCCGGGCAGGTAGCGCTCGGATTCCGCGAGGCCGAGGCCGCAGGTCGGCAACGACGGGCAGGCCATCGAGGCGGCGTGCAGGATGCTCGCCTGATTCTCCGTCTTCACGGCGGCGGCGTTGAGTAGCGCGGTGATGGCAGTTTTGTCGGCATCGCTCGCGTTGGCGAGGATGACATTTTGATTCGCGGACAAACGGAATTCAATGTTCGGAAATTTTTCCGCGACCTGGCGCAGCGCGGTTTTCTGCGCGTCCTTCACGCGCCCCATGTTGACGAAGAGGCCGAGAAACCACGAGCCGTCCACGGCTTTGCGCCAGCCGAGCAAGTCCTGCATCGTGGTGAATTGATATGGCTTCGCGGGCGCGAGCGTGATGCCGGCACGCTGGTTCACTTCGTCCTGCATGAACTTCACGCCCTTCTCGGCGACAACGTATTTCAAGCGCGCGTGCTTGCGGTCGGTGCGGTCGCCGAAATCGCGATGAATCGTCAGCACGGCTTTCGCCACGTCCACAAGTTTGTCGGGCGTAAAAAATCCGATGACGTCCGCGAGGCGCGGATAAGTCTGCTCGTTGCCGTGA
>JAYWBR010000391.1:0-3536 GCA_043781315.1 Verrucomicrobiota bacterium | reverse complement strand
CGCCCTGAAATTTTTTCCCATCCACGGTGAACTCATACCGGATGTGCGCGCCGTAACCCGTGGATTTATCCTGCGTCTGCCGGGGACTGCCGGCGGCGGGCGGATTGGCGGCGACGCCGGATTCCACCACCACGCCAGGAACGGTCGGCCAGGATTTGCTGGCCGCCGCGACGAAAACCTTTTTGATTCCGAACGCGAGGACGATGAGGCCGATGAAAATGAGCAGCCAGGGGATCATGCGATTGCAAAAAATTTTCACGAAACTGCTGTCGGCGAACAGGCGTTTCGTTCAAGCGTCCGGCTTGGCCCCGAGCTTGAGGACTTGCGCGCGCATTTCCTTGCCGGATTTGAATTTCACCATCGAGCGCGCCGGGATGGGCACGTCCTTTTCCGGCACGTTGGGATTCCGCCCGACGCGGGCCTTGCGGACTTTGACTTCAAAGACGCCGAACTGGCGCAGCTCGACCTTGTCGCCGTTGGCGAGCGCTTCGGTGATGTGATCCAGGGTTTTTTGGATGACATCATAAACCTGCTGCTGGATCAGGCCGGTTTCGTTGCTGATGCGGATCACCAGGTCTCGTTTGGTCAGAGTCATAATATTCAGGGTTGGAGTTGCGCTTGTATGAAACGGGATATAGGGCGTTTCCCGCCGACGGTCAAGCGTGGTTATTTTGAAATCATTGGGCGGCGTGAAACAAACTGCTAAACACTTGACTTGATTTGCCTGGCCGCGCTACAAGTGACGCGTGCGCTGGACGCACCACCAACGGCACAGTTGGCGCGGGCCAAAGGAAAACGATGAGCATGGACGTTCATATCAGCAAACCAACCGGGCACACTCGCCCGCACATCCTCCGGGGGGCTGCTCCTGCCGGCCGCGCACATTCCGGCATCGTCGCTCCCGCCCGGCCGTCGCATTTATGAAACACGAAACTCCCCAACCCCACCGGCGGCGGCGGATTATTTTCTTCGTCCTGCTCGTGCTGGGGATCATTCTCGCGCTCCGCTTCACCCGCGATCAGCCGGTGGATTACACCAGTGCCGAGGAGCATTTCAAATACGGCTCCACCGGCGGTGAACGCGACGCGGGCATTCCGGTGGCGCTGTGGAATGTCCTGCCCGACTTGTTCGCGAAATATCTGCCCGGCCCCGGCTACGCCTCGCTCGGCTTCATCTACGAGACGAACCGCCCCTTCCCCGTCGGCGTCTCGCAGCGCAACGTGCAGGGCGTGGACCGCGTGTTCCTCAACTGCGCCGTCTGCCACGCCGGCACCGTGCGCGACACGCCCCAGAGTCCGCGCCGCGTGATCGTCGGGATGCCGGCGCACGGGATGAACCTCCAGGCCTTCGAGCGGTTTCTCTTCGCGTGCGCCCGCGACGAGGATTTTAATTCAACGCGGCTGGTGGACGAAATCGCCCAGCGGAAAAGCGACGACTGGTTGAACCGCCTGCTGTTCCGCTACGTCGCCGTGGACCTCGCGCGGCAGCGGCTCATCACGCTGGCGCAGCGTTTTAGTTTCATGGACCGCGAGCCGGACGCCGGCCCTGGCCGCGTGGACACGTTCAACTCGCCCAAGGTGCTGATGAATTTCCGCATGGAAAAACTGCCGCCGGCGGAATGGATCGGCAATTGTGATCTGCCCTCGATCTGGAACCAGGGCAAGCGCGAAGGCATGTGGCTGCACTGGGACGGCAACAATAATTCCCTGGAAGAACGCAACCGCAGCGCCGCCTTCGGCACCGGGGCCACGCCGCCGACGCTGGATCGCGCGTCGCTCAAGCGCATGAAAGAATTCACGCTGACCAACACCCCACCCCACTGGCCTTACGAAGTGAACCTCGCCAAAACCGGGCCGGGCGAAAAAATTTACGCCGAATACTGCGCCCGCTGCCACGGCCGGAATGGCCGCGACTTCACCGGCGAACTCGTCGGCCAGGTGACGCCAATCGAGAAAATTAAAACCGACCGCCACCGCCTTGATTCCTACACCGAGGAATTATGCGTGAACCAGGGGCTGTTGTACGCGGCTTACCCGGACGAACGTTTCAGCCACTTTCGCAAAACCCACGGTTACGCGAACCAGCCGCTGGACGGCCTCTGGCTGCGCGCGCCGTATCTGCACAACGGCTCCGTGCCCACGCTCCGCGAGCTGCTCGAACCGGCGGAGCGGCGGCCGGCGGTGTTTTATCGCGGCTACGACGTGATGGATCGCGCGCGGGTCGGTTTCATCGCGGATGTCGCGGAGGAAAACGGCCGGAAGTATTACAAGTTCGACACGCGCCTGCCTGGCAACGGCAACGCCGGCCACGAGGGCCGGGAATACGGGACGGAATTGAGCGCCGTCGAAAAGGACGCGCTCGTGGAATATCTGAAAACCTTTTAGGAGGAGCCATTATGCGATCCAAAATTATCCGGAAACTTTTCAAGCTGCTGCTCGCGCTGCTGCTGCTCGCCCTCCTCGGCGGCGGAGTTGCGTGGTATAAATTGTTCCGGGAAGTGCCGGAGCCGAAATGGGCGGATGAGTCGGAGCGTTTCAAATATGGCAGCATCGGCGCGGAATTCAGCCGCGGCATTCCGTATTACATCTGGGAAGTGTTGCCGCGCGTCTTTCCCGAATACCTGCCCGGTTCGGGCGGCTACAAATCCTTCGGCCTGGTCTGGGAGGAAGGCCATGAAATGCCGGTCGGTTTCACGAAACAGGTCATCGGCTTTCCGCGCGTCGCCAACAACTGCGCGATCTGCCACGTCGGCACCTGGCGCAGCAAAGAGGAAGAAGCGCCGCACCTCGTCGTCGCCAGTCCGGCCAACACCGTCAACGTCCAGGCCATGTTGCGCTTCCTCATCAACTGCGGCAAAGACTCGCGCTTCAACGCCCGCGTCCTCATCCCGGAAATCCGGCGCGACGTCAAACTCTCCTTCCTGGACCGCCTGCTCTACCGTTTCGTCTTGATCCCACTGACGCGCAGCGCGCTCCAGCGGCAGGAGCAGCAATTCCTCTGGATGAACCGCCCCGGCGTTCCGGACTGGGGACCGGGCCGCGACGATCCGATGAATCTCACGAAATATTTCATGACCACGCAGCCGGTGGACAAGTCCATCGGCCAGGCGGATTTTCCGAGCAACTGGAATCTGAAAGTGCGCAAAGGCACGGCCGGGACAAATCTTTTTCTCAACTGGAGCTGCGACACGCCCGCCGTGCGTTCCGTGCTGATTGACTCCGCGCTCGGCCTCGGTGCCGCGCCCGACAAAAAAAGCCGGCTCAGTTATCCGATTGACAACCTGCACTGGAAACTCAAGCGCCGCGCGTGGTTTGAGAAGCGGATGGACGACCTGGACAATTTTCTCAGCAACCTGCCGCCGCCGAAATATCCCTTCAAGACCGACGAATTTCTGGCCGCCAAAGGCCAGCCGATATACGAGCATTATTGCGCCGAGTGCCACGACGTGGGCGCGCCGCGCACGAGCAAGGTGATTCCCATCGCCGAGATCGGCACCGACCGCGAGCGGCTCGACACCTGGACGCAGGCCGCCGCCG
>JAYWBR010000390.1:0-3536 GCA_043781315.1 Verrucomicrobiota bacterium | reverse complement strand
CCCGCCCGTGTGTTTCAAGCGGACACGACAATGGCGAGGTAGAAACACACGGGCGGGACGCCCGTGCCACTGCTTGCCGCGAGGTCAGCGCGAACGATCTACGCAAAGGCGATGTCGTCGTCGTGCGCGCCAATGAAGCCATCCCCGCCGACGGCGATGTCATCGAAGGCGCGGCCACCGTGGACGAATCCGCCATCACCGGCGAATCCGCGCCCGTCATCCGCGAAAGCGGCGGCGACCGCAGCGCCGTCACCGGTGGCACACGGGTGCTGTCCGACGAAATCAAAATCCGCGTTTCGATCAATCCCGGCGAGGGTTTTCTGGATCGCATGATCTCGCTCGTCGAGGGCGCGTCGCGCCAGAAAACTCCGAACGAAATCGCGCTCACCATTTTGCTCTCCGCGCTGACGCTGATTTTCCTGCTGGTCTGCGTCACCCTGAAGCCGTTCGGCATTTATTCCGCCACCGTGTTCTCCATCCCGGTGTTGATCGCGTTGCTGGTGTGTTTGATTCCGACCACCATTGGCGGACTCCTGAGCGCCATCGGCATCGCGGGCATGGATCGTTTGCTGCAACACAACGTCCTCGCGATGAGCGGGCGCGCCGTCGAGGCGTCGGGTGACGTGGACGTGCTGCTGCTCGACAAGACCGGCACGATCACGCTCGGCAATCGTCAGGCGACCGATTTCATCCCCGCGCCCGGCGTCGCAATCGAGCGGCTGGCCGATGCCGCGCAACTCTCCTCGCTTGCGGATGAAACGCCCGAAGGCCGCAGCATCGCGGTACTGGCCAAGGAAAAATTCGGTCTGCGCGGACGCGACGTGTCGCACTCGCCGGCCGTGTTCGTCCCCTTCACCGCGCAGACCCGCATGAGCGGCGTGGATTTTGCCGCCGTCAACGGACATCCCGCCCGCTCCATCCGCAAAGGCGCGGCGCAGGCGGTGCGCGTTCATGTGGACAAGCTCGGCGGCCAGTTCGCCCAAGCCGTGACCGACGCGGTGGACAATGTCTCCCGTTCCGGCGGCACACCGCTCGTCGTTGCGGACGGCAAGGAAGTGCTTGGCGTCATTCATCTCAAGGACATCGTGAAGGGCGGCATCAAGGAACGTTTCGCGCAACTTCGCAAGATGGGCATTCGCACCGTGATGATCACCGGCGATAACAAGCTCACCGCCGCCGCCATCGCCGCCGAAGCGGGCGTGGATGATTTTCTTGCGGAAGCAAAACCCGAGGACAAACTCGCGCTCATCCGCAAGGAACAAGCCGACGGTCGCATGGTGGCAATGATCGGCGACGGCACCAACGACGCGCCTGCGTTGGCCCAAGCCGACGTCGGCGTGGCGATGAACACCGGCACGCAAGCGGCGAAGGAAGCTGGCAACATGGTGGACCTCGACTCGAATCCGACGAAGCTCATCGAGATCATTGAAATCGGAAAACAACTCCTCATCACGCGCGGCTCGCTGACCACGTTCAGCATCGCGAACGACGTCGCCAAATATTTCGCGATCATCCCGGCGATGTTGATGGCCACGTTCCCCGCCATCGCGCCGCTAAACGTCATGGGGCTGCACAGCCCGAACAGCGCGATCCTGAGCGCGATCATTTTCAACGCGCTCATCATCATCGCATTGATTCCATTGGCGTTGCGTGGCGTGAAGTTTCGTCCGGTGGCCGCGCTCGCCATTCTCCAGCGCAACCTGCTCATCTACGGTCTGGGCGGCCTGATCCTGCCGTTCGTCGGCATCAAGGCCATAGACGTTCTCATCACCGCACTCAAACTCGTTTAAGCTTATGAAAAAACATCTCTCCGAACTTCGCGGCGCGGTCATGGCCACGCTGATTCTGGCGGTCGTTTGTTGCGGCGTGTATCCGCTCGTCGTATTCGGCATCGCTCAACTTTTATTTCACGACCAGGCCAACGGCAGCTTGATCGTGGCAAAAGATGGAAGCGTGCGCGGCTCGCGGTTGCTTGGCCAGCAATTCACCACCGACAAATATTTCCATTCGCGCCCCTCGGCGGCCGGTAGCGGTTACGCCGCCGCGAATTCCAGCGGCAGCAACCTCGGCCCGACCTCCAAGAAACTCGCCGACGCCATCACGCAAAACCTCGCCGACTACCGCGCGCAAAACGATCTGACCACCAACGCGCCCGTGCCCGCCGACGCCGTCACCGCCTCGGCCAGCGGCCTCGATCCGCACATCAGTTTGCGCAACGCCGAACTGCAGACGCCGCGCATCGCCAAAGCCCGCGGTATGTCCGTCGAAAAAGTTTCCGCGCTCATCCTGGCCAACACCGATGCCGCCGACCTCGGCATTTTTGGCGAGCCGGGCGTGAACGTGTTGCAACTAAACCTGGCGCTGGAACATAACCAATAAATGAACCATGGAAATTCCCCCTGGCCATTGGGGAGTCTTGGATGTCGCGCTGGCCATTCTGCTCGGCGGCGGATGCGGGCTTTCTTTGCCGATTTATTGGTGGCTGTTCGTTTCCCCATTGGTGAATGTCTGGGCGCAATCACGCCCCCTAAAACCACCGCCGGCAACCCGGCGTTTGCAAAAACCAGCCAAGGCAAATCAAACCTGATCCTCTTCGTGAACCCGTCAGCCACCACCGAACAATTTTTTTGCCCGGCGATCCATTTCATCCGGCGGCACGTCCTCGATGTGCGTGGCGAACGACCAACTGTGACCCGACGGATCATGCAGACGACAGGAGCGGTCGCCGTAAAACTGATCTTTCACGGGCTGGGCCAGGGTCGCACCCGCCGCCACGGCGCGTTCGGCAAACGCGTCCACATCCGGCACGTAAATCAGGAGGCTGACCGTGGTGCCGCCCAGCGCGGTCGGACTCCGGCCATGCTCGGGAAATTCGTCGGACAGCATGATGATCGCGCCAGCAATTTTCATTTCCGCATGGCCGACTTTTCCGTCTGGCATGGAGATGCGGTAAAGCTCCGTCGCCCCAAACGCCTTTTTGTAAACTCCATGGCCTGCGCCGCGTGCTTGCAACCAAGATACGGGGTCGCAGGTTCATACCCGGCCGGAATGGGAAGCGATTTCTTTGTCATGCTGGAACCTTGGAAATGAAACGTCCCGTTGTCAATCCCGCGCCTGAATTGCAGCATTGGAATTCAACCCCGCTACGCCTAGACTCTCCCCGTGGCTGACGAGCACCGCCCCAATCCCGATGCGCTGTTGAATTCCATCCAGCGCGAGGAGGCCGCGAAACAACGCGGACGCCTCAAGGTTTTTCTCGGCATGTCGCCGGGCGTCGGCAAGACCTACGCCATGCTTGAAGCCGCACGCCGCGAACTCGCCGCCGGCCGCGACGTGCTCATCGGCTACGTCGAAACTCACGGTCGAAAAGAAACCGACGCGCTCACGAGCGGCCTGCCCGCCGTTCCCCGTAAAACCGTCGAACACCGTGGCATCACGATCACCGAGATGGATCTCGATGCCGTACTCGCGCGTCAACCCCGGCTCGCGCTGGTGGACGAACTCGCGCACACCAACGCGCCCGGCTCGCGCCATCC
>JAYWBR010000389.1:0-3537 GCA_043781315.1 Verrucomicrobiota bacterium | reverse complement strand
GTGCGGACCCACGAAGAAAAATCGCCGTACGTCAACGGCATTGACGCGATTGCGGCCGGCACGACTGACGGGTTGAAGCTCGCGCTGAACGTGGCGGCGATGCTGATCGTGTTCATCGCGTTCGTGGCGATGTTCGACGCGCTCCTCGGCCATCTCAAACCGTGCCTCGCCTTTCTGCACATTGGCCTGGGAAGCTGGGCGGACGATCTCTCGCTGTCCAAACTCTTCGGCTGGATCTTTTCGCCGGCCGCGTTTCTGATGGGCGTGGAACCCAAGGATGTCTCACACGTCGGCAGTCTGCTCGGCGCGAAGTTGTCCATCAACGAACATTATGCCTACCTCGTGATGAAAGGCTGGAAGGCGACGCCGGATTTCATGACGCCGCGTTCCTATCTGCTGGCGGCATTTGCGTTGACGGGCTTTGCGAATTTTTCGTCGGTGGGAATTCAGTTGGGCGGCATCGGAGCCATCGCCCCCGAGCGGCGGAGCGATCTGGCGCGGCTGGGCTTGCGCGCGCTGTTTGTAGGATTCGTCGCCACGCTGCTGAACGCCGCGATTGCCGGGATGCTGTTGTCGTGACCGGTCAGCCCGGAACAATTATTTCGTCTCGGCTGACGCCGCCGGGCGTTTCTTCAGTTCGGTAACCAGGTAACGATCTTCCGTCGCCTGTTCCCAGGCCGAGAACCACAGGTCGCCGAGCATCTGGCCACCGCGCACCAGTTGGGTTTCGAGAAACGCTTTGCCCTCATCCGCGTGTTCATTTTCCGGCGTCAGCTTGTGCTCTTTTTCGAGTTGGTAAAGCGGCGCGACCAGTTTTTCCGTGTCACCAAAGTAGGCCATCATCTGGCGGAACAAGTCCTCGGGCTTGAGCGGATCGCCGACGATTTTGGCCGGGCGAATTTTTCCAACGATGGCCGCTACTTTGACCCCGCCGATCTTTTTGAAAAAGCCGCCGTCAATCCAGCCGTGAAAACTGCTGTTGGTCGCGTAGCCATGCGGGTTCTTGCCGACCCAGCCGTGGTGATGTTTCGTCGCGTGCAGCGGCTGCGAACCGTCGCCGACGTAATGGCCCATCACGCCCATCGTGTAGAGGATGTTTTGTTGCGCGTTGGCGATTTCCTCGGGGGTGCCGCCGTAATGCTGAAACGCCTTCAGGTAGGAAAATTCCGAACGCAGCTTGCCGCAGTATTCCGTGATCGCCCACGGCGCGAAGCCGACCAGTTCCCGCGTGTGATCCTTGTTCTTGGCCGGATCAATCGGCGCGAATTTTTCCGGGTGCTGCGCCCGGGCCAAGGCCAGTTTCGCGACGAAGTCATAACGCAGCGCTGGCACGGTCTCGGGCGTCAGGCCGTATTCCTCAAGCTGTTCCAGGTCGAGATAATGATCGGGGCCGTTGACATGCGGCAGGGCCTGGTCATCGGTGATGTTGCGCCAGCGATCCGGTTCGCCGGCCAGAAACGCGATGCGTTCCCGGGCCTCCGGGGTTTTCACAAACGCCGGAAAATTGGTGGGCAGGGCCGCCAGCGCGAGCTGGTTCACGGCGCGATGGCCTTCGTAATCCCACGCGCGGGCCGGGGACACGGCGAGGGAGAAAAGCGTTATGAGGGTGGCGGGCCGAAACAGTTTCATAAATATAAGGATAAATATTTTCTTGCCGCCACTCTAGTGGGGCTCCCCGAAAATGCAAAACCATTTCAGAATCGCACCTGCTTCGGAATACCCGATGTTCGGGGCCGCCCAATCCCAAACTGCATGCAAACGAAAAAAAACAGTGGACGGCTGTTTGATAGGAATGAAAGGTTTGACGCGCGGACTCGGCTTTGTTTAGCTGCGCCCGCGATTGCCAGCATGAGCAACTGATTCGCAGGCATTGATGAATCCAACCGATACACAAATCCCCGGCCAGACTCCTTACCCAAAAGGCTTCCGGGCGCGGCGCGGGTTGAACTGGGTCGTGCTCGGCCTCATGTATGCGTCGTTCTACATGTGCCGGTATAATTTCCGCTTTGCCACGCCCGGCATGAAGGAAGAATTTCATTTTTCCACCTTTCAAATCACCAGCATCCTGGCGTGGTGGTCGGTGGCCTACGGTTTCGGGCAGTTAGTCAACGGCCTGCTCACCGATCGCATCGGCGGACGGGCGGCGATGCTCATCGGCGCAGCGGGCACGGTCACGATCAACCTGGTCTATGGGTTTGCTTCGTTCGTCGGGACGTTCTCCACCTTCGCGCTCATCTGGCTGATGAACGGCTATTTTCAATCGTTCGGCGCGCCCGGCATGATCAAGATCAACGCCGCGTGGTTCAACCGCGGTGAACGCGGGACGTTCGCCGGCATCTTCGGTTTCATGATCCAACTCGGTCAGATGGCCATCAACAAACTCGCGCCCGTTATCCTGGCGGGATTTACGGTGGGCACGCTCGTGGTGGCGCATGGCGACTGGCGCTGGCTCTTCCGCATCCCGCCGATCTTCACCGCTGCCATGGCGATCCTCGTGGCCTTCATCCCCAAAGAATCGCCGGAAGCCGCCGGCTATCCCGGACTGATCTACGACGAGTTGAGCGTCGGCGACACGGGCACGCGCGCCAGCATCCGGGAAAGTTTTGTCACCATTTTCACGCATCCGCTCGTGTGGCTTTATGCGATGGCCTACGCCTGCACCGGCGCGGTGCGCAACGGGGCGGAGCAGCTTTCCGTGCTCTATTTCAGCGAGCAGTTGAAGATTGATATGAGCAACCCCCCGGCGGCGGTCAGTTGGACGCTCGTGGTGCTGATTCCGATGATCGCGGTGGTGGGCTCGCTGCTCTCGGGCATCGTGTCGGACAAATTTTTCAAAGGCCACCGTTCGCCGGTCGCAATGGGACTCTACTTCGCCCAGTCGGCGGTCATCCTGATTGCCGCGTTGGTCATTAATTCCGGCGTGGTCGGGCCGACGCCGGTGGGCATCTTGCTCGGCTGCTTTTTTCTCATCCTGGTTTCGCTCACGGCCAACTCCACGCACTCACTTGTCGGCGCGGCCGCACCGATGGACATCGGCGGGCGCAAGATGGCGGGCTTCGCGTCGGGCGTGATTGATTCGTTCCAATACTTCGGCACGGCACTCGCGCTCCCGGCCATCGGCTGGCTGATTGACAAATACGGCTGGGGTGTCTGGTATCCCACGATGGCGGGCTTTGGCGTCCTCGGCGGGATCGCGATGCTGATGGTGATGCGCAAACAAAAACTGCTCGCCCGCAAATAACCCAGCTTAACGACGGGGGCTGCCCAGTTTTAATTTTACAAACCAATCGGATGCCACGCGGTCTTGAACTCCACCGTGTCGAGAATCCAATACGGGTCTTCCACCTTCGCGCTGAACCAGTCCGTGGCGGCGTGATGCGCGTAGCGCTTGAGATTCGTCGCGACGCCGGCTTGCAACTGAGCGCTGACGGCCGCATCTCCCGCGCCGTCCACAAGTGCGTTCACGTCCATGTGCGTGGCGATGTGCGGGACGAGTTCGGCGCGCTTGCCGGTGAGGAGATTGACCACGCCGCCGGG
>JAYWBR010000388.1:0-10678 GCA_043781315.1 Verrucomicrobiota bacterium | reverse complement strand
GGTAGGGCATGCAGATGCTCTGGTAATAACATTCGACCAGGCTGAAGCCGCGCGCCTGGTAAAAATAAACCTGGGGATCGGGAAATTTTCGCGCGTCGGCGGTCGGCTCGGTGACGGTGCCATAACTGCCGGAGGCTCCGGCGTTGATGAACGCCAGCAGCGAAGTCTGGCCGTTGGGTCCGAAGATGATGCCGCCGTACGAGGTCAGGCTGTCGGCCATCGCTCCGGGCACGAAGGTTCCCGGGGAGACGCCGAAGTTGGACAGCCCGGTTTCATAGCCCAGCAGGCTGGTCTGGCCCGAGGTGGCGTCCGAGTTGGTGCGGACGATGAGATAATTTCCGCGCAGCCGCGTGTTGAAGAGGGCGTCGTCGAAGGCGTAATACCGGATGCTCCGCATTGGGTCGGAGCTTTTGGCCAGCACCACCGGCTGGGACGGGAACGTCGCGTCACTGGCCACGCCCTGGTCCACCAGGTTTTTGGCATTGGCCAGCGAGTCGGAAGTGATCATGCACGCCAG
Organism: Verrucomicrobiota bacterium; assembly: GCA_043781315.1. Taxonomy (GTDB): domain Bacteria; phylum Verrucomicrobiota; class Verrucomicrobiia; order Limisphaerales; family CAIQOK01; genus CAIQOK01. Next base: position 10,161 of record JAYWBR010000388.1, on the reverse strand, counting down.
GAAGGAATAACCCGGCGCACCCACGGGCGGAGCCTGCCGGAAGACCGTTTCGCTGCCGCAGTAGCTGTTGAGGAGTTCCGCCCAATTTTTCAATCCGTAAAAAAGCGCCGAGGTCGTGCTGTTGACCGCCGTGCCATTGAGGGTCTGAAACGGAATGTCCATCGAGAGAACCAGGTAATCAATCTGATTGCTCAACTGGCGGGCCGTCAGGGCGGCCAGAAGCGGAGTGACCAGGTTGGTTTGAAAATCCCCGCTGCTCCAGGAAATGTTGCCGCCCGTCCAATTGAGGAACAGCACATTGTCCGGCGGCACCTGGCGGCGCTCGCAAAAATAATTGCCCAGTTCGCAGGAATTGGAGCTGCTCCGGTTGATGACCACCAGCGTATTCAAGCCGCTGCCACCGGCCAGGAGCTTGGGCGCAGCCAGGCAGCCCGCCAGCAATAGCGCCATTTCTGGCCCGCTATGGAAATTAAACTTCAGCATGATTTATGTGGTGTTCAAGTATCATCGGAGCCGTTTTCATCGAACCAAAAAAAACCGGGCGGACAGAGGGCTTCGCGAGTTGCGGCTCCAAGAAGCTAATGCTTCACGAACACATGCGCCAGCAGGGCGTTTGATTTACCCGGATGCCTGACATTTTCCGATGCCGACGCCAAGTGGCATGTTTGGGCAGCAGAGCAATCACAGCCGGACTAATTTGGGGGGAAAAATTTAAAAACTGTTGACAGCCGAATCAAAGGCTGCTTGAATCCGCTCGAAGAAAACCAAAAATAACAAACAAGGGAATCACTCTATGAATAAAAATAAACATTGTATGAATAAAAATAAACATTGTGGGGTAAGGAAGTTTCTCACGTTCGGGACCATCGCTTCTGTGCTGGCCGTTTCCGTTCTGCAAGGCGCAGCGCAGATTGTCACTCTCACCGACAACAATTCAGTCGCACGAATTAACACCAGCAGTTCAGCAGGGATGTTCGACTGGATTGTGGACGGCTCAGACCAGCTCGCCCAGCAGTGGTTCTGGTTCCGGGTTGGAGCCGTCGGCGGTGAAGCCCCGATCAATTCGATCAGCGCGCCGGCAAACGTCACCCCCACCGTGCGCAACCTCAGCACCACCTACAACAACCCCGGCGCGTACAGCGTCAAAGTGGACTACCAACTGAACGGTGGCGCGGCCGGAAGCGGCACTTCTGGCATGAACGAATCCGTCACGATCTTAAATCAAAGTGCTTCGCCCTTGAGCTTCCACTTTTTTCAATACACGGATTTCGACCTGGTCGGCGGTCCCAATTCGGTTTCACTCAGCAAAAATAATTTCACGGGCCTTTACAGCACCGCCGATCAAGTTGCCCCGGGCATCACGTTTCAGGAATCGCTGGTCACCCCCGGAGCCAACCACGGTGAAGCCACACTTTTTCCCGCCACACTGACCAGTCTGAATGACGCCAATCCAACGACGCTCAGCGATGTCAACAACGCCGGGCCGGGCAACACCGCTTACGCGTTCGAATGGGATCTGACCATCGCGGCCAACAGTTCTTTTGTCATCAACAAGGCCCTTTCGCTCCAGCTCACACCCGTTCCGGAGCCTTCCGCTCTGGCGCTGATCTCCGTCGGGCTGACCGGCCTCGCGCTGCGCAAGCGCCGCACGTCCGTCTGAACGGAATCTTTCTTTAACGCAGCGGGCAGATTAAAATCTGCCCGCTCTTTTTTTTTGGGGGGGGGAAACGCCAGTGCAACGACCGAACCATCCCTGCCTCAAAAAACTTGCCGCTTCGCACGCGCCGCAACATCCTACGGCACCATGATGAAGCGCTTCCTGCCACTCCTCGCCTCCGCGCTCGCCGCTGTTCGGCTTCCCGCTGCTGATCTGTCGGTGTCCTCCCGCGGCGACGCCCAACTCGCCGACTATTTCAGCACTGAAACCGCCCAGCTTTCCGAGCGCTGCCTGGCGGACATTCATTCGCGCGCAGATTGGGAATCGAAACGCGGTGAGTATCGCCGGCAGTTGCAGGAGATGCTGGGCCTGTGGCCGATGCCGGAGCGGACGGAGTTGCAGTCGGTCATCACCGGCAAACTGGAGGCGGACGGTTTCACGATGGAAAAAATTTCCTTCCAGGCGTCGCCCGGACTTTATTGCACGGCGAATTTGTTTGTGCCAAAAAATTTGAAGTCGCCCGCGCCGACAATTCTTTACGAATGCGGCCATTCTAGAATGGTCAGCAATAACATCAGCTATGGCAACAAGTCCGCATATCTGCTGGACGGCGCATGGTTTGCCCGCAACGGCTATGTTTGTCTCGTGCTCGACTCCCTGCTGCTCGGAGAGGTGCAGGGCCTCCACACCGGCACGCGCGACCGGGGCTTGTGGTGGTGGAATTCGCGCGGCTACACGCCGGCGGGCGTCGAAGCCTGGTTCGGCATCCGCGCGCTGGATTATCTCTGCACGCGACCGGAAGTGAACACCAATCGTTTCGGCATCACCGGTCATTCCGGCGGCGGAGCCTACAGTTGGACTGTCACTGCCTTGGATGATCGCATCCAGGCCGCCGCGCCGCTTGCGGGCATGGCGGATTTGCAAAGCCACATCGGCGAAGGCGTGATTGACAGTCACTGCGACTGCAATTTCTTCATCAACATCTACCGCTGGGATTTCCCCCAACTGGCTGCGCTCGCCGCGCCGCGCCCGCTGCTCCTCGGCGGCACGGATCGCGACCAGATTTTCCATCTCGACAGCACGGTGCGCATTCACGAAAAGCTCCGGCGCGTTTATGAATTGCTTGGTGCAACCAACAATCTTGGGCTGGCACTCGCGCCCGGCGCGCATGAAGAGGTGCCGGAGTTGCGGCTCGCCGTGCTGCGCTGGTTCAACTGGTTTCTCAAGGGTGTGAAGAAGGAAAACGAAACGCCCATCGTGGTGGACGCGGTGAAATTTTTCACGCCCGAGCAAGTGCGCGTGTTCAACCAACTGCCGGCGGACGCGCTCAACACCAACATCGCCGAGACGTTTGTGGGCAAGGCGGAAAGCGGAAAGCGAAAAGCGGAAATGACTCCCGACGAACTCCGGGCCACCTTGCGCGAAAGAGTTTTCTCGGGGTGGCCCGGCGAGGAGTTGCCGCTGGCGCCAAAGCTCGCGTTTGAAATCAAACAGGGCGACCTGCTGTTCCGGGCCTGGGATTTCACCAGTCAGCACGATGTTTCACTGCGGCTCTACCTGCTGGAAAACGCGGCGGCCACCAATGTGGAACCCGTTTCACTCACCGTGCTGGATCAAGCGGGCGCGAACCGTTGGCTCGCCAATGTCCGCGCACTGGTCGGGGCGCGCGCCCGGGTTTCCGAATCGTTCGCCGGAGAATTTTCAGGAACGAATCTGCCGGCTGCCGACTTCGCCGCGCTGGAAAAATTGAAACGCGAAGTCCTGGAAGCATCTTCCGCCCGCGCGTTCTTTGCCCCGCGTGGCGTTGGATTGACCGCCTGGTCCGGTGATGAAAAGGTGCTCACGCGCATCCGCCGCCGCTTCATGTTGCTCGGCCAGACGCTCGATGGCATGCGGGTCTGGGACATCCGCCGCGCAATTCAGGCGCTGCATTATGTTCGCGCTGACGACAAGGGAAAAATCGAACTCAGTGCGGACGGCCCGATGGCGGCCAACGCGCTTTACGCCGCGCTGTTCGAGCCGAATGTCCGCCGGCTGGATTTGACGCACTTGCCCCAGTCCCACACCGAAGGCCCGGATTATCTGGGTGTGCTCAAGGTTTGCGATGTTCCACAAGTACTGGCGGCTGAGGCGCTGCGGGCCGAGGTGAAGTCACGGTAATGTTTTCGGAGCGCCTTCACACCTCCCTGGATATTTTATTGGCTGAACTCAACCGGCATCCGCTACACTCCGTTTCGATTCATGCGCAACGGTGTAATGATTGAAGTGGAAAACTTGACCAAGCGGTATGCCGGGCATACGGCGGTGGCGGGCATTTCCTTCACGGTCGCGCCGGGCGAGATTGTCGGCCTGCTCGGGCCGAACGGCGCGGGCAAAAGCACGACCATGCGCATCCTCTCGGGTTTCATGCCGGCCACTTCGGGCACCGTGCGCGTGGGTGGTTTGGATGTGTTTGAGGATTCCGCAGAAGTCCGCCGCCGCATCGGTTACATGCCGGAAAATAATCCACTGCATGTGGACATGCGCATCCGGGAATATCTGAAGTTTCGCGCCCGGCTCAAAGGTTTGGGCTGGAAACGCTCCCGCCAGCGCGTGGACACGGTCTTGGAGCAATGCGGCCTCACCGAGGTCAGCAAAAAAATCATCGGCCACCTCTCCAAAGGCTTTCGTCAGCGCGTCGGCCTGGCGGATGCGCTGGTTCATGAACCGGAGTTGATCATTCTCGACGAGCCGACCATCGGCCTCGACCCGCACCAGATCCGCGCCGTGCGGCAGTTGATCAAGAGCCTCGCCAAATCGCACACCGTCCTGATTTCCACGCACATTCTTCCGGAGGCGGAAATGACCTGCAACCGGATGCTCATCCTGTACGAGGGGAAAATCCTGGCGGCGGACACGCCGGAAAATTTGCAGAGCCTGATGAGCAGCCACAGCCAGGTCGTGGCCGAAATCGCCGCCCCGGAAAACGAATTGAAAGACTGCTGGGCGCAGATGCCGGAAGTCGCGCACTTCAACATCTCATCCGCCGAGGGCGAATACTTTCGCTGCGCCCTGACGCCCCGCGACGGGATGGATTTGCGGCCGATTGTTTTTGCCCTGGCCCGCGAACGCGGCTGGTACCTGCGCGAACTCACGCGCAGCCGGCATTCGCTGGAAGACATTTACGTCCGGGTCACCAGCCCGCCGGAGGAGGACGAGACGAAATGAACGGGGAACATTCAACATTCAACATTCAACGCCGAACATCGAAGCGGGGAACCGCAACGCGCCCGATTTCCTTGGGCGTTCAATGTTCAATGTTCAATGTTCAATGTTTCCCCAAGGAGAAAACGCGATGAGGGTCTATTGGACGTTGACCCGGCGCGAGCTGGCCGGCTTTTTCTTTTCTCTCACGGGCTATGTGATCATCGCGGCGGCGGCGTTCCTGACCGGCTACAGTTTTTTTCTCGTGATTGAAAAGTTGCAGGGCGTGCCGACGACCGCGCCGGTCACGGAGATTTTTTACGACACCGCCTATTTCTGGCTGATCCTGCTGCTGGCCGTGCCAGTGATCACGATGCGCCTGTTCGCGCAGGAAAAATTCTCCGGCACGTACGAAATGCTCATGACCACGCCGGTCAGCGACTTTCAAGTCGTCGCCGCCAAATTCACCGGCGCGATTGTGTTTTACATGATGATGTGGCTGCCGCTGCTGGGCTGCCTGCTGATTGTGCAACGCTACACCAGCGGGCAGGGGGCGTTCGACGCGGGCGCGGTGGGCTGCACGTTCCTGGGGATTTTTCTGATCGGCTGTTTGTTCATCGCCCTCGGTTGTTTTGCCTCAGCGCTGACGCGCAGCCAGACGACAGCCGCGATGATCAGCGTGTTTTTTTCCATGGCCCTGTTCATGTCGAGCTGGCTCGGGGACAAGCTGCCGTCGGCGGGCTGGCAAAGCCAGGTGGCGTCGCTGTTCGCCCTGCGCGACCAGATGAGCGAATTCGTCCGGGGCGTGGTGGACACGCGGGCGGTGGTCTTTTATCTGAGCCTCTCGTTTTTCATTTTGTTCCTCACCCTGCGCGTCGTCGAAAGCCGGCGCTGGAAATAACATGGCCAACGCACCTTCAACCCGCCCCAGCTTCTCGCCCGGCCGCCGGTGGCGCATCGGCTTCAGCGTCGTGGTGATGACGCTGGCGGTGTTCGCCGTGGTGGTCATGGTGAATTATCTCAGCACGCAGTTTTTCCAGCGGCGTTATTTCAGTTCCCTCACGCGCATCCAGCTTTCGACCCGCACCACCAGCCTGCTGCACTCGCTGACCAACAAAGTGCAGGTCACCGTCTATTGCAGCCGCGAAGAGGAATTTTTCGGCGACCTGGCCAACCTGCTCAAGGAATACACCTCGGCGAATCCCAAGCTCAGCGTGCGTTACATTGACTACGACCGCGAACCCGGCGCGGCGGAGGAATTCAAAATCAAATACAACCTGGGCGCGTCCACCAACAAGAACCTCATCGTGTTCGAATGCGAAGGCCGCACCAAGACCATCCTCGGCGACACGCTCGTGCAAAACCAGTTGGTGCAGGAAAAGAGCGAAACGCCCGGCCAGCTCTCGTTGCGGAAAAAGCCGATCAACTTTCTGGGCGAGCTGATGTTCACCGGCGCGCTGATCGGCGTTACCAATCCCAAACCGCTGAAGGCCTATTTCCTCGAAGGCCACGGAGAGCATCGCCCGGACAACGCCAACAATCCGATGGGCTACGCAAAATTTGCTGGCCTGCTGCGGCAAAACAACATCGAGACCTGGCCGCTCACGCTGCTGGGCACGAACATGGTGCCGGATGACTGCAACCTGCTCGTCATTGCCGGGCCGAAAGATCCGTTGCCGGCCCTCGAACTGGGCCGCGTGGAAAAATACCTCGGTGAAGGCGGACGCTTGTTCGTCCTCTTCAACGTTCTGTCCGAAGACCACATCACCGGCCTCGAAAAAATCCTCGCCAAATGGGGCGTCAACGTCACGACCGGCATCGTGAAAGACCCGGACAATTCCTCGCCGCCCGAAGGCCTGGATGTCATCGCCTTCAACTTTCGCGTCAAGCATCCGCTGGTGAACGCACTGCTCGGTTCGCGGCTGCAAATGATTCTGCCGCGCGAAGTGGACGCGCTGGATTTGTCCGCGCAGCCGGACAGCGGCATCAAAGCGGAGGAGATTGTTTACTCCGGCCCGCGTTCCGTCTTGTCCAACGGCGGCATGACCCAGCGGCCGGGCGTCAAACCCCTCATCGTCGCCGTGGAAAAAAGCGCGGCCAAGGGCGTCGCCGCCGAACGCGGAGCCACGCGGATTCTGGTCACCGGGGATTCGCTGTTTCTCGGCAACGAACGCATTGAATCCGCCGCCAACCGCGACTTCGCCAGCCTCGCCGCCAACTGGCTGCTCGACCGCCCGGTGTTGTTGGAAGGCGTCGCGCCAAAATCCATCACCGAATACCGCCTGCTCATCTCGAACCTCCAGTTGCAGACCGTGCAGTTGATCTTGCTCGCGGCGATGCCCGGCGGGATTTTGCTGCTCGGCGGACTGGTCTGGCTGCGCCGCCGGAAATAATTCGCGCGCATGAACCCCAAACACACCTGGCTTTGGGTCCTCGTGGCGGCGGGATTGTTCGCCGCAATTTTTCTCCATCACCGCTTCGCCCCCCGGCCGGCGACCGGCCCGGATCTGCTGCTGCCCGGCCTCGACAGTGTCGGCGTTAGCAGCGTGGAGATTCTCCCCGCCAACCAGCGCGCCATCCAGGCCGCGCGCACCCACGGCGTCTGGCAACTGGCCGAACCGGTCCATTTCCCGGCGCGCACCGAAGCCTTGGAAACATTGATCGCCGCGCTGGCCCGGGCCGTTCCCACCACGCGCATCGCCGCGCAGGAACTGGGCAACCTGCGGGACGCGAACGACAAGTTTGGCTTCAATCCGCCGCCCTTCACCGTGATTCTCCAACCCGGCGACCGGCACATCCAGTTCGGCAGCAAGAACGGCCCCGGCGACCAGGTGTTCGTGAAAGTGGTGGGCGCGGAGGGCGTGGCCGTCATGGACGCGGCCCTGCTGAAACTGCTGCCCCGCTCGGTGGACGACTGGCGCGAGACTGCGCTCGCGGATTTTGCCCGGCTGGAGTTCGACCGCCTCTTTGTGACCAACGGCGCAAAAATTCTCGAACTGCATCGGGACGCGACCAACGGACTCTGGCGCATGGCGCTGCCGATGGAATCCCGGGCTGACAAGGCGAAAATTCTCGAGTCGTTGGAAAAATTGCAGAGCCTCCAGGCGCTGCAATTCTTCGACCGTCCCCCGTCCGACCTGGAAACGTTCGGGTTGCAGCCGGCCGAACTCAGCCTCACGTTTCAGCGCGGCACCAACACCGCCCTGCGGCTGACGTTCGGCAGGGGATTGAACAACTCGACCAACCAGATTTATGCGCGGCGCAACGATGAGAAAACCGTGCTGGCCGTGGCCAAGGAGCCGCTCGAAATCTGGCACGCCGCGCACGAAACCTTCCGCGACCGCCATTTGATTTCGCCCACCGGCCCGCTGGCGGCGATTGAATTCCACGCGCAGGAAATATTCACGCTGCGCCGCACCAACACGGCGTGGATCCTCACGCCGCAAAATTATCCGGCGGACGCCGCGCTCGTCACCGCGTTGCTCACCAACCTCGGCGAACTGCAGGTCGCGCAGTTTTACAAGGACGCGGTGGTCGCGCCGGATCTGCCCGCGCTCGGGCTGGCGACCCCGGCGTACCAGCTCATTTTCTACGCAGCGGACACCAATGCGGCGGCGGGCGGCACGAACCGGGTCATCGCCGGCGTGGACTTCGGCACCAACCAGGACGGCCTGATTTACGCGCGCCGGTTCGACGAGCCTTTGTCCGTGTATTCGATCCGGCTCGCCGAGGTGCAAGGGCTGCCGATCACCGCGTTGCAACTGCGCGACCGGGCCATCTGGAAATTTTCCACCAACGACGTGGCCCGCGTGACCATCCGGCAAAGCGGGAAAGTCCGCCAACTCCTCCGCCAAGGCGCGGGCAACTGGTCGCTCGCGCCCGGCTCGCAGGGCATTCTGGACGACGTGCAGATCGCGGCCATTGAGGAAACCGTGTTCCGGCTCGGTGAACTCTCGGCGGACGCGTGGGTGGAACGCGGCGAGACGAACCGCGAGCATTTTGGTTTCAAGCGGGACGGCCTCCAAATTTCCGTCGAACTGCATGACGGCAAAAAACTCGATGTCGAATTTGGCGGCCCCGCGAGCATGGGTTCGGCCTACGCGCTGGTCACGCAGCAGCAGGAGCCGTGGGTGTTTGAATTTCCGCCGGTGCTGCATCAGCTCGTGCAGATGTTTCTGGCCATCCCCGCCGCCGCGCCCTGAATCATGCCCGCGCGCAAACCAAGCCGTTCCTGGAGACTGCTGCGGATTTATTTCCGCCGTTTCCGCATCGGCCTGTGGCTCGTGATCCTGGTGCTGCTCGGTGCCGTGCTCTATGTGAACCAGATCGGGCTGCCTGATTTTGTGAAGCGTCCGGTGCTGGAAAAATTGCGCGCGCAAGGATTGGATCTTCAATTCACCCGGCTGCGGCTGCGTTTCCCGCACGGTCTCGTGGCCGACAATGTTTTTTTTGGCGGCACCAACAGCGCGGCCAATCCCGCGCTGACCTTGAAAGAAATCCAGTTGCGCCTGGATTACGCCGCGCTGCTCAAAGGTGATGTCCAGGTGAACTCCCTCGTGCTGCGGCAGGGCCGGCTCGTCTGGCCGGTCAACGAATCCAACCAGCCGCCGCGCGCGCTGACGGTGGAAAACATCCAGACCCAACTGCGGCTGCTGCCCGGCGATCTCTGGGAACTGGATCAGTTCAAGGCCCAGTTTGCCGGGGCGAACATTGAGCTGGCCGGCACCATCACCAATGCCTCGGCGATCCGGGATTGGAAAATGTTCCAGCCCGGACCCGCCGCCGGGCCGGGCGTGCCGCTGCTGCAAAACCTCCGCCGGCTGGCCGGCCTGCTGGATCAGATTCATTTTGCGAACGCACCGGAGTTGCGGGTGGAAATTTTCGGCGACGCCCGTGACCTGCCCGGTTTTGGCGCGCGGCTCACGCTGCGCGCGCCCGGTGCGGAAACGCCGTGGGGAACTTTTAACGGCGGCGTTTTGTCCGCCCGTATCACGCCGCCGGAAAATCAGGAGCCGTCGCACGCGGAAATTCTGCTGCGAGCCGACCACGCGCAAACGCCCTGGGCCACGGCCACGAACCTCGATCTGACGCTGCACGTCTTGTCCAACGCCGGCACCAACTTCAACGCGGACCTGAACCTTACGGCGGCCCAGGTGGAAACCGTCTGGGGCCGGGGCCGCGACGCGCATTTCTCCGCGCAATGGCGGCACGCCGCCACCAACGCCATTCCGCTGTCCGGCCACGGTGAATTGGAACTTGCCGCCGCCGAAACCCCCTGGGGCCGGGGCAGCGGCCTGCACCTCGCCGCCACGCTGGCCCCG
>JAYWBR010000387.1:0-10694 GCA_043781315.1 Verrucomicrobiota bacterium | reverse complement strand
ATATTGACATTGATTTTGCGGACGACCGCCGCGCGGACGTGATCGAATACGTGCGCCAAAAATACGGCAAGGATTCCGTCGCGCAGATCGTCACGTTCGGCACGATGGGCGCGAAGTCCGTGGTGCGCGACGTGGGCCGCGTGATGGGGCTGGGCTACGCCGATTGCGACCGACTGGCGAAGATGATTCCAGCCGAATTAAAAATGGATTTGGCGAAAGCGCTCAAGCAATCGCCGGAACTCAAGCAGGCTTACGACACGGAAGAGACGACGCGCGAGCTGCTGGACACGGCGTTCATCCTCGAAGACTTGACGCGCAACGCCAGTGTTCATGCGGCTGGCGTCGTCATCGGCGATCAGCCGCTGGTGAACCTGCTCCCGCTCAAGACCGACGAAGACGGGGCGGTGGTGACGCAGTACGCGATGAATCCCGTGGGCGATCTTGGCCTGCTCAAGATGGATTTTCTGGGGCTGAAGACGTTGACGGTCATCCGCAACACCTGCGAGATGGTGAAGCAGACGCACGGCATCGAGGTGCCGATTGACAATCTGCCGCTGGACGACAAGAAAACCTACGACCTGCTCAATCGCGCAGAAACGCTGGGCGTGTTCCAGTTGGAATCGGGCGGAATGCGCGACTTGTGCCGGAAGTTTCAGATCAGTTCCGTCGAGCACATCACGGCGCTCGTCGCGCTGTATCGTCCCGGCCCGATGGATCTGATTCCTGAATTCATCAAGCGCCGGCATGGCGAGGTGAAGATCGAGTACGAGCATCCGCTGCTCGAAACGATTGCCAAGGAGACTTACGGAATTCTGATTTATCAGGAGCAGGTGATGCAGGCGGCGCAGATTCTCGGCGGCTACACGCTGGGCGGCGCGGATCTGCTGCGGCGCGCGATGGGCAAGAAAAAGGTCGAGGAGATGCAGAAGCATCGCGACATTTTCGTGAAGGGCTGCCTAGAGAAAAACAAAATCCCCAAGGCCAAAGCGAACCAGATTTTCGATTTGCTGGAAAAATTCGCGGGTTACGGCTTCAACAAATCGCACGCCGCCGCGTATGCCATCGTCTCGTATCAAACCGCGTATCTGAAGGCGAATTACCCGGTCGAGTTCTTCTGCGCCATGATGACGAACGACATGGCGGACACGGCGAAGCTCGCGCTTTACATCGCGGAGGCGCGGGCGTTTGGCATCGAGGTCCACGGGCCGGATGTGAATGAGAGCCGGGTTTATTTCGCGCCCGCGCCCCGGAGCGCGAGTGAGAATGGCAAAGCGTCTGGTCTGGCCATCCGCTTCGGTCTGGCCGCGATCAAAGGCGTGGGCGAAGGCGCGGTGGAAGTAATTTTGAAGGCGCGGAGCGAGACCGGAAAGTTCAAGACGCTCGCGGATTTGTGCGAGCGCGTGGACGGCCGCTCCCTCGGACGAAAGACGCTCGAAGCCCTCATCAAAACCGGCGCGTGCGACTGCTTCGGTCAAACGCGCGCGACCTTGACCGCGCAGGTCGAACGCACCCTGGCGCGCGCGGCCAGCATTCTTTCCGACAAGGTGAAAGGGCAAAGCTCGCTGTTCGGCGCGCTCGAAGAAAAAGCGCCGCCGATGCCGGAAGCCATCAGCAATCTGCCGGAGTTGCCGCAGCACGAACTGCTTGCTTACGAAAAGGAACTGCTCGGCTTTTATGTGACCGGCCATCCGCTCACGCCGTTCGCGCCGATTCTGGAGAAATATTGCCTGATCACCACGGCGAAACTGGCGGAGCTGCCGAACCGTTCGCTCACGCGCATTGGAGGATTGATCGCGGCGGTCACGCACGGGGTTTCCAAGAAGAGCGGCAAGCCTTATTCGATGGTGACGCTGGAAGATCTGGAGGGATCGGTGCAAATCCTGGTGATCAACGAGAACTACGACAAGTTTCGACCGCTGTTGGAATTGAACAAAGCGATCCTCGTGATCGGCGAGGTGAATGTCGGCGATGAAAGTCCGAAGATTTTTCCGCAGGACATCATGCCGTTGGAAGACGCGCCGAGGAAATTTACGAAGCAGGTTCACCTCCGCCTGCACATGGCCCATGTGCAACCCGAAAGCCTGGACGCCGCCCGCGCGTTGGTCACGGCGCACCCGGGCAAATGCCCGTTGTTCCTGTGCTTCACGCGGCCCTCGGGCGGAATCATCTTCATGGAGACACACGAGAAGTTTTTCGTCATGCCGTCACGCGGCTTGCAGGAGGCGGTGGATCATCTGTTCGGCGAGGAGACGTATTACGCGAAGGTGGACACGAGCCTGCCCGAGCGGCAGCAGCGCCGCTGGGAGCGCAAGCCGGCAGCCGCCAACGGTGAGGAATAATTCGCACAACCCATTCTGGCTGTACGCCGCCAACGCCGGAGAAAAGTACAAAAAAACCGGGCCAAGCAACCAGGGGATGGCTGAGAGGCCCGGGGAATTTTCGAATTGGTACAACAGTAGGTTTATTGAGGAGCATCGTTTCCGCTCTGTACCGGAGTCGGAACCGAAATTGTTTTACTAATCAAAGAGCGCTGCGCCACTTGGCGAATTCAATAAATCTAACTGCGGTCAATATAATCATAACCGCTAATTCGTGTCAAACATTTGTGAAAGGTATTAAAACAAATTAATCAAGAGCCGTCCAGTTCGGCCGGAACTTATCCGGGAAGCCGCCGCTTGCCACCGCTGCCGAAGCCCTCAAAATTATTACATTCGAGTTTACAGGGCAAAGCTGGTTGTTAGTATCCGCATCCAACAAACCAAATTCTGATGAAAAAAATCGAAGCCATCATCAAACCGTTCAAATTGGAAAGCGTCAAAGCAGCCCTGGCGGAACTCGGCGTGGAAGGCATGACGGTCTCGGAGGTCAAAGGCTTTGGACGCCAGAAGGGGCACACGGAAATTTATCGCGGCAGCGAATACACGGTGGATTTTCTGCCCAAGATCAAGGTGGAAATTGTGGTGGTGGATGCGCGGGTGACCGCCGCCGTCGCCGCCATCGTGCAGGCGGCCAAGACCGGCAAAATCGGTGACGGCAAGGTTTTTGTCAGCGCCATTGAAAACGCCATTCGCATTCGCACGGAAGAAACCGGCGAACGGGCGGTTTGATTTTTGTCGGCCAGCCCGCAGTTCGCTGCGGTCGGAGCGCCAACGCACGCACCCGAACCGTGATAAACAAGGGAGCGAACCTTCGACGCAATCGCACGCGCCCAAAAAGTTCCGTTTATCATTTGTCGGAAAACGCCCCGCAGCCCAGACATCCGTAATGTGCCCGATTTTATTGGCGAAGTCAGGCTGTTAATAACTTGTGGATAAAAGTTAATATGTTGTCCTCGTCAGCGTGAACGCCTTTGTATAAAAACGTCGCTGTTCAAACGAATTTGTGACCCGGCTCAGGATGACGACCCAATTCAGCAGAGTTTGAGAAAGTTTTTTTTGTACGCAAGTGATTGATTTTATGTGCCTTAGGGCTGACAAATAAAACTTTAAAGCACGCCAAGATCGAAAGCGGTTTGATTTTGCTGGCGGCGGCTGATTTACGTGGTACAAACGTCTTCCGAAAATTGTGTGACGATTGGGTTAAGAAGCTAGGTGAATAAAACGCCCGTAAACAAGGGCTTTGGGAAAGATATAAATGCAAGCTTCAGCGGAAAATATTTGGGTGGCGGCGCAGGAACAGCTTCGTTCCATGCTTACCGCCGACACGTTCAATCTGTGGTTCGCGCCGCTCAAGGTGCAGACCACGGATGCGCACAGCCTTACCCTCGAAGTTGCGAACGACTTCTGTGAAGTGTGGCTCAAGGATAATTACATGAGCCTGCTCCAGGATGTGGTCACCGCCGCGTCCGGGCGGCAGTTGCAGATAAAATTCAAAGCCGCCACGACTTCACCCGTCTCGATCCAACCCGCTCTCCCCTCACCGGCAAAAGCAAAAGCCATCTCGGCACCGGTCGAACGCAATGTCCCGAACGGCGAAATTGTGTTCAATCCCAAGAACACGTTTGAAACGTTCGTCGTCGGCAACAACAATAACTACGCGTACGCCGCCTCGCAGGCCGTCGCTCAGGCACCGGGCAAATCCTACAACCCGCTGTTCCTCTACGGCGGCGTCGGACTCGGCAAGACCCATCTGCTCCACGCCATCGGCCAGGCGGTCGTCGCGCAAAAAAAAGGCGCGCGTGTCGCCTATCTCTCCTCGGAGAAATTCACCAACGAATACATTGACGCGATTCAAAACAACAACCTCGTCAAGTTCCGCAAAAAATATCGCTCCACCGACGTGCTGCTGATTGACGACATCCAGTTTCTCGCCGGCAAGGAACGCATCCAGGAAGAATTCTTCCACACCTTCAATGCGCTCCACGAAGCGCACAAGCAGATCGTGCTGACCTGCGACCGGCCCGCCAGCGAAATTCAAAACTTGGAAAACCGGCTCATCTCACGCTTCGAGTGGGGTCTGGTCACCGACATGCAGCCGCCGGACGTGGAAATGCGCCTCGCCATTCTCAAGAAGAAGGCCGAGTCCATGAAGATCACCCTGCCGGACGAGATCATCAATTTTCTCGCGCACCGCATCCGCACCAACATCCGCCGTCTGGAAGGCGCGCTGATCCGCGTTGGCTCCTACGCCTCGCTCACCGGCAACAAACTGACCTTGGAAAGCGTTGAAAATCTCCTGCGCGAGGTGCTGCATGAGGAAGGCCGGTTCACCATCGGCATCGAAGCCATCCAGAAAAAGGTCGCCGAACATTTTGACATCCGCCTCGCCGACATGACCAGCAAGCGCCGCCCGGAAAACATCGCGTTCCCCCGGCAGATCGCCATGTATCTCACCCGCGAGATGACGGAAAACTCCCTCAGTTCCATCGGCGAAGCCTTTGGCGGCCGCGACCACGGCACCGTGCTGCACGCCTGCCGGCTCGTCAAAGGCCGCATGGAAGTGGACTCCGGCGTCCGCCAGACCGTGGGCCTGCTCGAAAAACAATTGATGCGGTGACTCAACTGTTTCTAGTTTCGGGTTTCTAGTTTCGAGTTTTCCAATGCGGGCGATGCACTCAACTAGAAACACGAAACCAGAAACTAGAAACTTTCCATGGCCGTCATCGAAGTCAGCGGGCTGACCAAAGCCTTTCGCACCTACAAAAAACTGCCCGGCCTCCGCGGCGCATTGAAGGGTCTTTTCCGCCGCCAATACGAACAGACTCTCGCTGTCAAAGACGTCAGCTTCAAAATTGAACCCGGCGAACTCGTCGGCTTCCTCGGCCCCAACGGCGCGGGCAAAACCACCACGCTCAAAATGCTCGCCGGCCTGCTCCATCCCACCGGCGGCACGGCGCGCGTGCTCGGCCATGTGCCATGGGAGCGCAACGACGCCTACCGTCGCCAGTTCGCGCTGTTGCTCGGCCAGAAAAACCAGCTCTGGTGGGACTTGCCCGCGCAGGAATCCCTCGAACTCAACGCGAAAATTTACGGCATTTCCAATCACGAACTGAAACGCACCGTGGATGAGATGACCGAACTCCTCAACGTGCGCGACAAACTCAACGTCGCCGTGCGCGAGCTTTCTCTTGGCGAACGGATGAAGATGGAGTTGATCGCCTCGCTGCTGCACAAACCCAAGGTGCTGTTCCTCGACGAACCGACCATCGGCCTGGATGTCGTCTCCCAAAAAACCGTCCGCGAATTTTTGCGCGAGCACAACCGGAAGGCGAAAACCACGATCATCCTCACGAGTCATTACATGACGGACATCCAGCAGTTGTGCGAGCGCGTCATCATCATAGACAAGGGCGTGATTTCCTTCGACGGCCGGCTGACCGAAATCCTGGATCGGTTCGCCGATTTCAAGCTGGTCACGATTCAACGTGAGACCGCCGGCAAAGGTTCCGTGGAAAATCTGGAGAAGTATGGCGAAGTCGTGGAGCAGACGCCCGAACGTCTGACGCTCAAAGTCAAACGCGACCGCGTCATCCCCGTGTGCAAAGCGTTGCTGGATGAGCTCCCCGTGACTGACATTGACATCCAGGAAGTCCCCATCGAAGACGTGATCCGCAAAATTTTTGCCCGGTGATTTAACCGCAGAGAACGCAGAGAACGCAAAGAGGGAAACTGAATTCATAAACGCCCCGCAGTCCGGTGTAAAAAATCTTTGTGATCTCTGCGTTCTTTGCGGTAAAAAATCCTACTTCGCATCAATCGCAAAGCCCATCTGCCGGAACCGTTGCAGCTTGTAGAGCAGCGCGCGGCGGCTGATGCCCAGCGCCTTCGCGGTTTCCGTGCGGTTGAAATCATGTTTGCCCAGCGCCAGCAGGATCGCCTCGCGCTCGATCTTCTCCAGTTGCTGCGTGTCGGTGGACGGCGTCGTCACGGGCTGGCCCGCCGCCTCGCGGACGCGCGCGGGCAGATGCTCCGGCAGGATCAATTCGCTGCGCGACAACAATACCGCGCGCTCCATCGCGTTGCGCAACTCGCGCACGTTGCCCGGCCACGGATAATGTTCGAGGCACATCGCAACGGCTTCCGAAAACCGCGCCCGGCCCTTGGCAAACTCCTCAATGAACTTGCCGGCCAGCGGCAAAATATCCTCCGGCCGTTCGCGCAACGAAGGGATGTTCAACTCCACCACGTTCAGACGGTAAAATAAATCCTCGCGAAAACGTCCGGCCTTCACCTCTGCTTCGAGATTGCGATTGCTGGCCGCAAGAATCCGGGCGTTGGTGTTCACCTCGCGATTCGAGCCGACGCGTTGGAATTTTCCTCCTTGAGTCACGCGCAGCAGCTTGGCCTGGAGCGGCGGCGACATCTCCGCGACTTCATCGAGAAAAATCGTGCCGCCGTCCGCCTCCTCAAATCGTCCGATCCGCTGCGACGTCGCCCCGGTGAACGCGCCCTTCTCGTGTCCGAAAAGTTCGGCCTCCAAAAGTGTTTCGGGAATCGCGGCGCAGTTCACCTTGACCATCGGCCCCGCCGCCCGTGTGCTCCACAGATGGAGGACATCCGCCAAAACTTCCTTGCCCACGCCGCTTTCGCCGGTGATCAACACGCGCGTCTCGGACGGCGCAATCAGCGAAGCATCGCGAAACACCGCCTGCATCAGCGGACTGCGGGCGATGACAAACTCCGGCAGCGGCTTGTCCTCGCCGCCGCGCAACGGGACGGATTCCGAAATGCCGGTGGCTAGTTGGACGCACGCCAGCAGTTCATCAAGGTCAATCGGCTTGGCGAGATAATTCACCGCGCCATCGCGCATCGCGGCCACGGCGTCGCGCACATCGGTGAACGCGGTCACGAGCAGGACGGGCAAGGTGGCGTGCTCCTGGCGCGCGAGCCGCAGCGTTTCCAAGCCGGATAATCCAGGCATCCGCACGTCGGAAATCATCATGTCGAATTTTCCGGTGCGCAGCTTTTCCAGCGCGCGCGCGCCGCCATCCACGTCCACGGTTTCAAAACCCTGGCTGCGCAAAAAAGAATTCAGCAGGCTGCGCTGGCCGTCGTCGTCATCCACGATCAGGATGCGCGGCGCGGCGGGGTGAGGCTGGTGGGTTTCGGACGCCATGCGGGCAAGCTACGCAAACCGCCGGCCCGCTTCAAGCACGGCCGCGATTGAATCCGCAAACTTGTGGAAGAAAAACCCAAAGATTTGGGAAAGGCAAAGATGGGGTTCCGGTTCAATCTTTGGCTTGCCCAAATCTTTAGGTGAGCCTTGGGCTGGGTTGAGGTGTGAGGGAAAGCACGCAGGTCGCCTCGGCACTCGCGTCAGGTCGGTTCTGCCAACGCGATCAAACTTGGAGAACCGACTTGGCCGAACTTTGAACTTGAGCCGGGGAAACGGTTGTGCCTTAATGCGCGTCCCTGAGTGGTAGGTTATCCAAGTGGCTAAAGGGTGCAGACTGTAAATCTGTCGGCTAACGCCTTCAATGGTTCGAATCCATTACCTACCACCACTTTTTCTTTCCCGGCGCAGCACCTTCAACAACGACAATCGGCCGGTTCCGCGCCAGCAAAAACCATGATCGTCAGGACGCAATGCTGGGTGGAGAACTCTGGCGTCTCCAAAAGGAAATGCCCGCCACGCCTCCACCGGCAAGCAGGCCAAGGACTACACCGAAGAAAATCCCCAATCGGATGATTCTTTTTTTGTTGGGATTGGCAAATGGAGGTGAGGGTTGTTGAATTATTTTTATGTTTGAAAGCTGCCCTGGTTGTTTAAGGTCTTCCGAATGAAGCTTGCGATGCTCGGTGAAATAAACTTGGAGTAACTCATTGGCAACTCGGACTGCTTCATCCGGCTTATCGCTATACACGTTGAGAATAATGATCGGGGTTCTGTAAGCGTTTTCCGGCACAATCATTTTCTTCAACAGGTCAGGCAAAACAACTAACTCCGATTAAATCAGCGCTTCCCTACCAAATGACTCAACCTTTTTGTCCGCCGTTTCGGAGCAAGCCCACGATGATGCGGCCAATGCTCCTTGATGGAGGTACATCAAGAGCCTGACTGAGCAAATAATTGTTTTGCCAAAGTTACGATCAGGCAACGAGGCCGATTTTTTCTTTGCAGAGGTTCCCGCGCCATTTGTTTTCGGCGGTTTTTGCAGGCAAATCCGCGCCAACAGCCCGGCGGTGAAAATGTGCGCTGGTCTGTCCGCCAGGTGGAGGTTGAAAGTTCGCGCCGTGCCTAGTCTGGTGCCTGTATTGATTAACTCTTAACCAAACTATGATTAACAAAAAAACAGGAATGATGCTTCTGCTCGCCAGTTTCGCCGCGGGCGAAGTTCGGGCAGGCAATCTCAACAGCTACGCCACCGGCGACGTTTTGATCTGCTTCCGCAAACCAGGTGCCAACGACTTGGTGGTGGATGCCGGTCCGATCGCCACGTTCACCAACGCCGCGCCGAATCAGCGGATCACGATCAGCCAATACGCCGGCAACCAGCTCGCGTTGGTAGGCACGAACGCGGTGAGCTGGTCGGCCTTCACCTGGCAGGCGGACGACACGTTGTTCATCACCAAGCCGCGTTTGGCGGCCTCGGTGAACACCCAGACGACGCCCTGGCAATCCAAAACTTCCGCCAACCAGCACAACACGGCCGTACGCATGTCCACCATACCGGTCGGCGCGAAGGACAACCTGGCCTTTGATCCGGTCAACACCGTCACGGCGGTGGTCGAGGAAGACAACAGCGTGAGCAACCCCAACTATCCGAACGGGGTCAGCTATCGCGATTCCATCTTTGGCTCGGGTGCGGCGGCGAACTTCTACACCACCTTCCAAGGGGTTCCTGAAAACACCACGTTGAACAATTTCACCACGGCGGGAAATGTGGTGCGCTCCGATTTCTATCAGTTGACGCCGACCGGCGGTTCCGCGTCGGGAAAATTCCTCGGCTACTTCGAGCTCAACACCAACGGCGTCATGAGCTACGTGGCCTATCCGACGGCGACCCCGACGGTTCCGATCATCACCTCTATCTCCCGGGCTGGAGACACGACCACGATCGGCTACACCACGGGCGTCAGCGGCACCTACACTCTGCGGGGAACGAACAGCGCCGGGCTTACCTCGCCCCGCATCAACTGGCCGGCCATCTCCGTCCTCACCAGCGGGGACAACTTAGGCCACACCGTCAACCACACCAGCAGCGCGAGCGAAAGCTTCTATTCCATTACGGGCCAATAAAAAACCACCGCACTTTATCAAACAATCAACCAACACAATTCATCCAAACGAAAACTACTAACATGAAAAAAACACTGCTCCTCTCCTTGGCGCTTGGCCTGGCCAATGCCGCCTCCCTCCACGCCGCCACCGTCGAGGTTTTCCTCACCGGCTCCACCGCCTTCCGCGCGAACGCCTATGTGGCCGCCACCAAACTCTTCGTCGGCAGCAACCCGGTCATCTACTACGGTGACAGCGCGCACGGCGGATCCGGCTCCACGTTCAATTCCGGCACGGCTTCCTGGGTCATGACCGGCACGCCGATCACCCAGTTGACCAACATCTCCGGCAATACCCTCGTCGTTCACGGCCTGTTCACCGGTTCCATTCAAGGCATCCAGACCGTTGAGCAAAGCACGCCGCTCGTGTTCGCCGCGCCCTCCGGCACGCCCTCCGGCAACTGCAACGCCTACGTGACCAACACGCCGACCATCGGTTTCTCCGACGCGTCCAGTTCCTCCACGCCGTTCACGGCGGTTGGCAACTATGCGGAAGAATCGGTCGCGGTTTTGCCCTTCGTCTTCACGAAGTCGAATGGCAACCCGGCCATCCTGACCAACATCTCCAACATGTCCATTGAGCAGCTCATCTATGGCATTCCGAACGGCCGCATCCCGCTGTCCACCTGGACTGCCAAGAGCGCCGACACCAACACGTTCATCTACCTCGCACAGCGCACCAAGGACTCCGGCACCCGCCGCACGGAAACAGCCCAGGCGAACTATGCCTACAATGATTCCGTCGGCGTTTACATCTGGGACGCCACGAACAAGGTTTGGTACCTGCCCACCGACAACGTCGTCGTGGCGCTCGGTTCCGCTCCGCACGGGGTCGTCGGGCCGGCCGGCTTGAACAGCGTGAATGCCAACTGGGGCTTTGGTTATGTCGGCGGCGGGGATCTGCGCACGGCCCTGGCCGACAGCACCAATGCGAACAACGCCATCGGCTTCATCTCCATGTCCGACACCAAGAGCACG
>JAYWBR010000386.1:0-3579 GCA_043781315.1 Verrucomicrobiota bacterium | reverse complement strand
AGCAGATTCTAAAATGGTCCGAAGCACATTACCAGCAAACCGGCAACTGGCCAAAATCAACATCTGGCGACGTGCTGGGAGAACCCGGTGAGAAATGGGTAAATATCAACTCTGCGCTCGACAGGGGGCATCGTGGACTGCCCGGCAAATCTTCACTGGCACAGTTGTTGCAGAATAAGCGTGGAGTCAAAAACCATCTGGCTCTTTCTGATTTAACTGTTGAGCAGATTCTAAAATGGGTTACTGCACACCACCACAAAACCGGCGATTGGCCGAGGGTAGCTTCTGGCGACGTGTTGGACACACCGGATGAGAAGTGGAGGAATATAGACAACGCACTGCGCTACGGTCTTCGCGGTCTGCCCGGTGGTTCTTCACTGGCAAAGTTGCTGGCAGAGAAGCGTAAAACTCTATAAGCTCACATCCATGTTGACACGACTGCGAATAAAAAATTTCAAACGCTTCCCCGATGCTGACATTGAGTTGGGACAGGCAGTGGTGTTCATCGGCCAGAACAATTCCGGCAAGACCACGGCGTTGCAGGCACTCGCACTTTGGGATGTAGGCCTGCGCAAATGGAACGAGGAATACAAAGGCAAAGCTGTTCCTCCGCAACGTCCTGGCGTCACCATCAACCGGCGCGACTTGGTCGCCATTCCCGTGCCGGGTGCAAATCTGCTCTGGCGGAATCTCCATGTCCGCGATGTTAAGAAACAAAACGGCAAACCACAGACGCAAAACATCCGCATTGACATCATTGTGGACGGGGTCAAGGACGGCAAGGTTTGGAGTTGCGGTCTGGAGTTCGATTACGCCAATGAGGAATCGTTCTATTGCCGTCCGTTGCGCTTGAACAATGAAAAGGATTTGCAGCGCATGGCCGTTCCGCCGGAAGCGGCAGAAACTTTAGTAGCTTTTCTGCCGCCCATGTCCGGCCTGACGGATCGGGAATTTCTCAAGCAGCCCGGCGAAATTGGTTTTCTCATTGGCCAGGGAGAGACTGCCCAGGTGCTCCGTAACCTCTGCTATCAGCTTTTTAACCAGTCGGGAAACCGGAGCGCTTGGTTGGAAGTTTGCGCCCACATTCAATCGCTTTTCGGTGTGCAACTCCAGCTGCCGAAACTGCTTGAGCGTTCTGAAATCACGATGGCCTACCAGGATTCGGAAGATTGCCTGCTGGATCTTTCTTCCGCCGGTCGCGGTTTGCAGCAAACCCTGCTCCTGCTCGCGCGTCTTTACGCGAACCCCAAGACGGTGCTTCTACTTGATGAGCCGGACGCGCATCTGGAAGTTCTGCGTCAGCGCCAGATTTACCAGCTTTTAACCGGTGTGGCGGCCAAGCAAGGCTCGCAGATCATCGCCGCCAGCCATTCGGAAGTCGTCCTCAATGAAGCGGCCAACCGGGATGTGGTCATCGCCTTCGTCGGCCAACCGCATCGGATGGATGATCGCGGCCAGCAGGTTCTCAAGGCGCTGACCGACATCGGATTTGACCAGTATTATCAGGCGGAACTCAAGGGCTGGGCGCTCTACCTCGAAGGCTCGACCGACCTCGCCATCCTTCAGGCGTTTGCCGAAACGCTGGGGCATCCTGCCGCGCGGGTTTTGGAACGTCCCTTCGTCCACTACCTCACGACCAATCTACCCACCCGCGCGCGCGAACATTTCTTTGGGATTCAGGAAGCAAAACCAGATTTGGTTGGCTTCGCCTTGTTCGACCGCATTGACCGTCCGCTAGTCAATGGCACACCGCTGACTGAAACCATGTGGCAGAAGCGGGAGATCGAGAATTACCTCTGCCAAGAATCTGTTCTGCTCGCCTACGCCCGGCACGACCAACCAGATGATTTGTTCGGTCGCGCCGAGTCCAAACAGCGCGAACAGATCATGCGCGAATGTATTCGGGAAATTGGCAACGCCCTTCGCACCCTGCGCCGGATTGAACCTTGGTCGGCGGACATCAAAGCCACTGATGATTTCCTTGATCCACTGTTTCAATTGTTCTTCGACAAACTGCAATTGCCCAATCTTCTCCGTAAAACCGATTACCACATCCTGGCCCGGCTCGTGGCCAAAGAAAAAATTGACCCGGAGATTATCGCCAAGCTGGATGGCATCGTAGCAGTGGCACAGAAGGCCCAGCCCAAGGAAACCTGAAATCAAAACTTCGCCGACGTGTGCTGCTGGAGCCAGAGGATGTCGGGATTGTCCGGGGTGCCCTGGGCGGTGAGGCCAAAGCGATGCGGCGCTTTGTTTTGGGTGCGCCATGTTCGATGTTGAATGTTGGTTGTTGAATGTTTCCCCACGCGCCGAATCGTTCGGCTCCTATCCCAATATCGTGAGCGCGATCCCGACCAGAATCCCGATCACCGCCGGCAGTTTCTGCCAGCCGTTGCGCTCGCCAAAGAACAGCAGCCCGCCCGCAAAACCCACCAGCGTGCTGCCGCGCCGCAGGCTCATCACGAGTGACACCAGCGACGCCGGATCGCGCAGGGCGCTGAAATAAATGTAGTCCGCCACCAGCAGCGACAGCGCGATCAGCGGAATGCTCCAGCGCCAGTGAAATTCCTTGCGCGGCCACCAGCGTCGTTTCCAACCAATCGCGAACGGCACAAAACACACCAGCAGGTAGATCGAAAACCACGCCTGCACCGTCGGCACCGAGAAGTGCTGCCGGCCCAGCAGATATTTGTCGTACAGCGAACTCACCGCGCCGAAAAAAGTTCCCAGTAGAAGAAAGCCGACCCACTTGTTGCGATGGAAATGCACGCCTTCCCGGCTGCCCGCAAATGACAGTCCGATGAATGAAAGAATCGTCGTCATCACACCCAGAGATTCCAGCAAGGTCGGGCGCTCGCCCAGAATCAGGATCGCGCCGAACAACGTCAGCAGCGGACTCATCGAACGGATCGGCGAGCCGAGCGACAGCGGCAGATGTTTGATCGCGAAATAGGTGAACACCCACGACGCCGCGACGACGCCGGACTTGAGCGCGAGCTGCAGATGTTGCCACGGCGTGAGCGCATCCGTCACCAGCGATGCTGGCAAAAGGCCCGGCTGAACGGCTTGCACCGAGAGCAACCCCATCCAAACGGTCGCGCCGGTGAGCGTGCTGAAAAACAAAACCGGCATGACGGCGTTCCCGCGCACGGCGTGCTTGGTGCAAAGTTCATACACGCCGAGGAACACCGCCGACAACAGGCTGGCCACAATCCAGTGCATTAAAAAAAACGGCCCTGGTCGCTTCACAACCAGGGCCGTGCCGGGAAAGATTTAGAACATCACCGGGCGAAAGTCCACCGAACTCTGCCGTCGTTCATGACTGGCGCGGCCACACCACCCGGTTGGACAAGCCTCAGCATGGTTGCCCAAAGAGCAAGCGGGGCTTTTTTGAAGTCCGTCCCGCGTTCACGGACATTGAACCCGCCTCACCAACTGGACCACGCTGACCAACAGCACCTTCGGCCCCAGCGCGACCAGCTACACCGACGCCACCGCCACCAACGACACCCTCCGCTTCTACCGCGTCCGCTCGCCGTAAGCCCAGCGGTTGAATTCAAACACCCCTTCTTGCTCCGG
>JAYWBR010000385.1:0-3582 GCA_043781315.1 Verrucomicrobiota bacterium | reverse complement strand
TGCGCGGCATGGCTTAATTCAACCCCATCGCTGATCCCGTCGCCATCCAGGTCGGAGTCCTGGAGCGGATCGGTCACCACGGGATCCTGGATGCGGATGAAGGCGTGATCCGCGCCTTCTTGCGGTACCTGGCTGGGAGTAGCGGTCACGCTGATAACGGCCGTGCGCCATTGCGCGGCGGCGTTGTTGATGGCTTGTACGCTCACAGACAACTGGCTGGCGCTGCCGCCGATGACCGTGGCCCCGACCGTGTAATCCGTGCCCGCGCCAGCGCTGCCGGTGGCCGTGTAAGTCAACGTCTGCGCGTTCGCGTCGGGATAGGGCCGGTGGAAAACCAGCGCGCCGCTGACGGTGTTGCCTTCAATCACTGTGGTCGCGGGAGAAACAGAGCTGTTCACGCTGATCAAATCTTTCGGCAGATGAAACGGAAGATTCAAAGGGATTTGCGTTACGGCATTGCTCAAATTTAAGGAGGCGTTCAACGTAGTCGTGGGTAGGTTCTGCCAGTTCGGATCAAATTTCGCGGTGGCCACGGTCTGGCGGTTCGACCAAATAATATCCGCACCCAACACATCGCCGGACGCGCCTTGCGACGTGTTGGTGTTGCCAAGAAAGCCGTAGGTCAAAACGAAATGCAGTTTGGCGGAGGTCAACGCGCTGCCATAACGAGTTACTTGCACCATTGCCGGTTGCCGGAACTGGCTGCCATATACCCCTTCGCGCACAACGAGCGGCGAGTAACTCGTGCCGTCATTGTCGTCAATATAGACCGTGGCTTGATGATTCGTGCCGATAGAATAATCGCCGCCCGCCAACACCACGATCACGGTACGCATCACCTGCGAGAGCGCGTTGTCCACCGGCGTCACCGTGACATTGGTGCTGACCGCGCCCGGCGCGAGATCCACATAACCGGGCAGTTCGATATAATCCCGCACCAGATTGGTGCTGCCGGATTTGGCCGTGCCGGTGGTGTGATAATAAACCCGCAAGGCATCGGCGGTCGCACCGGTGCGGGTAAAGGTGAACACGCCCGGATTCAAGCCCGCCTCACGGGCGTCATCGTCTGTGGCGGTGACTTGCACCACGGCGGTTTGCGGCGTGGAGACGTTGGCAATTGTCAGCGTGGCGGCATTGGCCGTGGCGTCCATTTGATAACCTGTGGCCGTGGTCAGCGTGAGCGTCAGCACTCGATCCGTCGCTGTGTTGGTGTCAACCAGCGGAACCACCGTCAGCAGGTTCGTCCGCACGTTGGCGGGGAAGGTCACGGCGGTCGGCAGCGCGGCGTAGTTCACGTTGGCCACTGCCGTTGAACCGCCGAAGGAGAAGTTCAAGGTCACGGAATTCGTGGCCTCGCCGTCGCGCACGAAATAAAACGCCGCTGCGTTGGTGCCGTAAGTCGAAGACGGTTCGCGCACCCAGTTCGGCAGCGCAAAGACGCGGAGGGCTGGCGGATCATTATCTACGATGTCCACACGCGCCGGGGAGGAATCCACCACGCCCACCGTGGCGTTGGTCAAAGTGATTTCCGCGTAGCGATCCAAGTCCGAGTAGGTCGTGTTGTTCGACGCGCAGACCAAGATGGAGGCGGACGTGGTATTGGCTGGAATGAAAAGCGAATTCGCCGCCGGAGACACGGTGTAATCCGTGTTCAACACCGCCGTGCCGCCGAGACGATATTGCACCGTCAGGCCGCCCGCCGGAGCCGGACTTGGCAGATAGACCGTGAACAAACCGCACGCGCCACCTTCCGCCGCCGTGGGCGCGCTGGCATAAACCACCGCCGCCGAACGTCGCACTTGTTCCAGCCGCCACGGCAGCCCGGTGGGACTCAGTTCGTCGCCATCCAGAATACCATTGCCATTTGTGTCGCGCAGATTGGGATTGGTGTGGCTCACCAGCAATTCGAACGCATCCGGCAAACCGTCCGAATCACTGTCCAGCATTGTGCCCAGCCGGAAGAAACCCATGTCCGCCCAAAGGTTCGTCACCAGCACATTTGTTTGATTAAAAGCCGTGCGCGTAAGCTGTGTCCAGTTGGTCAGGTTTAATCCCGGTACCAGCAGGTTGAGATTGGACGTGGCATACACATCGTAAATCCCGTTGGTATCCGGCGTGTTGATCAGCAACCGGGCGAGCGCTCGGTTGGTCATGAAAATTTGCAGCCACAAATCATTCGAGCCAAAGCCGGAAAGGTTGAGCCCGAGGTCGTCCGGGATGATGACATTCGTGTCACCCGTGCCATCACCCGGCATTGGTGGCCCGACAGCGGATAAACTAAGAAGTCCGGTCGTGGCCAGCTTCTTGGCCGCCGCCGCTTGCTCGGCGGCATACGCGGCCTGGACTTGGGTGATTAAATCCAGCACGGCCTTGCTTTGCTGATCAAGCAGGCTGGCCGCTGTCACGCCGCGTTGGGCCTGCCGCCAATTCGGCTGCGGGGCCACGCCGCCGGTGGCATCCACGAGAAATTGGCCGGGACTGCCCAGTGAAAAAACCGGAGTGTTCTCCGCCAGGTCGGGCAAACCTGGAAAGGGAATGAGAAATCCGCCGTCCCTGGTAACTAACCAGTAGGTGCCGTTGTAAGGCAGGTTTTGTGGTGGCACCACGGACAACTGCTTGGTCGCCGCCGCCAGCGTTTGAGTGTGAGCGGTGAAAATTGAACCGCCGATGAGAACCCCAACCAGACCACTAACTCCAACTATTCCCCAGATAGTTTTCATTTTTGATTTCTCCTTTGGTTGCAAAACCAGTCTGCCAATAAAAAGGGCGCACTTACTTACGCCCCATCTCAGGCACTGGTATGCCTTCACAAGAACGCTTTCGGCACGCCCAGGTTGGGCGTGCTTCGAAGCGCTGTCTCGTGAGTGAAATTACCAGTTTCGAGATAGACAGCAGGCCGAAGCCGCAGATTGTTTTTTGTTTTAGTTTTCTATATGTGTCTGAACACCACGCTTGTCACGTCCGGTTTGTAATCCGCATCCGTGGCGGTGACAAGATATTTTCACATTTAAGTTTTCGCCGGAGTGGGCGGGGTGGGTGGCGTGGGCGGGTTGCTGTTACCGTGGCCGCCGGGGCGGTCAATGATGAGCCGCGCATTCGTGTAGTCGCGGAAAAAATCCGGCTGGCTGTCCTCAAATTTAAGCATGAGGTTGTCCAGTCCGTTATTCAGAATACCGTCGGCCCGGTCAAAGGCCGTGTCCTGCGCCTGCCCCGCGCCCTTCGCCGCGCCCAGGGCCAACTGCGGTTGCGGGGCCAGTTCGTCAAAGTCCGCAATGAGTTGCGCCAGGTGGTCGAGATCGCTTTGAACCAAGCCAAAATCTCCGAGTGCGGTCAGGTTGGCCGTGGCCGCAGAAAGGATGTCGCTGCATTTGTCGCGGGAGTCCTTGCCGCGTCCGCTGGTGAGAATGCTCAGGGTGGTATCCACGCGGGTGAGCAGTTCGTGATTGCCCACTTTGTGAGCGTAAGCGGCGACGGCTCCGGCGGTGATGTTGGCGGCTTTGCACATGGCGAGCCGGGCGGCATCCTTGTCTTCGGCCAACCCGGTTTTGCGCCGTCCTTGCTGGGGGGAGAGGTTGGTGATGG
>JAYWBR010000384.1:0-10811 GCA_043781315.1 Verrucomicrobiota bacterium | reverse complement strand
GACGCTGATCGGCAGCGGGCCATTCCAAAAAACGCTGGCGGCGCTGGCGGCCAGGTTGGGGTTGGCGCAGCGCGTGACTTTTCGCGGACGACTGCCGCGTGAACAAACGCTGGCGGAGTATCAAAATTTTGACGTGTGCCTGTTTCCGAGCCTGCACGACACCGGCGGCTACGCCGTGATTGAAGCGATGTGCAACGCGATGCCGACGATCTGCCTCGCGGCCGGCGGGCCGGAGACGGCGTTGGCGGAAGGCGGCGGCATCGCGGTGCCGCTGGGTTCCCGGGCGGCGGTGATCGAGGGTTTGGCGCAGGCGCTGCGGACGTACGATGCGGATCGCGAACGGTTGCGGCAAGACGGCCAGGTGGCGCGGAAAAGTGTGGAACGAAATTACGACTGGGAACACAAGGGCAAACGGATGAATGAGTTTTACCAGGCGGTGGTCCGGGAAAAGCAGCTTGCAAGCAACTCGCCGGACAATAGCCTGACGACCACACGCAAGCGGGATTAAACAACCACTGGATCAACAGCCATTATGACATTTAGAATCTGGATTAAAATATTCTGCACCAGCTTGGTGGTGCTGACGCTCGCCGGCACGTTTGGGTATCTCAGTTTGAGCCGGCTCAAGCACAACGCCCAATTGATCGTCGAGGACACGCTGCCCGGGCTTTCGTACGCCGGCGAGGTGAACTTGTATCTGGCTGAGGCCGCGCGAACCTTGCTATTCATTGTGACGGAAGATTCCAATCAACGGCAGGCGCTCCGCCAAGAAATCAGCAGTTTCAGTACGCGGACGACTGGCTGGCTGGAGCGGTACAGCACTTCCGTTGATTCCGGGGAAGATCAGGCCAACTACGCGACCCTCATCCGCGAACGCACGGCTTACATTCAAATTCGCGAACAGGTTTTGGAACTGGCCGACGCCGGCAAAAAGACGGAGGCGCTGGCGTTTTACACGGAGGCCATGTTGCCGGCGCAGAAGCGTGTCAAATCAGCCGCCGACAAATTATTCGAATACAACATGCGCCAGGGGGAACAGCGCGGCCGGGAAATCCTGACCCGCTGCACCATCACGCAGATCACCGTGGCCGTCCTGAGCGTGGTGATTTTCATGGCGGGCTTCTTCATCGGCCTCTTCAAGTGAGCACGGCCGTCTGATGATGCGCGGCGTGGCGCGCAAACTCGCGCGCCACGAACGGTTCCACCCGCCGCCATACTTCCGCTTCGGTGACGGTTTGCAGACAATGGGGCGAGGGAAAAAAGCAATAATCCGAACACGGTTTGTAGGGACACGGTTTGCCCTCCATCCATTCGGCGTGCGGATGCAGGGGCGCAAACCATTCCGGCAACTGCGGGCCAAAAATGGTGAACGTCGCCACGCCCGCCAGCGCGGCGAGATGGCCCGGCCCGGAATCGTTCCCGATGAACGCGGTGGCGTGATCCAGCAGCGCCAGCAGTGCGCTGGTGGTTTGCGGCACGGCCACGTTTTTTTCCCCCGCCGCCAGCCACCAACCGCGCTGGTCGGGATCGCAGGCAATCTGCACCCGGTAATTTTTTTGGCGGAGCCGCGCCGTCAGGCTGCGGTAGCGCTCCAACGGCCAGACCCGCACGGATTGTTTGGCCCCGCTGTGCAGTAAAACTTCCGTGCGCCCCAGGGTGTGGATTTCCGGCATCAGATTCTCCCGCCGGGGCAGGTCCATGTCCAAAGCCCGGCCCAGCGCGCGCCAGTATTCGTAACGGTGTTCCGCCGGTTCTGGACGCGCCAGCGGGCGGGTCAGGAAAATCTTGCTCGTCAGCCGGGGAAAGCCGAGGCGTTCACGCGCCCCGGCCAGGTGGAGCAGCAGATGGTCGCGCGGATCCCAGCGCGCCGACAAACCCACGTCAAACTTGCTGGCGCGTAGTTCCCGCCCGAGCCTGAAAAATTCCCGCCACGGCCACTTGTGCAGTTGGTATTTGCCGGTGAACGCCGTCCACGGCGCGAGGAAGGGGATCACGCGCACCTGCGGCCAGAACCGGACGGACAAATCCTGCCAGGCAGGCCGGCAGACCAGGGTGACATCATACCGCTCGCTGGCAGCACGCAGGAAGGGCGTGGCGATCACGAGATCGCCCATGCCCCACAGCTCCACGACTAGCAGCCTCGGTTTCATTGCAGCCGGGGCAGAATGAAGAACGCGGGCGGAAGAAGCAAACCCGTTTCAAGCGGGCGCGTGACGTCGGGGGCAACCGCCACTCGTCTTTGACTCCGTGGCCTTGCCCGCGTGGCGCAAACAAGTGGCCGTCGAAGTTCTTTTGGGTGAAGTGCGGCGCGTGTTGGAGCCAGGGTGACGGTGTAGCGCGATCAGCGGTTTCGATCCGTCAATTCCTTCCGAATCCAGTTGGGATCACGTCGCAAATCCAGCACGGCGAACACCTGGGTTTCCGTGGCGGTTTCGCGGTAGTAAATGCCGAAGGGAAATCGGTGCGCGAGCATCCGGTGAAAACCAAACTGCCGGAAATGAATTCCGTGATAAAGGGCCAGGCTCCCGATGTCGGTACCAGCGAGTCGGCGAAGTAATCTCCGATGCCGGGTTCCTGCTCGTTGTAAAAGTCCCGGCCCTGCTCAAGGTCTTCCGCCGCCTCAGCCAGGATGACCACCCTGCTCATGCCGTGCGTTTGGCGAGACGTTTCTTGAGCTGGGCGACGGCCAGAAACTCGCCCTGGCCGGCTTCAACCTTGGCGAGCCGCCTTTCGAGCACCTTCTTGTGCCAGGCCGGGGACGTCACTTTTGCAGGAGCCTCCGCCATCGAACGCCAGAGCAATTCCATCGTCTGCACGCGCTCCGTTGAAGTCATGCGTTCAATTTCCACAGCTTCGATCATGCGCAGAAAATACCGCTCTGCATTTCAAACTACAAGCCGTCCACATTTTTCAATTCTCCCGCTTCTTCCACACATACCGCGCCAGCAACACCTTCAGCACCGCCGTCAGCGGAATCGCCAGCACGCCGCCGAGCAGTCCGCCGAGCAGCGTCGTCCCGGTCATTACCGCGATGATGATCGCCAGCGGATGCAGCCCGACGCGCCCACCCATGATGCGCGGCGAAATAAAAAGTCCTTCCAGCGATTGCACCACGCCGAACACGCCCAACACCAGCAGCGGATGCAACCAGTCGCCAAACGTCGCCACAGAAATCACCAGCGCTGTACCACAAATGGTGAACGCTCCGAGGAAGGGAATCATCGTCAGCACCAACGCCGACGCGCCGATCAAGATCGCGTACGGCAGACCGATGAGCAGAAAGCCCGTCGTGTAAAGCACCGCATCGCACAACGCCACCAGCACCTGGCCGCGAAAGAACGCAACGAGATAGCCGTTGATCGAGCGCAGCACGAACACCAGCTCGTCCTTGAATTTGGAATCGGCCACCGGCAGATAATCCGTCCATTGCGATTCGATGCCGCGCTGCTCCAGCAGCAGATAAAAAACATAGACCGGAATCAATGCCAGCCCGGCGAGAAATCCGAACCATGACGCGACGCGTCCCACTTGACCGAACAACCAACGCCCTGCCACGGGCAGCGCGTTCGCCAGCCAGTCCTTCGCCGCCTGCACGGTTTTTGGATCCAGCGTTTCCGTGAACGCGACGGGTGAGTTGGTGGTCGCCATCAGAGAAAATGCTTCGCCATTCGTTGCCATGACGGACGATTCCGGCACCACAGCGCGTGGGAAAAATCGTTGCAAGACGGGCGGCGTGGTGGGATTCCAGTGCTCCAGCCGGTTCTGCAATTTCGCCGAATACTCCGGCACGCGTTTGATCAGTTGTCGCGTTTCGCTGACGAGCGACGGCACCACGCTGCCAAACACCGCCGCCAAAATCACCAACGCGAGACTGAACACGCCGACAATCGCCTTCGCCCGCGACAGCCCGGATTTTTCAAAACGATCCACGACCGGATCGAGCAGGCACGCGAGCACGCCGGCAATCGCCAGCGGCCACAGCACCGGCGAAAAAACCTGGAGCAACTGCCCGAGTCCCCAGACGATGCCCGCGAGCAGCGCCACGAGGGTTGCGACGGCCAGCCCGGTCAGGGCGAGCCAGATGACGCGGGCTTGTTTGTCGGTGGGCGGGGGGAGGGGCATGAAATTAAAAACTAAAAATGGGAAGCACTTGGGCACATCTCAGTTTCTTGCAGGTAGTGGCACGGGCGTCCCGCCCGTGTGTTTCGGTTTCCGCCAAGACGGGCTGGCCCCAATTTGCGCCACACGGGCGGGACGCCCGTGCCACTACCGCAACTGCTCGCCATCTGCATTCCCGGACTCCGGCTGCCATCAAGTGAGTTGCGCCCGAAACACTGCCAACGGCCAGGCACCGGCCGGCGCTTTTTAATTTTGCCGTTTGCATTTCTAATTTAGCTGCCGAGCTGCTTCGACTTCTCGCTCGCGGCGCGCACGGCGCTCATCACGGTGCCGCGCAGTTTGCCTTTCTCCAGTTCATGCACGCCTTCAATCGTCGTGCCGCCGGGACTCGTGACCATGTCCTTGAGCGCGCCGGGATGCTGGCCGGTTTCCAAAACCATCTTCGCCGCACCCAAAACAGTTTGCGCCGCCAATTGGGTCGCCACGGCGCGCGGCAGACCGGCGGCCACGCCGCCGTCGCTCAACGCTTCGATGAAAAGATACACATACGCCGGCCCGCTGCCGCTCAGGCCGGTGACGGCATCCAGCAAAGTTTCCTTGACCTCCAAGGCCAGGCCGACCGCCGCGAAAAGTTTTTGCGCGAGCGCGCCATCCTCGGCCGTCGCAGATTTGCCCAGGGCAAAGGCGCTGGCCGAAGCACCGACCAGCGCCGGCGTGTTGGGCATCACACGAATGACCTTCGCGCCCGGATTCAAGCCCGCCTCCAGTTTCGCCAGCGTCACGCCGGCCGCGATGGATGCGAGCAAATGCTTGGCGGCAAAAGCTGCTTTGATTTCCGCCAGCACGCCGGCGACTTGATCCGGCTTCACAGCGAGGATCAATACCTGCGCCCGTTTCACCACCTCGGCATTGGAAGCGGTGATGGTTGCGCCCGTCTCCTGGGCGAACGCCGTCCGCGCCTCGGCAGACACATCGCTGGCGATGATCTGTTTGCCGGTGACGAGTCCGGCCTGCACGAAGCCCTTGGCCAGCGCGGTGGCCATTTTGCCCGCGCCGAGAAACCCGATGGATAATTTTGCAGCCATGCCGCGTTTCTAACAGTTCCGCCCGGCAAGCTAAAGAAAAATGCAGGGCAAACGCATTAAGATGGCGATGAACGCGGGGATATGTGAGGTGGGGAGCGCAAGGTGAGTTGGGGAGGCACGCGCCGCGCGTGTGCTTCCCGTGCAGGAAAAAGTGCGCTCGCACGGCACCCTGCTTATCCGTCGCATCCAATTCGCCTGCCAGATTTGATGCGCCTGCCTTGAACGAAAATGGGGCGCGCAATCCGTCTAGCGCGAACCGTTTCTGGCAAAAAGATTGGCCCGCCATTTTTGTAGTGTTTGCACAAAAACCTGATCCAGCCGGCGGCTGAAAATTTCCACGAATGAAAATCCTTTCTTCGTGGCCAGCCAAAGTGCGGCAGCAAAGATCGCGACAAAGATGAGTTGGTTCTGCCAACCATCGAGCTTCCATTGGTTTTTCCAAAACCAGATGGGGTTGCGAAAAAGCGGCTCGGAATAGCAGATCGGCCAGAGGTCGCCAACGGTTGGGCCGCGCGATCCGACCAGATCACAGAGCAGGTGCAAATGGAAAGTGACCAGACACCAGAACAGCACGCGCGGCTTTTTTGAGTGAAGCACATGAGTAACAACGAAACCACCAGTGCGCCCGGCCAGCCGTGAAGAAGTATGTGGTGATACTGCTGATAGTAATGAAAGGTGTTTTCCTTGCCGGAAATCACTGAGCCAACCACATCCACCACCACGCCGAATCCATCAGCATCCGGCAACACTCCTGCGAACGTCACCAGCTTGCGGTCACGGGGATTGTCCGTCGTCGCAACCGCGACCAGCCAGCTTCCGATAAAATGCGCGAGGGGTGACATGGCTCACCCCGCCAGCAGATACCGCAAATCGTCCAGCGACAAACCCTGCGAAAACTTTTCCTCGCCGAGCACGTCGTCAGCGAGCGACTTCTTCTGCTTTTGCAGCGCGCGGATTTTTTCCTCGATGCTGTCCTTGATCAGCAGCCGGTAGGCCATGACTTTGCGCGTCTGGCCGATGCGGTGCGTGCGGTCAATGGCCTGGTTCTCCACCGCCGGATTCCACCACGGATCGAACAGCACCACATAGCTCGCCGCCGTGAGGTTCAGGCCGAAGCCGCCGGCCTTGAGCGATATTAAAAAAATCCCCGCACCTTCCGCCGCTTGAAATTCCCGCACGAGGTCGCCGCGATTTTCCGTCTCGCCGGCGAGATACCACTGCTGCCAGCCCCGCGTCTTGATTTCCTCGCGCAAAATTTCGAGCAAGCCCACGAACTGCGAGAACACCAGCACCTTCTGACCTTCCTCGATGAGCGGCTCCAGCGTCTCGATCAGCGCCTCCACTTTGGCGCTCGCGGCTTTCGAGTCGGGTTTCACCAGGCGCGGATGACAGCAAATCTGGCGCAGCCGCAGCAGCGAGGTGAGGAAGTTGAACCGTTGTTGGTTCAACGCCGCCACGGTTTTCACGCCGAGCAACATGGCCTGCGCGCGCTTGAGTTCGGCGCGGTAAAGCGTCTTCTGTTCGCCTTCGAGTTCGCAAAACAAATCCTCCTCCATGCGGTCCGGCAAATCTCGCGCGACCTGCGCCTTGGTGCGGCGGATCAGGAACGGCCGCACGCGCGCGGACAAACGCTGGCGGGCAAACGGATCACCCTTCGCGTCGTACATCCGGCCAAACTCCGCGCGGCTGCCGAGCGCGCCGGGCATGGCGAAGCTCATCAAACTCCACAGATCCAGCAGGCGGTTTTCAATCGGCGTGCCGCTGAGAATCAGCCGGTGCTCGGCGCGCAGCGACTTCGCCACGAGCGCGGTCTGGGACGAGGGATTTTTTATGTACTGCCCTTCATCTAGAATGACGGCGTGAAACTTTTCGCGGATCAAATCTTCGCCGACGAGCCGGAGCTGGCTGTAATTCAAAACGTGCAGGTCGGCGGAGGACAACATGCCGGTGAACGATTTCAATTCGCTGGCCGACCACGCGCGGACTTTGAGCGTCGGGAAAAATTTCTCGGCTTCCGCGCGCCAGTTGTCGGCGACGGATTTGGGGCAGACGACGAGGGATGGTTTTGTGGCGGCAGGCGTCCCGCCTGCCGTAGAGGGCGGCATCTTGCCGCCCGAACCGGCGCTCGAAATGTCGGCGGCATCCGAACTTTTCACGGGCGTTATATCAGTAGCGCTTTCTCCGCCGGGCTGGAAGCCCGGCTCTACGGCAGGCAGGATGCCTGCCGCCACATTGCCACGCAGCCACGCGAGCCACGCCAGCGTCTGCAAAGTTTTCCCCAGGCCCATGTCGTCCGCGAGGATGCCGCCAAAATTATTCGTGCTGAGATAGCAGAGGAAATGAAAACCCTCGCGTTGATACGGGCGCATCTCGGCGCGAATCTCCGCCGGTACTTCCGGCGTGACGCGTGTTTGCAGTTCCGTGACGCGGCGTTCGATGCGGTCGCAGGTTTCCGCCGGCAGGAACTTCCGAGCGGCCTTGTCCGCGAGCTGGAGCGCGTGGAGGCGCTGCGGTTCGCTCGTCAGTTCATGCGGCGTGAGGCCGAGCCGCGCGAGTTCCTCGTCCTCCTCCTTGCTCAGGGTGAACTCCAGTTTGCGCCAGCCTTTCTGATCGAGCCGCACCCATTTGCCTTTGGCGTCGAGCAGCAATTTGATCTCAGCCTTGGTGAGCGTCACGTCGTTCACATCCACGATCACTTGCAGATTAAACCAGTCCATCCCGTCCTCGCTGGCTTCGAGACGAATTTTCCCGGCGACCTCCGCGTTCTGAAACGAGGAAAGTTCGCCGCGCAATTCAATGTGCGTGCCGGCGGGCAGCGATTTGAGAAACGGCACAAACAGTTCGGGGAATTTTTTCGTGATCCGCACCGACCAGCGTTGCGCCTGGAAATCCCACTTGAACCCGGATTGTTCCAACGGAGGCAGCAGCGCGCCCAGCGCCGACCGATCCAGTCGCACGAGATCATTGGCGCGAGTTTTTGTTTTTTGAGAATCATCCGTCGCGGCCCAGCCCTGGCCGTTCCATTTCTCCACCACCTTGGCGTCGTCCGACGCCCCGAGCACATCCACGTAGCAATACTCCGACGAATTGCCCGCCCACGGCGCTTTCACCTCGGCCACGAGGCACGGTGCGAGTTTGACGGTGCGGACGCGTTCGGCCAGGCGCGGCGGGGGTTCGATCTGGAGCCGGTCCAGCAGGCGCAAGCCGCCGAGGGATTCAAACGCCTTCGCCGGAATCAGCGTCGGCGCGTGCAGATGCATCAGGTGCGGCTCGAACGGCGGGCCTTTAAAAACCCCGAGCGGCGTGAGGTAAAGCGGCGGATGCGTGCGCGTGAACAGCCACACATCCGGCAATGGCGCACCGCCGGCCTGTTGCAAGGTGAATGAGTAATCGCCTTCGCCGCTCTCAGGTTGCGCGACCTGCCAGCGCAAGGGTTCGTCGTGAAAAACCAACGCGGCACCGTCCGCCGCCGCGAGCAGCGATCGCAAGTGCGGCTGGCGCAACCACCGCCCGATCTGATCGCCCACCCAGGCATCCGTGTACGTCAGCGACGCCGTATAATGGATCTGCACGCGCTGCAAAAACGGCATCCACAACAACGCGGCTTCCGGCGAGAGTCGCGCGGCGTAGCGCGTGTCGAAATCGCGATGCTTGCTGGTTTTTAATTCCTTCCAGTCGGCGGTGGCCGCCCCGCGCCATTCAAACACCGCCTGCTGCGCCGCAAACCGCAGCCGCAATTCCACCGGGGCCACGGCCTCGCTCGTCGTGCCTTCGTCGTAAGCCGCGTTGCCCAAGTGCGCCAGGGTGTTTTTCCACTTCTCGATTTCGCGGGCGCGCTGGTGGCGGCGCATCCGGTCGCGCACGACGGTCAGATCCGTCACCGGCTCCAGAAATTCCGGGATGGCTTGGTGGAGCCGGTCCGTGAGATAAAACGCGAGGTAGTTCCAAAACTCTTGCTCCGTTTTTGGCGGACTCGAAAACAATTCAACCCGCTCGTACCAGCCAACGCCGGCAGGCGGCCCGAGCGGGCAAAGTTCGCTGGCGTAGTAACTCCCGGTGTGGCGGCCTTGCTGGAAAAGCTGGCTGACGTGCCGGAGATAGCGCAACTCGTCCTGCGTGAGCCGCCGGCCGATTTTTTCGCGCACCAGATCGGCGAAGGTTGCCGGTGGAAGGTTCGGTTTGGGAATGTTGGAAATTTTCCCAGCGGTGGCGCTCAAGGAATCCACGGCGGCACTGGAAAAATCCGCGAGTAACTGCTTGAGCGCGGCGTAAACATGCTTGCACTCGACCGCCATCGGACAGGTGCATTCGCTATCCCAACCATCCTCGTAAGTAAGGGTGACGCCATACAAATCGCCGCCCATCACCTCCGCTGTGTAATGACTGCCCGGCTCGATACACGCCACCGATTTGACGGCGCCCGATTTGAAATACCTCTCGCCGCGTTGACGCGTGGGCGCATCGAACGAACGCAGAAAGCGCGCGCCGGACTGGGCATCAAAGCCATTAAAATCAGCGGCGGTGAGTGGCATGGTTGGCAATGGTAAAGGTCAAGCCATCGCGCGGGCGAGCCGATTCCACCACGGGCCGTGCAGTCCGGTGAGCGGGGCGGAGAATTCGCCGCCAAACGGGAGAATTAAAATCATTTTGTGTTTTCAATTTCCGGTTCGCCGCGCGCGCTGTGCCAGAAGCGCAGGACATAAACGGCGTTTTGCCCCGGAAAAATTTCGTAGATGATCCGATATGGCCGGTGGACAATTTCGCGGACGCCCGGTTCGGAAATTTCCGGCACCACCCGGCCGCGCTCCGGCAGTTCCGCCAGTGTCAAGGCGTGGTCAATGAGTTCGTGGCCAAAAGATTTGGCGCGTTCAGGATTGTGTTCGGCGATGAAAGAAACAATGTCGCGCAAATCGTCCAGTGACTGCGGCGTGAGGATTACTTTGCAGCCCATGTGTCCACGAGCTTCCGCGCATGTTCGGCGGGA
Source organism: Verrucomicrobiota bacterium (assembly GCA_043781315.1). Lineage (GTDB taxonomy): Bacteria > Verrucomicrobiota > Verrucomicrobiia > Limisphaerales > CAIQOK01 > CAIQOK01. The sequence continues at coordinate 623 of JAYWBR010000384.1, read as the reverse complement.
ATGCCTTCGCCCCGGTGGGCCTGCCGACGCGCCTTTTCGATGCCCGCCAGCAGTTCAATCTCGCGCGCAATTTCCGCCAGCGAAGTGTTCTCTGGTAGCTTGTTGACGAGCTCAATGACGATTTCCCGACTGCTCATGGCAAAACTATCTGCAATTCAGCCGAGAAATGCAAGGCGAGTGATTCAGTCCCACCACGTCTCGGAAATTTACGGCGACAATTTTTCGCGGTGCGGCAGATGGTCGCGGTTCCAGCGCGCCAAGGCCGCGGCGCTGGTGTCTTCAAACAGAAATTTCAGCGGCGGCGATTCGACGTGGCCATCGCAAAAGACCACGTTGGCTTTGTTACTCGTTTTGGCGTAGATAAATGCCCTTTGCTATACATGTATCTCTTGAACGCTGGTGTAAACCTGCTTCTGTAATTTGTTCTTCTTCCCTCCTGCTTCACCCCTCGGGGGTTCGGCTGGGCCAAGCAACTTTTTTTGTAAATTCATTTTTTATCTGAGGTGGTGGGGCGGATTTAGTACTGCATGTTGAGGTAAATGTTTCCGGTTTCCCATTCATCGCTGACCTCGGAGAGGAGGGCGGTGACGAGGCGTTCGAGGGATTTCTCGTTGGGGAAGAGG
>JAYWBR010000383.1:0-3608 GCA_043781315.1 Verrucomicrobiota bacterium | reverse complement strand
GCGATTTCAGTCAGCGCCTCGTGCGTGAGGAAGGCCTGGTGGGCGGTGATGAGCACGTTGGGAAAAGTCAGCAGGCGCGACAGTTCGTCGTCTTGCAGGACTTCACCGGAATGGTCCTCGAAGAAGAGTCCTTCCTCCTCTTCGTAAACGTCGAGGGCCACGCCGCCGAGCCGGCCGCTCTTGAGCGCCTCGATGAGCGCGGTGGTGTCCACCAGCTTTCCACGGCTGGTGTTGATGAGGTGCGCGCCGGCCTTCATCCGCCCGAAGGTTTCTGCGTTGAGCAGGTGATGGGATTGCGGCGTGAGCGGCAGATGCAGGGACACAACATCGCTCGCGGTCAGCAGCGCGTCGAACTCCGTGTAGCGGATGCCGTGCTGTCGCGCCCAGTCGGGCGCGGGCGCGGGGTCGAAGGCGAGCACCGTCGCATCGAAGCCGCGAAAGATTTGCGCGGTGATTTTCCCGATTTTGCCCGTGCCGACGATGCCGATGGTTTTGCCGGCGACGTCGAAGCCGACCAGGCCGGCGAGCGAGAAGTTGTGCTCACGGACGCGGTTCCAGGCGCGATGAATTTTGCGGTTGAGCGTGAGCAGCAGCCCGACGGTGTGTTCGGCGACGGCATGAGGCGAGTAGGCCGGCACGCGCGTGACGACGATGCCGAGTGCCGTCGAAGCATTGGTGTCCACGTTGTTGAACCCCGCGCAACGTAGCGCCACATGCCGCACGCCGGCGCGATGAAGCTGCTCCAGGCACGCACGGTCGAGGCGGTCGTTGACGAACACGCACACGGCCTGCGCACCGGCCACGCTGGCGGCAGTTTCGGCGGTGAGACGAAATTCGTGGAACTGGCAACGCAACCGTTCGGAGTCGGCGGCGCGCTCGAAGTATTCGCGGTCGTAAGGTTTGGTGTCGTAGAAGGCGATGGTGGTCATGTGGTAAAATTCTATTCTGGAACGGCCTGGTTGTCACGACGGCGGCCAAAGCGAATCCATTTCTCCAATTCCACCGCCCCAAATGCGATTACCGCGACGCCAACGATGCGCAGCCAGGACGCGGCGTCAATCGGGGCGGTGTGGAACAGTTTGTTCATCACCGGCGCGTAGGTGAAGAGGAGTTGCGCCCCCAGCATCGCGAGCGATCCAGCGATGACCCAGCGGTTGGTGAACAGACCGATGGCGAAGATGGAGTGGTGAAGGGAACGGCAGTTGAAGAGATAAATCATCTGCACCATGACGATGGTGTTGACGGCCACGGTGCGGGCTGCCGCCAGCCCGGCCTGCTCGGCGCGCAGTTCCCAAAGAAATAAACCCAGCGCGCCGCCCAGCATGATGAGCGACACCAGCCCGGTGCGCATGATGAGCGCAAGCGGGAGCAACGGCTGCTTCGGCGGGCGCGGCGGGCGGCTCATCACATCGCCCTCCTTCGGTTCGAACGCCAGCGAGAGACCGAGCAGGGTGTCGGTCAGATTGATCCAGAGCAATTGCAGCGGCAGCAGGGGCAGCGGCAGGCCGAGAATGATGGCGCTCAAAAGCATCAGCGATTCGCCGAGGTTGGTCGGAATAATCCAGACGATGAACTTGGTCAGGTTATCGAACACGCCCCGGCCTTCCTCCACGGCAGCCTCGATGCTGGCGAAGTTGTCGTCGGTGAGAATCATTGCCGCCGCGCCTTTGGCCACGTCCGTGCCGCTGATGCCCATGGCGACGCCGATGTCCGCTTGTTTGAGTGCGGGGGCGTCATTGACGCCATCGCCGGTCATCGCGACGACATGCCCGCGCGACTGAAGCGCACGAACCAGGCGAAGTTTTTGTTCCGGTGCCACGCGCGCAAAGACGGCCGTGCGTTCGGCCACGTCGGGCAGTTGTTCGTCGGAAACTTTCTCCAGTTCGCGACCGGAGAGCGCGACCAGTTGTCCGTTCTCCTCATGGCCTTGCAATCCGATTTGCCCCGCAATGGCGCGGGCCGTAATGAGATGATCGCCGGTGATCATTTTCACGGCGATGCCAGCGCGCTGACATTGCCGAACGGAAACGATGGCTTCAGGTCGCGGCGGATCCATCATTCCTTGGAGACCGAGGAAGGTGAGACCTTCGGCGACGTGAATGTGGTCGAGCTTGGCGTGGGTTGCGTCCACATGGCGGCGGGCCAGGGCCAGCACGCGCAGACCGCGCCCGGCCATTTGCTCGACGGCGCGATGGACGGCGTCCTGGTCGAGCGGGATGAGTTCGCCGCGTTCACCAAGCGCATCGGTGCAGCGAGGGAGAAGTCGTTCCATGGCACCGACTTTGTAAATGACCCGGCCCTTGGGCGTTTCATGCAACGTCGCGCGGAACATGTGTTCGGATTCAAACGGAATCGTGTCGAGACGCGGGGCGGCTTGATGCGTCTTCGCGTGCGGCAAGCCGCCCTTTTCGCCAGCGACAACCAGCGCCGCTTCCGTCGGGTCGCCTTGCACTTTCAGGTGGCCGTCGTGGCGCACGAGTTGGGATTCGTTGCACAGCACACCGGCGCGCAGGCATTCGTCGAGCGCGGGATGCTCCGGCACTTTCACGACTGCGCCGTCAAGTTGAAGGTCTCCCTTGGGTTCATAGCCCGCACCAGTCACGGCGTAGATTTTTCCACCTGCAAAAATTTCCTGAACCGTCATTTGGTTCTTGGTCAGCGTGCCGGTTTTATCCGAGCAAATGACCGTGGTGCTGCCGAGCGTTTCGACGGCGGGAAGCTTGCGGATGATCGCTTTCCGTTTCGCAAGACGTGAGACGCCGATGGCGAGGACAATGGTCACGGCGGCGGGCAGACCTTCGGGAATTGCGCCGACGGCCAACGCCACCGCAGCCATGAACATCTCAACTGGTTTCTCGCCGCGCGCGACACCCAGAGCGAACGTGACGACGGCGAGTCCGACAATAACCCAGAGCACCAGCTTGCTGAACTGGGCGATTTTACGCGTGAGTGGCGTGGACAATTCGACCGCGCTGGCGATGAGCCGCGCAATGTGGCCGGTTTCAGTTTCGTCACCGATGGCGAACACCACGCCTTCCGCCTGGCCGCTCGTGATGAACGTCCCGGCGTAACCGAGATTTGTTCGTTCAGCCAAAATCGTGTCCAACGGGAGCGGATCAGGCTGTTTGGCCACGGGAAGCGATTCGCCGGTGAGGGCGGATTCGTCGGCGTGGAGATTGCGGAGATGGAGGAATCGCAGGTCGGCCGGAACGCGGTCGCCGGATTGAAGCAGCACCACGTCGCCGGGCACGAGCTCCTCGGAGTGGACGCGGAGTTTGCGGTTGCTGCGGCGCACGGTGGTTTCGGTGGCGACCATTTTGGCGAGCGCCTCGATGGCTTTCTCCGCCTTGGCCTCCTGGAGGAAACCGACGATGGCGTTGATGAACACGACGCCGAAGATGACCGACGAATCCACCCATTCGCCGAGGAACGCCGTGACGCCGACCGCCAGCAGCAGGATGTAAACAAGCGGCTGGTTGAACTGCTGGAGAAACTTGAGCCACGCCGACGTGCCGCGCCGGGCGGTGACGCGGTTCGGGCCGAATTCTTTTTGACGGCACCCCACTTCATCCGCCGACAGGCCAGTGGACAAACTCACGCCGAGGAGT
>JAYWBR010000382.1:0-3618 GCA_043781315.1 Verrucomicrobiota bacterium | reverse complement strand
AAATATCCGGCGCTGGATTTGACACGCGTCGGCATTTACGGCACGTCCGCCGGCGGGCAGAGCGCCTTGCGCGGCCTGCTCGATCACGGGGATTTTTACCAGGCCGGCGTGGCCGACAGCGGCTGCCACGACAATCGCATGGATAAAATCTGGTGGAACGAACAATGGCTCGGCTGGCCGGTGGATGAAAGCTACGCCAAAAGTTCCAACGTGGTGGACGCACACAAGCTGCGCGGCAAACTGCTGCTCATGGTCGGCGAGTTGGACAAGAACGTGGACCCCGCCAGCACGATGCAGGTCGTCAACGCCCTCGTCAAAGCCGACAAGGATTTTGAACTGCTCGACATGCCGGGCGCGGGCCACGGCGTGGCGCGGACGCCGTACGGCGCGCGGCGCTTGCAGGAATTTTTCGTGCGGACGCTGCTCGAAAAGAAATAGCCGACGGGCCTTTGTCGGCGTTGCCGGTCAGTTCAAGCGCAGGCGAAAATACCGGGCGCTCTTGGTCACGCCGACCGTCACCACGTTGAGGCCGTTGGTGGGGATGGCCGCGCTCGCGGAGTTGCTCCAGCCGGCGGGCGTCAGTTGATCCGATTGTTGCAGCACAAAACCGCTGGAAGGCGCGGGCCACGAGAGGTTCAACTGGCCGCCGTTGAAGCTGGATTTTAACTGCTTCAACGCAGGCGTTCCCGCCACCCGCACGGCGAGGGAGGTCACGAGGGGCTGGCCCGTCATGTAGAGCGTCTTGTCTTGCGGCCCGCCGAAACAGAGGTTCGCGGTGCGGAGGAAAATAATTTTCCCGATCAGGTGGCCGTCGGTCCCGGCAAAAATATAAACCCCCTCGCCGCTGCTCGACCAGATGCGCCCGTCCACGTCGCAATGAATCCCGTCCGGCACCCCGTTGGTGACGTTGGCAAAAACCGCGCCGCCGGAAAGGGTGTTGCTGCCGGACACGGAATACACGCGGATGTTGTGCTGCGCGGTGTCGGAGTCGGCCACGTAAAGTTTCTTCTCATCCGGCGAGAAGCAAATGCCGTTGGGCCGGACAACCCCGTTGGTGATGACGGGCGCGCAGGTGGCGTTGCCGTTGGCGGGGTTGAACCGATAAACGTAGTAGCCGCCCTGAAAACCCGGCTGCGGCGGCGCGGCCACCCCGCCGTTGTAACCGGGATCGGTGAACCAGATCGTGCCGTCGGACTTCACGGCCACGTCGTTCGGCGAATAAAATTTCAAGCCGTTGCATGTCGTCACCAGCGTGGTGGCGACGCCGTTGGTGACCATCGCGATCCGCAGCCCCGCGCCGCCGGCCTGGCAGCCGATGATCTGTTCCCGTGCGTCGAGCATGGTACCGTTGTACAACGTGTTCGCGGGCGGAACCAGAAAGTCGGTGAGGGCGCCGGGCGGGACGAGTTTTTTGAGCCGGTTGTTGCCCTGATCGCAGAACACGAGATAGCCGCCGCCGGACGGCACCCAGACCGGGCCTTCGAGCCATGAATTGATCATGGCGTTGGTGGTGTGAACCGCGTTGGTGTCAATGATCTTGGCGAACTCCACCGGATCCACAATTTGAAACGTGACGGCGCGCGCGGCGTGCCCGGCCAGAAAAAACCCGACGCCAAAAAATAAAGCCCACCCAGCAAGCCGCATCACACCGTGCGACTGGACGCGGTTGGGAAATTTGTCTGGCAGATTCACGGTCGCGACACCCGGGCTACGGTTTGCGCTGGGCGGCGACCTGATTGGTGGTGATCTGCGAGGTACCTTTTGCAAAAACCCGGCGCACAAAGCTCAATACTTCCGCGATGTCGTTGTCATTGAACGCAGCGGCGAACGGCGGCATCTGATTCGAATATTTCACGCGATCCGCCGGCAATGCCTTGATCGGGCCGTCAAGCAAAACGCGGATCAAGGTGTTGGGATCACCCGCCACCACCGCGCTGCCCACCAGCGACGGTTGCATCCCGCTGACGCCGCTGCCGTCGGGCATGTGGCACGCCGCGCAAATCTGCTGGAACAACTGCGACCCGCGCGAGTGGTCGTCGGGCGCGATGAAGTTAGGCAGCGCCACAACGCTCCGGCGCGCCAGCGTGTTGGTCTCGCCGGTGTAAATAATCCGCCACAGCCGGCCCTTCTCCGTATCGCCGACGTAAAGCGAACCGTCCGGCCCCACGGCCACGCCACACGGACGAAACCGCGCATCGCGGGTGTTCACGAATTCCTCCCGGCCCGCAAAATTGTCGGCGAACGTTTCATACTTGCCCGTCGGCATCCCGTCTTTGTCGAATGGAATGTAAACCACCTTGTAACCCTGCTGCGACTGCGGCGCGCGATTCCACGAGCCATGAAACGCGACGAATATCCCGCCGCGATATTTTTCCGGAAACTGCGTGCCGGAATAAACCGCCATCTGCAACGGCGCCCAGTGCGCGGGGAAGGCGATCACCGGTTTGTCGTACGCGGCATTGTCATCGCGCTTGCGGTTGTCGCCGCCGAATTCCGGGCCGACCATGCGCGCCTTCTTGATCGGATCCCAGTAGGTGTAGGGCCAGCCAAGGTTGACGCCTTCGCGGAGCAGATGCATTTCCTCGGCGTCGCGTTCGGCGTTATCGAGATCATCGTAAAATTCGGGAGCCACCGTATTCATGTTGTCACGGCCCATCATCACCATGAAAAATTCCTTCAACACCGGCTGCCACGCGAGCGCGAGCGAGTGGCGGTGTCCAGTGGAGAAATGAAAACCGTCCGCCAACACTTGATTGGTTTTGTTTGCGTCAAAGCGCCAGAAGCCGCCGTGGGTTTTTAGAAACTCCGTCGCATCCATCCCCTTCGCGCCGAACTGCCGGTCGGGTTTGCTGTAAACATTGTACGGCGAGCCGACCTCGACCAGCAGCCGACCCTCGCCATCGAACGCGAAGGACTTGGCGTCATGCGCGTTCTCCGCAGGAAGGCCAGAGACGATGGTTTCCGGTTCGCCTTTCGGCACGAGTTCGCCCGGCGTGTATTGGTAGCGATAGACGCCGGTGCGGGTGGAATAATAAAGCCAGTCGCCATGCACCGAGACGCCCGTGCCCGGCCCGGAGCCGAATTTTTCAATCACGTCGGCGCGGCCATCGCCGTTCGTGTCGCTCAAGGCCAACAGTCCATTGCGCTGATACTTCGCATAAATGTCCCCGTTGGGCGCGATGGAAAGAAACCGCAGCACGTCGTTGTTTTTTCCGCCGGTGCGGTCGCGGTTCAAATTGTCCGCCACCACCAGCGCGCGAAAGCCCGGCGGGAGATTGATCGCGCCGTCATCCGCATCCGGCGCGGGCAACGCGGCGTGCAACCGACCCGGCAGGAGCAAGAGTGTCAAGGCGAGCGACAAGGCGAGTGACAAGGTAGTTTTCATGGGTGTGTGGAAGTTCAGGCGCGTGCCGGAATGGCGGACGTTCTGGTTGAATTTGAACACAGTCATTGTGTGGCGGAGAAAGTAGCAGCCAGACTCGCGTCAGGGCAAGCTTCCCGACGATCAGGGAACGCAGATGGGTGTGATTAAAAGCGGGTGAGGCGTTGGCGGAGCGCCGGTCTGTGACCGGCTTAGGGCGTGGCAGTTGGCAGCGGATCGAACCCTTGTGAAAAGGG
>JAYWBR010000381.1:0-3620 GCA_043781315.1 Verrucomicrobiota bacterium | reverse complement strand
TCGGAACGGGGAAACCGTCCGCACTTTTTCGGGTGCCGGTTTCAGTGCCAACGTCCGCCCTCGTGCCGTCCGGCCAGTGGCCGGACGGCACAGGCGGGTCGCCTGTGCTACCGATTCGCACTTCGGAATTCGGGATGAAACAACCTTTGGCAGCCGCCCGTCTCATCGGCGACAAACTCATTCGCGACACGCCCTTCGCCTACCGGCTGGAAGTTGCGCCGAACAGCCGTGCGTTTGACCGGATGCACTTTGTGGATTTCGGGCGCACGTTCGGGCTGGGGCATCCGGCGGTGGCGTTCGCGTGGACGCGATTGACGGCGGCGAAGGCAGGGAAAGTTAAAATCGAAATCGAGCACAGCGACGGCTGTAAGATTTGGCTGAACGGAAAGCGAGTTTATGCGAAGACCGGTGCGCGGAAAATCAATCTGCGACGCGACGAACGGAGTTTTGAGATGTCGCATGAGTTCGTCGCGGACTTGAAGGCGGGTGCGAACACGTTGCTCATCAAATCCGAAACGCGCGGCGGCGAATGGCGGGTGTATCTCCAGCCGCCAAGCCACAAGGGCGCGGTAGTGAATGGCGCGGCGCATCCTGAAATCGGATTGCGCGGCGTGGGGAACGTAGATGAAAAAATTGCGGCGCTGACGAACTGGCTGGTGATCGGGCCGTTTCCGGCCAAGCGCGGCGCGTTGGAAAAAGTTTTGCCGCCGGAAAAGAAATTTGTTTTTGGAAAAATGTATCCGGGCCTGGACGCGCCGGTGACGTGGACGATTCCGAAGGTTGAAATTCTCGGGGGGCTGATTGACCCGCTGCCGTGGGGCACGAATTACAATTGGAATTATCACAACGGTGGCACGGCCTGGGCAATGCAATTGCTGGCCGAGGCGACGGGCCAAAAAAAATACGCGGACTACGCGAACCGGTTTTGCGGTTTTCATTTGGAAGGCATTCCGTTCGTCGAGCATCAGGTGAAAGCGTTGAACGCGGTGGAGTCGGCGAACCACTGGATCATCGAGACGCCGCTGCTGGATTTCACGCTTGCACCGTCGCTGCCGTTCATTCACCGGCTGCGCGCGGAGAAAAAATTTCCAAACCGCGTGGCTTACGAAAAATGGATTGCGCGGATGCTGCACTACGCGCGGCACGAGCAGATTCGCCTGCCGGGCAGCGGCATTTTCACGCGCACGACGCCGGTGAAATTCACGACGTGGGTGGACGACATGTTCATGGGCATTCCGTTTCTCGTGCAGGCGGCGTTGCTGGCGAAGGACGCGAAAACGCGCGCGGCATTTTTAGACGACGCGGCGAGTCAGACAATCGCGTTCAACGAACAAGTGTGGGATGCGGATGCGCAGCTTTACGTCCACGCGCGCTACTCGGACAATCCGGTGAAGTTGCCGCACTGGTCGCGCTGCAACGGCTGGGCGATCTGGGCGATGAGTTGCGTGCTGCAACATCTACCGGCGACGCATCCGCAGCGCGCGGCGATTCTAAAACATTTCCAGACGCACGCGGAGTCGCTGCTGAAATTGCAGGCGGACGACGGTTTTTGGTTCAACGTGCTGGAACGGGCTGATTCGCGGAAGGAAGTTTCCGGCACGGCGATTTTTGTCATGGCCTTTGCGCGCGGCATCCAACACGGCTGGCTCGCGCGCGGAAAATTTTTGGAAGCCGTGCGGCTCGGCTGGTCGGCGCTGGATTCGCGCATAGGGGCTGACGGCACGGTGCATGACATTTGCGCGGGGACGATGTGCACGGAGGACGAGGAGTATTATGTCACGCGGCCGTTCTACGACAACGACACGCACGGGCTGTTCGCCGTGCTGTTCGCGGCGATGGAAGTCAGCCGGCTGGGAATGGCGGCGGAATTAAGCCAACGCGGCGCGAAATTCACCGCGCCGGACGCACCGCACAAAACTTCTCTGGCTTTTACGCTGGCTTGAAGCAACTTAACCGCCGTGAAACCCAAGCAAAAACGCATCGCGCTGATTGGCCTGCCGGTTTTTCAATCCATCAATAACCTGGCTTGCATGGCCATCGCGCGGCACGCGGAGGAGACGGGGCGGTGGCGGTTTGTGTTTTCGGCGGAGGCGTCGGTGGCGGCGTTCAAATTTTTGCGGACGCTGGATTGCGACGGCGCGATTGTGCGCATCACCTCCGAGGCGATGAAGCGCGAGGCGAAGAAAATAAAATTTCCGCTCGTCAACGTCTCGTCGTGGCTGCCGGACGCCGGCGTGCCCTCGGTGAAACACGACTATCCGGCGCTGGGGCGGATGGCGGCGGAGCATTTGCTTGAAAAAGGTTTCCGTCGCATCGGCTGCGTCATCGTGCCGGGCGGACATTTCATTCAGGAGCGTTTCATCGCGTTTCAGGAAACGCTGAAGGCGTGCGGATTGAAGCCGCAATTGTTTCATCTGCGCACCACGCAGCCAGCGTTGCCGCAGCCGATCAGCGCCGAGGAGAAAAGGCGTTTTGCCGACTGGGTGCGGACATTGCAAGCGCCCGCCGCCGTCACACTGATGGACGACTGGGACGCGCCGGAGCTGATGGCCGCGTGCCGTGAGGCCGGTCTGGAAATCCCGCGCGACCTCGTGATGATCACCACCGGCTGCCACAGCGAGGTGCTGCCGCAATGTCCCGTGCCGTTGAGCGCGTCGCTGGAAAACCATGAGCTGCTCGGCAGCCTGGCCGTGGCTTGCCTCGACGATCTGATGTCCGGCAAGCGGCTGGATAAATTCACCGTCACCGTGCCGCCGCTCGGCATCGCGGAGCGCGCCTCGACCGCGACGATGGCCATCGAAGACCGCGAGGTGGCGCACGCGGTGGAATTCATCCGCGCGCACGGCTTCGAGCCGATCAACATTTCCGACGTGCTCCAGTGCGTGAAGATTTCGCGCGTCACGCTGGAGCGGCGGTTTCGTCAGATCATTGGCCACACGCCGCATGAGTATCTCATACAGCAGCGCGTTCGCCGCGCGCAGGAATTGCTAGTGCAAAAGCCGCCATTGAGTTTGCAGTCCATCGCCCGGCAGTCTGGCTTGTCCGACCGCCGCCGGTTGAATCAGGTGTTCAGCCAGGCCATAGGTAAATCGCCCGGTTCCTGGCGCGGGCTACCGGAAAAGAACCTTCCCAGACACTGAAGAAATTTCGCCCCTTGCTGACGTAAATATTACCCTCGTCGCGTAGCATTTTGGTGCGATGCTCAACCCAATCCTGTGCGTCAATTTTTTTGCCTGCTATTTTGTTTCTCGGCCGCCGTAAAAATGGCCGCTGCGCCGGCCATTGATTTTCGATTGGACCAGATTCCCGTGACGGGTGCCTTGGCCATCACAAATTCCGCCAATACCAACAGCATTTTTTGGGGGACGCTCTCCGGTTCGGGGGCTTTGCCGACGGTCGTCGGTGGCGCGACTGCTAACACGGGCAGCGCCTGGCAGTTCAACGGCGGCTACAAACTCGCCGAAGGTCCGGACGCCATCACCAAAATAATCGGTGACGCGAATAACACCGCCGGCATCACTGTCGCGTTTTGGATCAAATACCTGAACACGCTCAACGACACTTGGGTGCGTGTGTGCGGTTTGGGAGGGAATGGCGAATCATTTGACGCGGCGATTCAA
>JAYWBR010000380.1:0-3625 GCA_043781315.1 Verrucomicrobiota bacterium | reverse complement strand
GATCCTCGTTCACGTCGAATTCGCCCGCCTTCATCTGCTCAAACAGCGGCGTGTCCTCCTCGTAAATGACTTCGTAACTCGACAGGTGTTCGCTGCCGAGAGCGATGGCTTCGTCCAGCGTCGCGCGCCAGATGTCCATCGTCTGGCCGGGAATGGCGAACATCAGATCGAGGTTCACATTGTCAAAGCCCGCCGCGCGCAGGGTGTCAAAGGATTTGAAAACCATTTCGCGCGAGTGGATGCGGCCGAGGCGGTCGAGCAGATTTTCGTCGAGCGACTGCACGCCCATCGAGATGCGGTTCACGCCGAACGAGCGCAGCAATTTGGATTTGTCGGCGGAGACGGTGGCGGGGTTGGATTCGACGGTGAACTCCTCCGCGCCCAGCAGATTCAGGCGTTCCATCGCGCGGAGAATGTCCTCCCACTGGCGGAGGTTCAGCAGCGAAGGCGTCCCGCCGCCGAAAAAAATCGTGCGCGGTTTGAGATCCGCCGCGACCAGTTCCAGTTCGCGGATCAGCGCGGCGACGTAGCGATTGATGAGTTCACCGCTGGAAGCTTCCGAGAAGAACGCGCAATACGAGCATTTCTGCGCGCAAAACGGCACATGAACATAGAGGCTGTAAATGGGGTTGGCGTTGCCCGGCATGTCAGCAGCTTAACCAGAAGGAGGCGCGGCGGCGAAATAAAAATCCGCCGCCTACGCCGGAGTCGTTGAGCCGGGATGCGATCAGAGCGCGTCCGGGCGCTTGACGTTCTGGGCTTTCAATCCCTTTTCGCCCGGCACCACGTCGAACACGACGGGTTCACCTTCGTTCAAGGATTTGAATCCCTGGCCCACGATTGAGGAATGATGCACAAAGACATCGGTGCCGGTGTCCTGCGAGATGAAGCCAAACCCTTTTTTGTTGTCGAACCATTTTACTTTGCCGCTGGCCATATGTTTTCTCCTGTTGAGTGAAGCAGGTTGAAAAATAAATCCGGCCCGAAATGCGAAAGCATTGCCGCCAGAAAACACTTTTTATTAGTCATGCGCCTCAAACCGTTTTGAGAATAGTGCTACGTAAAAATACGGTCAAGCTCCGGTTTCAAAAAAATTCCCGCCCCCGGCCCGGCGCGTTTGCCTCGGCGAAGCGGCGATCCGACCTCAGAGCGTGCCGGTGCGCATCTGGGCAAACTGGTTGGCCTGCCAGTACGTGCCCGAGTGAACTTCCAGGCACGTCAGCCAGCCGCCGCCGTACGCGCAGGTGTCAAGGCACACGGCATGTCCAAGATTGAGCGGCTTTCCGCTCCGTTGCGAAGTGTGCCCGCAAATCATGCGACGACCTGAATCATGCGGCGGCGGATTGTTGAAGGTTTCCCAAAACAACATTTCATCCGGCTGTTGCGCCAATGGGAGATCCGGCCAGGCGTTGGCATGAACGAAAAAATCCGGGCCAGCCTCGTGAAATCGCCGGCACGTTTCCAAAAACTTCCAGTGTCGCATCGGGATGGAATCCAGCGTCGGCGCTTTGTACGAGTCGAGGGTCGTGTGCCCGCCGGCATCATTCCAATCCTGAAAAGCCCGATCACCCTGGCGGGCATCGAGCATCATGATCTCGTGGTTGCCAAGCAACGGCACGAGCGTCGTGCGCTGGTCGAGCGCGATCAAGTGGTCAATCACCAGCCGCGAATCCGGCCCGCGATCCACGTAATCACCCAATGTCACAACGACATCTTCCGCGCCGAATTTCAACTCCTCTTCGAGCGCCAGCAGTGCCGAATAACAACCGTGGATGTCGCCTATGGCAAATCGCCTCATTGTGAATCCTGTGATTTCAATTGCACCAACAACACGCCGGCTTCGCTTCCCCGCGCGGCAGCCCGCCGAGCTTGGCGGGCTTGTCAGCAATGTGGCCGATGACCGCGCCATTCTTGGCCAGGCAAAAACGCGGCGCCGCTATTTACGGGGCGGCAGCGCGAGCGTGTCGCCGGAGTTATTTTGCGCCGGCTCATACACGGCCGGCTTCAAATCGGCGAGCGGATCCGCCGGCCGCGTCCGCTGCCAGATGAACCAGCCCAGCCCAGCCCCGACGACGACGGCCAGCACGCCGAGGGCGAAACGGACGTTGTTCTTGTTGAGCCGGGAAAGCTGGAGCATCAAAAAATCCAGCACCCCGCGCGGCTCGTTGGACAACGGCGGCGGCTCGCTGAATTTTTCCGTCCCGCGCAATTCCACTTCGAGCGCGGCCAGGATTTGCACCGCGTCGAGCTTGAGCAATTTGGCGTAGGTGCGGGCGAAACCGCGGAGATACACCGGCGCGGAGAACACGTTGAAGTTCCCCTCCTCGAACGCACGGACATGGTCGGTCCGCATCTTGGTCCATTCGGCCACCTGCTGAACGGTCAAGTGTTGCGCCTCGCGGGCCTGCCGGAATTGTTCGGAAACCGTGAACACGTCGCTATCTTTTGCGGTCTGGCGCGGAAATTTGCAACACTGGAAATTGCCGGCGCACTTCGAGCCAGGTGGATCGGCCCATCATCGGCCGCTTTTCATTGCCGCAAAAGTCGCCAGCGCGACTTCGCGGGCGATGGCATGGCTGACGATTGGCTCGGGGTAATTGTCTCCCAACACCACCCCGGCGCGCTCAAGAATCTCACGCGGAGCATTCCACGGTGCGTGCAGCCACTGGTCCGAAAGTTGGACCAGCTCCGGGCACCAGCGTCGAACATAACCACCGTGAGGGTCAAATTTTTCGCCCTGGGTGACCGGGTTGAAGACACGAAAGTAAGGCGCGGCATCCGCACCGCAGCCCGCCGTCCATTGCCAGCCCAGCGTGTTCTGCGCGAGATCGGCGTCCACCAGCGCATCCCAAAACCATGCCGCACCGTCGGTCCACGAGAGCAGCAGATCCTTCACGAGAAACGACGCGACGATCATCCGCACGCGGTTGTGTATCCAGCCCGTCGCCCACAGCTCGCGCATCCCGGCGTCCACAATGGGATAACCGGTTTTGCCTTTTTGCCACACGGCGAGAAACTCCGCGTCCTTGCGCCAGGGAAATTTCTTGAAGTCCGCGCGCAGCGGTTCGGCTGGCGTGTGCGGAAAGTGATGCAGCAGGTGATGCGCAAACTCGCGCCAGCCAATCTCGGTGAGAAACTGCGACGTGCGCCAGTCAGCTACGAAGCGCCGGTCTCCGACCCGGCTCGTCGGTGCCGTGGCTTCCCCGGTTCGGGCCGATTCGGAGATCGGCGCTCCCATCTCAACATGCCGCCGCACCGCGTGCCAGATCTGGCGCGGACTGATTTCACCGAAGTGCAGATGCGGTGAAAGCCGCGAAGTGCCTGTCAAATCAGGACGATTGCGGTCGTTGGTGTAATTGGAAAACGCGGCGGTGAGAAATTTTCTGAGCTGTGCCGCCGCGCCCGATTCGCCGGGCTGCCAGGCGGCGCGCATTCCTTCCGCCCATTTAATCTTCGGCTCCAGTTCCAGTGCGGCCAGCGCGAATGATTTTGGCCAGCGCTCTGGCGCGAACAATTTTCGTGGACGCGGCAGTGGTTCGGCGGGATCGGGTTTCGTCAGACAGTTCTTCCAGAATGGCGTGAAGACTTGAAACGGTTTGCCGCTCTGATTCTGAATCGTCCACGG
>JAYWBR010000379.1:0-3627 GCA_043781315.1 Verrucomicrobiota bacterium | reverse complement strand
ATGACGTGGATTGATTTTGCGCCGGCGGAAACATTAAGAATGCTGGCGAAACCGCTGGCATTTTGGCGCGCGTCCCGGTCATATTTATTAATCACCAGCGCTGACAGCATTTATGAAAATCCTCGCTAAAACTCATCTGCTTGCCGCCCTCATCCTGCTGTCCGGCTCGTTCCTGATCGCGCAGCCTTATTACGTCGCGCCCGACGGCGATGACGCCAATCCCGGCACGCCGGCAAAACCGTTCGCCACGCTTCCACGCGCGCAATCGGCGGTGCGGCAAAAGCCGGGCGATGTGCTTTTGCGCGGCGGCACATATTATCTGCCGGCAACGCTCGTTTTCACCGCGCAGGATTCCGGCACGAAAGCGGTGCCGGTGGTGTTCCAAGCTTACCCGAACGAACAGCCCGTCATCAGCGGTGGCGTGAAGTTGGAGAAACTAAATTGGCAGCCGTTTACGAACGGCATCTTTGCGGCCAAAGTGCCGGCAGATTTGCAGACCGAGGAAATTTTTGTGAACGGCGAGCGGCAACTGCTCGCGCGCTATCCAAACTTCGATCCCCAGGCGCAATACTTCGATGGCTTTGCGGCGGACGCCATCTCCACAAATCGTTCCGCGCGCTGGGCTGATCCCACGGGCGGCTATTTTCACGCCATGCACCCGTCGCTCTGGGGCGATTTCACCTGGCGCATCACTGGCAAGGACGCCGACGGCGTCGTAACTAAGATAGGCGGCTGGCAGAACAATCGTGGCGGCGCGGTGCATAAAACCATCCGTTTCGTCGAAAACATTTTTGAGGAACTCGACGCACCCGGCGAATGGTTCCTCGATGACAAAACCCACACGCTCTACTTTTACCCGCCCGCCGGACTGGAGTTGAACAAAGCGACGGTGGAGGCCACGCGGTTGCGCAGCCTCGTGGAGTTTCGCGGCAGCGAAGCCGCGCCGGTGAAGTTCGTTACGCTGCGCGGACTGACTTTTCGCCACGCCGCCCGCACGGTCATGGACACAAAGGAGCCGTTGCTTCGGACGGACTGGGCGATCTACCGCGGCGGCGCGATATTCTTTGAATGCGCGGAAGATTGCGCGTTGGAGGATGGCTTCATTGACCAGGTCGGCGGCAATGCGGTTTTCGTCAACAACTACAACCGTCGCATCACCATTCGCGGCTGCCAGATTGCGAAAGCGGGCGCGAGCGGCATCTGTTTTGTCGGCGACCAGCAGGCGGCGCGCAGTCCGCTGTTCAATTACAGCCAGGTCAACAAGCTGGAGAACATTGACCGCACGCCCGGGCCGAAGAGCAATAACTATCCGGCAGACTGCTTCGTGGACGATTGCTTGATTTACCTGACCGGTCGCGTGGAGAAGCAGACTGCCGGCGTGGCCATTGACCTCGCGCAAAACATCACCGTGCGCCACTGCTCCATCTACGACATGCCGCGCGTAGGCATCAATATCGGTGACGGCTGCTGGGGCGGACACGTCATTGAATTTTGCGATGTGTTCGACACGGTGAAGGAAACTGGCGATCACGGCTCATTCAATTCCTGGGGCCGCGACCGTTTCTGGCGGCCGGGCATCAATGAGGTCAACGCGTGGGTGAAGCAGGTGCCGGAGCTGCCGCTGCTGGATGTCGTCAAGCCCATCGTCCTGCGAAACAACCGCTGGCGCTGCGACCACGGCTGGGACATTGACCTTGATGACGGTTCGTCGAATTACGTCATCACGAACAATCTCTGTTTGCATGGCGGCATCAAGAATCGCGAAGGCTACCGGCGCATCGTGGAAAACAACATCATGGTTGGTTCCGGGCTGCACCCGCATTGCTGGTTTGCCTCGAGTGGTGATGTCTTCGCCCACAACATCGTCTGGAACGACTATCGCCCTGCCCTGATGCCCGCCCCGCCGTGGGGGCAGGAGCTGGATTACAACCTGATGCAAAAGGACGGCGCGGGCAGCATGCCTGCCACGAAATTGCAACGGCAGAGCGGGCACGACGAACATTCCATTGTGGCGGACGCGCAGTTCGTGGATCCGGCCAACGGCGATTATCGCGTCAAGGCGGGCTCGCCCGCGCTGGCGCTGGGCTTTGTGAATTTTCCGATGGATCAGTTCGGCGTGCAGAAGCAGGCATTGAAAGCCATCGCCCGCCCGCCCGTGCTGCCGGGGCAGAAGCCTGGAGCCGCCTCCGTTGACCGTGACGCCACGCCGCGCAACTGGCTCGATGCCAGTGTTCGCAACATCGCCGACGAGGGCGAGATGTCGGCATTCGGCCTGCCTGGCGTGACGGGAGTGCTGGTGCTGGAAGTCCCGGCTGGTTCGGCTTTGGCGAAGGTCGGGTTGCAGAAGAATGATGTTATCCTCTCGGTCAACGGAAATAAAACCTCCGATGTCGCCGCCTTGCAGCGGCAGGCTCCCGGGGGAAAAGCGCTCGTCATCGGCATTTCCCATCACCAGCAGGAAACCACGCTCACGCTCCGGCCGTGAACTTTGCCACCTTCTCCGGCTTTGGTTTCCGCGTCGTTTTGGTGCGCTGGGTCGCACATCAAAGCACGGTGCCTTGCTGGTGAAATTTGAAGTTCCTTTGCGTGCCGCGTAGCGCTATTTTGTCGGCAATGTCTGCCATTTTGAAACCCGAAGAATCTGTCGCCATCGAACAAGCCGTCAAGGCCAGCACCGCGCCGGCGGAGATTGCTGCCGCTTTCAACGAATTGTCCACGTTGCGCGCGGAATTAAAAAAACTGGGCGAGCCGGAGAGTTATTACCTTAAAGCCATGAACTGTCCGCATCATCACCGCATTTTTGCAGCTTCAAACCTTTTCGGCTCAAATTGATTTATGCCCGACGAAAATCAACAACCTGCGCAACCGAACCCGGAGCGCAAAACCTTGGACGACCGCGCGAAGATGACCGAGGTGGAGCGCATCCGCCATTCCGCTGCGCACGTCATGGCCACCGCGATCTTGCGGCTCTGGCCCGAGGCGCAGTTCGCCGCCGGGCCGCCGGTTGAAAACGGTTTTTATTACGACGTGGATTTGTCGCACCGCATCTCGCCGGAGGATTTTGAGAAGATCGAGGCCGAGATGAAAAAGGAGATTAAGGCGAACAACACTTTTGAGAAAATCATCGTCACGCGCGAGCAGGCCATCGCTGATTCGCAGAGCGGACGGCTGGGCGGACTCGCCGAACGCCCCGGCAACGTGAGCAAGTTCAAGCTCGGCAATCTCGAAGCGATTCCCGAGGGCGAGCCGATTTCCTATTTCAAGAACGGCGATTTCATTGATCTGTGCGCCGGGCCGCATGTGATGCGCACCGGCAACATCGGCGCGTTCAAGCTCACGCACGTCGCCAGCGCCTACTACAAGGGCGACGAGAAAAACCCGCAGCTCCAGCGCATCTACGGCACGGCGTTCAAGAACAAGACCGAGATGGAAGCCTGGTTCACGATGCTGGAGGAGGCGAAGAAGCGCGACCACCGGAAGCTTGGGAAAGAGATGGAGCTATTCACCTTTGATGAAGATGTGGGTCCGGGGTTACCTCTATGGTTGCCCAAAGGGACGGTCTTAATTGAGGAGTTGGAGAACTTAGCCAAGGAGACAGAGTTCGCGGCGGGTTACCAAAGAGTAAGA
>JAYWBR010000378.1:0-3633 GCA_043781315.1 Verrucomicrobiota bacterium | reverse complement strand
GTGAAGATGTTCGCCGGGACATTTGCAAAATTCGCCTTCGTCTGTCCACTGGATTGCGCCGAGAATCCCTTCAGCAATCTGCGTACGGGTTGATGGCTGAACTTTTGCGGCTGGCACCCGAGCGCGCTCGGTCTTGGCTTCCTCTGGCACCAGGGCGAGGGGCACTGCGTCGGCATTGAAAAACGCGGCGGGATCGTGAGAAACAAAACAGAGCCGGGCAATATCCTTCGCGGCCTCGTCAACCTGTGCCTGGTAAATACCAGCGACGTGAGCGCGAACGGCGTTGAAGGTTTGCCGGTGCTGTTTTGCATCGGCGGCAACCGGGACACAAAAAACAATTTTGATGCCGGTGCCGGACGGGGAGACGAAAGCGGCGACGGCGGGCGGATCGGAGCGGGCGATGTCGTGAAGCTCGCCGATGCGGTCTTGCACCTTGTCAATGTCGGCGCAAAGGAAGCCGGAGAATTTTTCAATGCCGTCATTTTTCCGGGTGGTAAAAGTCCCGGCCCAAAGTATGGCGGGCAGAAGTTTTTTTAGCCGCTTGGCCTCGTCGCCGGTTGCGGAGCGGAGCGCGGCGATTGCCTTTGCCCATTTACCGCTTTGAATGTCAGCGATGACGGCGGCGGGCGGCGTGTGGCCGATGATCTCGTTGCCCGTGGCGGAGCCGAGTGAAATTTCACACATGGCGATAACTCCCTTTCCGGGACAGCACGCGCCCGATCATTGCGCCCGGAAACCAGCCGCGCCGGATTAACTTTTCGATCTTCACCCGCTGCGAGCCAGTCAGCCGGGATTTGCGAAGTTTGGATTTCATCGCATGTCCTCCGCCGTCGCCTTGGCCTTCTCTTTCTTTGGTGCGTGATGTTCCTTGGCAAACTCACCAGCTTGAGCGCGTCGAGTGAATTTCTCTATTCCTTCGTGGGTGATGTAAGGCTTGCCGGCGATGTTGACGATGCCGTCCAGCCATCCAAGGTTGCGCCAACGCCAGAGCGTGACGCTTGTTCGTCCTAGTTGCTGGCCGAATTGATTAAGCGAAACTAGAGCGGGTGATTCCGTTGCGGATGTTGTGACATTTACTTGCGTTGCATTAACCATATATCAATGCGACGGCGTCAAGCAAAACCACGTAGAAATCAAAAACGCCCGTTTTTATTGGGCGTTCATGTGTGTTGGAAAACCTCCAACTGGTAATCGACTGGTAATTATGAATCGTCCCTATACCACTCTTTTGAATGCTTTTCCATCTCCCCCACAGGACTAAGGAACGGTTCAACTCGGTTGTTAATTTTTATCACCCAATCAGTGATTATTTTTCGGGCCTCCACTTTTTCTGCGGTTTCGAGTGTAGTCCCCATTGCGGTTGTGAAGCGTCCTATTACTTCATCAAGGCGCTGCAACGCTGCGTTAATGTCTCGACAAAATCCCTGTGTTTTCCGGCGGCGTCTCCTGCCATCTATTCCGACGGTCTCATCCTGGGAGTATTGCGGAAATTCACGGCGAACTTTTACCACGGTGACATGCGACGTGCCCAACCTTCGTGCAATTTGACGGTCGGAATATACCGAGCCATCCCTCAACGCCTTGATGATTTTTTTCTGGAGCGGCGATCTGGATAACTTCTCAGCCTGAGAAGCTTTTTTCCTTTTCATCAGCGAGTTCATGCAACCTCCTTTTTATCCGTGCGGACTCTGACAAATCTCGGCTCGCGGAACTTATCCTTGGCCGTGATGGAAAAGCATTTCACTTCTACCACGTCGCCGACGTTTGCACGGTCAAGAATCTTGGAAGCTACCGCCACAGAATCAGTAGAGACCGCCAATGACTCCGCTATATTTGACCTCGTGTCATGGGCGTGCCCTATATTTAATTTTGGCCGACCTTTGGGCATGTTTTCTGCCTTCGCCGCCACCATCGCCAGGACTCGATTTAAGAGGTCGCTGCCGGTGGATGAAGTTCAGGCCGCAGTAGCTTGAAAAACGTCCAGGATGGCCAGCCGTTCGCGGCGTGGTGCCTTGCGGATGTCTTGGCCGGCGTGAGTCGCGATGTCGAAAGCGTAGAATCTTCCGTCGCGCATAAATTCGCCGATGATGACACTGCCGCCGATGTTCAACTCATACCGGATGCCGTCCATTTTCTCAGTGTATTGCCAGTCCGCCGACGCCTGCCAACCAAGGCCGGTTGCCAGCGGCACGGATTCATAACGCGGGCGTTTAATTTCAAGTGCGCTCATACGCTGGCCGCCTTCTCAACTATCGTCGGCCCAAAGTTCACCCGCTGCCCTGCGGCCTTGGTGTGAGCGTCGGCAAAGTGGCCATAGACCTTGCCAATCAGGATGCCGCCGTCCTTGTGTCCTGCCCATTTCGCAATCGTCATGTAATCCAAGCCGGACATGACACAGAACGAAATGAACAAGTGCCGCATGTCATGGAAACCGATGTTGCGCAGCTTGGCGTGAGCGCGGGCAAGTTCCAACGATTCACGAAAACTCATGGCGTGAATATCCTTGTCGCCGCGCTGCGGTGATGGGAACAACCATTGCGAATCGGGAGCGCGACGGGTTTTCATGTCGAGCAGATGCTTTTTCAAAGCCGGGTTGAAATCCACCGTGCGCGCCGTCGAGTTTTTTGTCGTAGCGTCGGTTTCGTCGTCATACGCCTGCCGTTCAATGGTTAGTTTCTCGCCCGCAAAATCCACGTCGGCCCAGCGGAGCGCGAGCGTTTCATTTCGCCGTGCGCCGCAATAGGCCATGAGCCGGACATAATCGGCGAACTGTTGACCGTTCTTTGTGACTGGCGAGCCGTCCGCTTTTTTGGAGAGCGCAGCGGCACAGAGCGTTTCCAGTTCAGCCGGTGTAAAAAGTTCCCGCTTCGCCACGGATGATTTCAACTCCCGATTGATTCCTGGCGGCACGGGCAATTCCTGAATGTGTTCGTCCACGTCCCGGGCGTGCTTTAGGACGTTGCGCAAGGCGATGATGTCCAGCTTGACCGTGCGCTTGCTGATGCCGCCGGCGAGCCGCTTCTTCATAAAGCTGGCGACGTGCGCGGGCCTGATCTTGTCGAGCCTGATTCCGCCGATGTGATCCTTCCACAAGTCGAGCGTGGATTCCTCTTTGGCAATGGTGCCGGGTTTCTTTGTCCCCTGCCCGGCTTTGACGTGCGCCAGGTATTCGTCCACATAGGCAGAGAATGTCGGCGTCCGGCCAAGCTTGGGCAGATTGTCCTCTGAACGATGCGTGCGCAGTCCGTTCAATTTCTCAATCGCCTTGGCGACGCTGGCAACGTGGTTTCCTTCGTCGTCAGTCAGTGGCACGCGTCGCATCCGCTTATTACCCGTGCTGAAATCCTCGATGCTCAGTCGGGCATAGAAAATCTCGCCGCGCTGCCAGAGACCGCGCACGGGTTGCTTGCGCCCGTCCAGGACTTTTGCGAAGCTGGCCGCGTGATTGATTTGTTTAACAGCTTTTTTGTGACTGCTTTGACTTGCATTGGCTTGCATATAGTTAAAGTGGCACAAATGGTGGCACAAAGTCAATCCTCAGACGTGCGATTGTTCGCAAGTCGTTGCAAATAAACAGTTGCCGGTGTGGCGAAATGGCAGACGCACAGGACTTAAAATCCTGGGACCATAAAA
>JAYWBR010000377.1:0-10957 GCA_043781315.1 Verrucomicrobiota bacterium | reverse complement strand
GCTCGTATTAAATTCTATTTGCATAACGGCTCCAATCTTTCCGGCAGCCTTTTCCCTTCTGCCTCTGAGTTACCATCGGCGGGTTGGGGAGATACTTTAGAATATTTATTAACGGTCGGGCAGGGTGGCGAGGAGTCGGGCGGCGGCGTACTGCCCGAACTGGCGGGGGGAGTTGCGAATGCTCCAGCCGTCCGCCTCGGAACCGCGCAACGCGGTGGCCTGGAAACGGGCGGCACCGTTCAGCACGGTCTTTTGGCCGGCGTCAAAAACTTCATCGGCCGCCCATAGAATCTGCCGGGTGCGGGTGTCCACCATTTTGAAGCGCCAGCCGACGGTGATCGGCGCGTAGGCGTGGAAGACGGTGAGCTGGCAGAACAGCACGGCATCACAGCCATACGTGCGTTGCAACGAAGCAAAGAATTCAGCGGGCAGCACTTCGGCACCGGTCCAACTGGAACGGCCCGTGCGGCTGCGGAGGTTTTCGCGGTTGACGGCCACGACTTCAAATTTTTTCAGCTTGGCCAGTTCGGTCAGCAACACGGGGTTCAACGCTTCGCAGCCCTCGGGCAGGTTGGCGTGCGGTTCCTCGCAGGCGAGCGGCAGCACGGCGACGCGCTGGAGGTTCATGGGGAGAGTGGGCGGATAGGAGAAAACATTTTCGGGCCGGTAGTCCGGGGCCAGCGCCGCAAGGTTCCGCGCCTGGGTCGCGCAGCCGGCCAGGAGGGCGCAGGTGGCGAGCAGGAGCAGATGGGTGCGGGCGAAAAAATTCATCGCGGGGTCAGAGGCTGCCGCTGCTGATGGCGCGGGTGAGGTAGTTCAACTGCTGGGTGATCTGGGCCTGGGCGGTTTCCATTTGGCGAAACGCCTTGGTCCAGTGGGCGCTGTCAGTGGCGACGGTTTTTTCGAGCGCGGCGATCTGGGCGTCAATGCTGGTGTTTTGCTTGGTCAGGTTGGCCATGTGGGCGGCGAGCGTGCCATCGGTGCCAATCGTGTGCGTCAGGTAGTTGTCGAGCTGGGTGGCCACCCCGTTGGTGGAATTAGTGAAAAGTTTCTGCACCGAGTTCAGGCTGCCGGACAGGGCGGTGTCGAGCGCGGCGGAATCGCTCAACTCGATGGTGTTGTCCTTGCCGTTGGTCTTGATGCCCAGGCTGGCGAGCTGGCTGATGGCCCCGGTCAATCCGGCGACAGGGGCAAAGCTCAAGGCGCGCAAATTTTTGATGATGCCGTTCGCGTCGGGATCGGCGGCGAGAATGCCGGAGCTCACATTGCCGGTGCTGTCCGTGGAGCTGGCGGTCTGCGTGCTGATGTAGGTCTGGACGGAGTTGTAATCCTTGATGAAATTCGAGAGCGCGGTTTTGAGCGCGGTGGTGTCGCTGCCCACGGTCACGTTGACCTTGCCGAGGTTCAGCGCGTTGACGGTCAGGCCGGTGACGCTCGAACTGTCCGCCGTGATGGTGTTGCCCTGGCTGACGAGGGGCGGGCCGTCGTTCAGCGTGTAGGTGAGATTTTTTCCGTGCGTGAGGGTGCTGCCGGCGAGGCTGGTCGCGGCCAGAAAATTCCCCGTGACATCCTGTAGCACGATGCCCGTGTCGCCGGTGTTTTTGTTGGTCAGGGTGAAGCGGTCGTTCTGCGCATCGTAGCTGGCGGTGACGCCGGCGGAGGAGTTGTTGATGCGGTCGAGGATGTTCTGGAGGCTGTCCGTGCCCGCGTTGTAATTGACGATCACGCCGTTGATGCTCATGGCTCCCTGCGCGTGGGTGCCGCCGATCCGCGCGGCGCTCGTGACGACGTTGCTGGTGCCGGTGGCCAGTCCCGTCACCGACAAAAAGTTGCTCGTGTCGCCGCCGGCTCCGAGCGTGATGGGGTTCACCGTATCCGTGCTGGTGAGCGTGATCTTGTCGGCGGCGGCATCGTAGGCGGCCGTGACCTTGTTGCCCGTGGCGGTGGCGATGTTGTTGAACACCGTCTGCAACGTGTCGCCCGCGCCGATGGTGACGGCGGTGCCGTTGATGGTGAACGTGCCGGCGGTGACTGCCGAGCCAAACCCCGCCGAGACGCCCGTCTGAAGTTGTTCGACGCTGTTGCCGTCACCCGTGATCGGCGTGGTGAAGCCGGCGTGAGTGACGCCCGCGCCAACCCCGCCCACGGCGGCCGTGCTGATGGCGGTGCCGCCGGCGTTGCTGGCCAGCTTGGCGGTTGGCAAAAAATTGCTGGTGTCCGCCGCATCTCCCAAAGTGAGGGCCACGCCGGCGGCGGCCGTGAGCTGGATTTTATCGGTGGCGGCGTTGTAGCTGCCGGCGACGGTGTTGCCCGTGGCAATGGCGATTTTGGAAAAGACGCCCTGCAAGGAGTCGGTGGCGGCGACGGTGATCTGCTTGCCGTTCACTGTGAACGTGCCCGCCGTGACGGCCGTGCTGAAGCCCGTGCCGACGGTGGCGTTGAGCTGGGCGGACGAATCGTAAATGGAGTTGGTGCGGTTGACGTGGCCCAGCGCGGAGGTGCTGGCGATGCTGGCCGAGGCGTTGTTGTAGAGCTGGCTGACCCGGAGAAAATTGCTGGTGTCGGTGGCGCTGCCGAGGACGATTTCACTGCCGTTCGCGCTGGTGAGCGTGAACTTGTCGGTGGCGGGATCGTAGCTGCCGTTGACGTTGTTGCCCGTGGCGGTGGCAATTTTGTCGAACACTTGCTGGAGCGTGTCGGCAGTGGCCACGGTCACGGACTTGCCGTTGATGGTGAAATTGCCGGCGGTGACGGCGGTGGCGAAATTGGCGTCCGATACTTTGACGGCGGAGACATCGCTCGTGGGGCTGAGGGCTTTGCCAATGTTGGCGGTGCCGTTGATCTTGGCGGCGGTGGCGAGCTGGGTGATGTTGAAGGCGAACGTGCCGGGCGCGGCCGTGGGGTCGGCGCTGGCGGTGGCGAGGGTGGCGTCGGAGGCGGTGGCGGTGCGGCTGGAAAAAAGTTTGGGATCCTTGAGCGCTTGCACATCCGTTTGGAGCGCGCCCATGAAGGTTTTGATCCGGTCGAAGGCGGTGTTCTTGCCCGTGATGCGGGTCTGGTTCTGGTGCCAGCGGAGTTCGGGCGAGCGCTCGGCATTGGCGAGCTGCGTGATGACGCTCTTCCAGTCGAAGCCGGTGGCCAGGCCCGAGATTGACAGATCTACACCGCTGGTTGTCATAGTCGCTGTTCCGTTTCTATTTGATCATCGCGCGGGCGATGTTTTTGTTTTCCGTTTTCATTTCAAAGCTCGGACGGCGTTTGCACGCCGTCCGAGGTTGATCGCTTCAACAACAATCCTATCCGTCACTCCTTATTGGAGGAGGCGGAGGGCGGATTGCGGCTGGGCGTTGGCCTGGGCCAACATCGCCGTGCCGGCTTGGACGAGGATGTTGTACTTGGCGTACTTCGTACTTTCCTGCGCCACGTCCACATCGGTGATGCGGCTGTTGGCGGCGGAGAGGTTGTTTTTCAACGTGCCGAGCTGGTCGTTGTAGTAACCGAGGGCTTCAATGTTCGAGCCAATGTTCGCGCGATCTTTCGCGAGCTGGGTGATGGCGCTCTTGATATTGGTCAAGGCGGTCACCGCGTTGGCGGTCGTGTCGATCGTCGAGGCGGTGGCGGTCGTGTAGGTGGACGCACCCAGGTTCACACCGGTGGTGGCGAACGTGTTGGCGTCGCTGTCCGTGGTGACGTTCTGGGTGGTGCCGCTGAACAGGCTGACGCCGTTGAAATCCTTGGTGGCCACATCGTTGATGTAGGTGCCCAAGGTTTGAAACTCCTGATTGTACAGGGATTTGTCGGAAGCGGACTTGGTCACGTCCTGAGAGAGGACGGACAGTTCGCTCATGCGGCTCAACGCGTCGTTGACCTTTTGCAGATAACCGTCCTGCGTCTGGTTCAACGAGATGGCGTTGCCCACGTTGTTGCTTGTCGCATCAATGCGGGCGATTTGGGAGTTCAACTTCATTGATACCGCCAGGCCCGCGCTGTCGTCTTCCGGTGAAGTGATCTTCGAACCGGATGAGAGGCGTGCGAGGGACTTGCTTAACATTGAACTTGAGTGGCTGAGCAACGTGGCTGCTGATTGTGCTGATGTATTTGTGTTAATGACCATACTGACTCCTTCCATGAGTCACCCCTTGCGGGGTTTTTCTGTTAACACGGCATCCCTGCCGTGGGACAGGCCTTTGAAAAGGCGCCCGTCCGGTTATTCCTTCAGGCTGTTTAGGGCCGCCTGACGCCAGTTTCCGACGGTTCTGTATCGGCGTTTTGCGCCGGCACTTGAGCCGTGAAATTGAGTGGAACTGCTGACCGGTCCGGCCCTTGGCCGGGCGGGGTTCCGTCGCTCCGCCAGACGTGTTCGCCGGGGGCAGGAGGGGGGACGGGGAAACGCGCTCCGAGCGCAGCCGCGGATGAACTTCGTGGCCAGGCGGGGTCGCCGCTTTGCTTCGGTCAGCCGGTGTCCTCGGGGCCTGATTGAAAATCAGGGCGAGGATTTCGACTGTGAATGGCCGGTTAAGTTTCATCTTCGGTCTGCGCTCAGTGCGTTTGTTCAGAGTTCTTTGATATTTAGTTGAGGCTCGTTGGGTGGGGCTGGCTCCTTCCAGGGGCGGCTCGCATTTTGCGAATTTCCCGGGCGGCTTTTCAGGGCCGCCCGGATTGGCCCACCTGCGGAGACTCAGCTTTTTATTGCAGGAGCTTGAGGGCCGATTGCGGCAGCGCGTTGGCCTGCGCCAACATCGCCGTGCCGGATTGGACGAGGATGTTGTACTTGGCGTAGCGCGTACTTTCCTGCGCCACGTCCACATCCATGATGCGGCTGTTGGCGGCGGAGAGGTTGTTTTTCAACGTGCCCAACTGGTCGGCGTAGTACGACAGGCTCTCGATGTTCGCGCCGATGGAGGCGCGATCCTGCGCGAGCTGGTTGATGGCCGCTTTGACGTTGGCCAAGGCGGTGACGGCGTTGGCGGTCGTATCAATCGTGGAGGCGGAGGCGGTGGTGTAGGTGGCGTTGCCCAGGTTGATGCCGGAACTGGCGAACGTGTTGGCGTCGCTGTCCACCGTGACGTTCAGGGTGGTGCCGTTGAAGAGGCTGACCCCATTGAAGTCCTTCTTGGCCACATCGCCGATGTAAGCGCCCAAGGTCTGGAATTCCTGGTTATACAGCGCCTTGTCGCTGGTGGACTTGGTGACGTCCTGCGAGAGGACGGAAAGTTCGCTCATGCGGTTCAACGCATCGGAGACTTTCTGGAGGTAACCGTCCTGGGTCTGGTTGAACGATATGGCGTTGCCGACGTTGTTCGTCGCCGCGTCAATGCGGGCCATTTGCGCGTTCAGCTTCATGGACACCGCCAGACCGGCGCTGTCGTCGGCGGGGGAGGTGATTTTGGAACCCGATGACAACCGGGCGAGGGATTGACTCAACATGCTGGATGAATGCATCAGCAGTTGGGCACTGTTTTGAGACGCTAAGTTAGTATTGATGACCATAACTCTATTCCGTGAGTCGCCCCGTGAGGGGCATTGATTTTGCGCGACGTCCTTGCCGCGGGTGTGTCATTTAATGGGCGACACACCGTGATCCCCGCTGGCTCTTTTTGGCTGCCAGCCGCCCATCGGCTTTCGCTCGACAACCAACTCATCGGTGACTTCCGCCGGGACTTTAGCCGGGGAATTAAATCACGTCGGCGAGCGGCCGGGTGGCTTGTTGCCGCGGGCCTTGGTGCCAGCGGCAAAATGGCTGGCCAACGTGGGTTACAACTTCCGGTCGTGGGGCTGGCCCCGCCGGCTAAGATTTGTGTCCCGACACCGAGAACCCAAAGATTGGGGAAAGTCAAAGATCGGGTTTGGTTTCAATCATTGGCTTGCCCGAATCTTTGGGCAATGCCCGGCCAGTTCGTCCGTCGCTCCACGCCCGTAAACCAATGGCTCGTGTCAGCCCCGGAGAAATTCCCCCTGGCAGTTGACAGTTACGGTTAAGTCGGGTATTTCTGTAACAACAGAAACTAACGAACCTATGAACAAACTCACACCCGTCCAGCAGAAGTTCATCCTCCACTGGGGCGAGATGGGCACGCGCTGGGGCATCAACCGCACCGTCGCCCAGGTTCACGCGCTCCTTTACCTGTCCCCCAAGCCGCTCAACGCCGACGACCTCGTCGCCACCCTGGCCGTCGCCCGCTCCAATGTCAGCACCAGCCTCAAGGAACTCCAGGGTTGGGGCATCGTGAAGCTCACCCACGTCCTCGGCGACAAGCGCGACCACTTCGAAAGCATGAAGGACGTGTGGGAAATGTTCCGCATCGTTCTCGACGAGCGGAAGAAGCGCGAGATTGATCCCACCATGCGGATGCTGGCCGAGTGCATCGCCGAAGCGGAAAAGGACAAGGCCACCGACGCATACACCGAGGAACGCCTGCGCGAGTTGCACAAATTTTTCGAGACCACGACGGCGTGGTATGTGCAAGTCCGGCACTGGCCGACCGCCGCGATGGTCAAGTTCGTGAAGCTCGGCGACAAGGTTTTGAAAGTTCTTGGTTTGGGCGGTTGAAATAATTTTATGAATGAGACTCAACTGAAACTTCCGGCGTGGTGCGGCTGGCTGAAAAAAATCCTGCCGTTTCCAACTGTGCCGGAAAATCCCCAACCGCCGAAGCCGGCCGTGGGAAAACATCGCCACGCGGCGTTCCTCGAAATGCCATGAGCAAACGCCGCATCATCCTCGCCGGAGGTTCAGGCTTCCTCGGCAACGCGCTGGCGAAACATTTTTGCGAGCGTGGCGATGAGGTGATCGTGTTCACCCGCCAGCCGCGCGGGCGCAGCGATGGCGTGAAGGAAATTTCGTGGGACGCGCGGATGCTCGGGAGTTGGGCGCAATTCGTGGATGGCGCGGACGTGGTCATCAATCTCGCGGGCCGCTCGGTGGATTGCCGGTACAACGCAAAGAACCGCCATGACATCATCGCGTCGCGGGTGGATTCAACGCGGGTTTTGGGTGAAGCCATTGCCCGCGCCCAGCAACCGCCGCGCGTGTGGCTCAACTCCAGTTCGGCCACGATTTACAAACACACCTTCGACACGCCGATGGATGAAAACGGTGCGACGGGCGCGACGCCGGAAGCGCACGATGCTTTTTCCATCGAGGTGATCGAGCAATGGGAGAAGGCCCTGAATGTGGATTATGGAATGCGGAGTGCCGAGTCCAGTCAGAGCCTCCTTACGTCGGCTGCTACGAGGACAAGGAAGGTGGCGTTGCGGATTTCACTCGTGCTCGGCGAGGCGGGCGGGGTGTTTCCGGTGTTGCGGCGGCTCACACGGTTTGGCCTGGGCGGGCGCATGGGCAGCGGGCGGCAGTTTGTCTCGTGGATTCATGTCGCGGATTTTTTGCGCGCGGTGGACTGGCTGATCGAGCACGATGAAATTTCCGGGCCGGTCAATCTCGCCGCGCCGAACCCCCTGCCAAATGCGGAGATGATGCGGTTGTTCCGCGAGGCGGGCGGTGTGCCGTTCGGCTTGCCGGCGACGGAAACGATGCTGGAGGTCGGTGCCTTCTTGCTGCGCACCGAGACGGAATTGATTTTGAAAAGCCGGCGCGTAGTGCCGGGGCGGTTGCTGGCGGCGGGGTTTCAATTTCAATTTCCCGAGCTGCGCGCGGCATTGAAAATTCTGGCGGCGGCGGGCTCGGAAAATTCGCCGGCTTGACGGCAGGTTTTTCCAACCCGCTGTTTTATTTCAAGGTGCGCCGAGTTTAGCCGATGAATTCAACGAGGTGGTTTGGTGATTTCGCCTGCCGCCAAAATCTGTGACCGAAGAACGCATCAGTTACGACCGGTATTTTGTCTGCACCAACCCCACGAAAAAGTGGGTGCGTGACCGGCTGGTCGAGTTGATGAACAACGAATCGGTGGTTCCTTCCTTCTCCGCCGTCGCCATGAAGCTGACCACGATGGTGCAGGACGACACTCTCACGCTCGACGATCTGGGCCAGGTGATTTCCCTCGACCCCGGCCTGGCGTCGCGCTGCGTGCGTGTGGCGGGCAGCGTGGCCTATCGCGGTCGCAACATCAGCACCATCAACGAGGCGCTGCTCATGATCGGCATGGGGGAAATCCGCCGCATCGCGTTGACCGTCGGCGTCATGGACACCCTTTCGCATCTGCGCGTGAAAATTGACTGGAACCGTTTCTGGCTGCACAGCGTCCTGGTGGCGCGGTTGACCCAGAAAGTTGCCGGTGCATTTCGCGATGTGACCGGCATGGAGTATCTCGCCGGATTGTTGCACGACATCGGCAAGCTGATCATCGAGCATTATTTTCCGCGCGAGTTCGACACGATCATCCTGCGCTCGATGGAGCGGCAGTGCGGCCACGCCAAGGCGGAGATGGATTTGCTCGGAATGGATCACACGCAGATCGGCGCGGCGATGTGCGAATGTCTCAAGACGCATCCGCACATTTTGCAGGCCGTGCGGTTCCACCACGACGCGCTGCATCCGGCGCACACCGGCAACCCGGACGGTGACGGGGGGTTTCTCGCGGCGTGCGTCACCGTGGCCGATGTGCTGGCGAATCTCGGCGACATCAATATCGGCGGGGAAAAACCGCTGTTGCACCCGTTCGTGGAATTGCCGGAGTGGATTTATCTCAACCAGTGGTTCAACTGCCGGGGACTGGATTTGGATCTGCGCGCAGAGATCGAAGCGGCGGAGGCGGAGATCAAGTCGCTGGTTTGAGGCGGGTTTTTTCAAACGGCGAACTGGGTGCGACCCTGTGGCACAGTCGCCACGGCTCGGGGTTCAAAGTTGAGCCGACTGCAACTTCCGTTGTCGGGAAATAAAGCCCACCACTCCCCATCCCGCCACCATCAAAGCCGCAATCTGATAACCCGAGAGCGGG
This sequence comes from Verrucomicrobiota bacterium, assembly GCA_043781315.1. GTDB lineage: Bacteria > Verrucomicrobiota > Verrucomicrobiia > Limisphaerales > CAIQOK01 > CAIQOK01. The sequence continues at coordinate 2,063 of JAYWBR010000377.1, read as the reverse complement.
CCGAGAATTCGCGGCGTTTCGCGCAGAAATTCGTGGACGAAGCGAAACAGCCCGTAAGCGATGAGGTAAACGTGGAAGAGCTGGCCGGGCAAAAGTTTTCGCCGATGCAGGAGCAGCAGCACGCCGAGGATCAACGCATTGAAAAGCAGTTCAACCAATGCCGCTGGCCAGCGAGCGATGCCACTCGCATCGTTCATCGTGAACCACGAGGGTTTGCAAACGCGGCCCAGACAGCACCCGTGCAGCACGCAGCCCAGGCGACCCAACATGATCGTGACGGGCGTGATCAGCGCGAACCAGTCGCCGGTGATACCAGGGTAGCCGAGGAAGTGTTTGGCGAGTTCCACCGCCGCGTAACCGCCGAGCAGCGCGCCGGTGATGGATTTGCCGGTGGCGAGAATCACCCAGCGATTTTCGTCGTGCCAGTGCAGCCAGCCTTCCGCGCCGAGATAGACGAGCTTCGCGCCGAGGAACGCACCGGCCAGCGCCGCGATGTAAATGAGGACGAGCCGGTCATCGCGCCGCGCCAGTCGCGACCAGAAAACAATGCTGGTGAAAATCCCGGCGAGCATCAGCCAGCCGTAGGCGGTGGAGGAGGGGGTCAGCATGACGGTGGCGTCAGGCATCCTGCCTGAAGTAGAGGGCGCGCTGCCAGCCGCCCGGAAAAACGCTCAGTTAATTTCGTGACGTCCAAATTTTTCACGCGCTTTGGCGAGGAGGACGCTTTTTCCGCCGGGCTGGAAGCCACGGCTCTACGGCAGGCAGGGATGCCCGCCGCTACAGTGCCCGCGAGCATCAGCGAGCCGTGAGTGGTGAAAGTTGGAAATGAATGCTCAATCGTCATTCGGAAAAGTGACTTCTCCATCCTTAACTCGTTAAAAGTGCCGCACATCCCAGCATGAGGGAAATGGCTGCGTTCAGAATTAAAAACAAGATGCCGACTAGGATTGCCCACGCGACGTTGCGTCGAAAAAGCAACGCCGCTGAAACAAAACAACACGCCGCGCTGATGAGAAACGCCAGTTTGAATGTGAAACCATAACCGCTGCCAATGGTGAAAACATTTTTCAGGGAAAGGAAAAGTAAAGATGGCACAAAGGCAAGGAGCAGCGCGATGACCACACTTCCTTTGCGATTGTTATTGTCGTTTGGATTGTTTGCCGGCTCTGGATTCGATTCTCCACTCATAAATTCATTTCCTCACGTCACTTTACAATCCACAAAGCCCGAGTAGTAGCGGCAGAAAGAATCCAGCTTGCCGTCGGGGCGGATGACGTGGGTGCAGCAGCGGTCAATGCGGTCTTCGTCCCACGTCGCGGCGTCCATGAACGGTTTGATGAAGAGTCGAAACGTGTGGGATTCATCCAGCTCGAATTGCCGGAGCAGTTCGCCAAGCGGCTCGGAATCGCAGCCGCATTTCATCAGGTCTTCGAGCTTGTAGCGGACTTTGGTGCCGAGAAAGCCCTGCACGTTTTTGAAGTCAATGAAGTCACTGACGGAACGCACCTGCCCGCCGACCTTGAGCAGGTAGCCGATGGTCGCGCAGTTCGGATCGCCGCAGGGCAGCGGCGTGAAATCGTCGAAGCGCAACTGCCCGGCGGATTGCGCGACGGCGGCCAGGATGATGTCGGCGGTGTTGAGGCGAGTAGCGTCGGGCATCCTGCCTGACGTAGAGGGCGGCATCTTGCCGCCCGGATCGGGGTTCGCATCGGCGACAACTTCCGAACCTGCTTTGCGCGCTGTGTTGGCAGCACTTTTTCCGCCGGGCTGGAAGCCCGGCTCTACGGCAGGCAGGATGCCTGCCGCTACGGGCGTCCGCCCGCTTGTGAACATCGGCTGAAAGCTGATGCCGCGCACATGCGGAAAGCGCAGGCCGAACTCAATCGCGTCCCACAAGTTTGGCAGGTTCTCCGGCGTCACCGTCATGGCGAGCGTGACGGGGAGCTTCATTTCCTGGCAGTGTTGCAGGCAATGTTCACGGGTGGTCCGCAGATCCGCGCCGCGTAGGAATTTTTGTCCCGCTTCCTGCACGCCGTCGAATTGCAGGTAGAGCTGGAACTTGC
>JAYWBR010000376.1:0-3658 GCA_043781315.1 Verrucomicrobiota bacterium | reverse complement strand
CGAACTCTAACTCACACCTCGACTCCAGCCACCTCACTTGTATCGGCGTAGCCCACGCCATTTGAACGCTTTGCAAAAACTTTCGGAACACCCTCTTATAGCAACCAAGAATCAAAATAAGGGAAAGGAAAAAAACCAATTATGAAAAAGCTTGCAAGGAAACGCCTCCGCATTGCCGTAATCTGCTCAGTGGTCACGGCGGCATCCCATCTCACACTTGAAGCCGCCTGCTTCACTCCACCCTCGGGCTTGGTGAGTTGGTGGAAAGGTGAGAGCAATGCGGTGGATAGCGTTGGCAGTAACACGGGTGTGCTCGAAGGCGGGATTGGTTTTGCCGCCGGCGAAGTCGGACAGGCTTTTGCGTTTAATTCAATTATTCAAGACGTGCGTGTGCCCGCCAGCGCCAGCCTTAACGTCGGCACGAACGCTGGGTTTACCATTGAGGGCTGGCTCAAACCCACAGACGCCTCCCAGCTTCATCCCATCGCCGAGTGGAACACGGGCGGTTTGTGGGGAGTTCATTTCTACATTGGTGCGGGCGGGCCAGGATCGCTTTATGCCAACGTCGTGGACAACGGCGGCGGTTGGCATCAAATCTCCACCGCCACAGGGATCGTGCCGAGCAACGTATTGCAGCACGTCGCGCTGACTTACAACAAGGCTTCGGGCATTGCGACCATTTACCGGAATGGTGCGGTGGTGGCACAACAGAACCTTGGCAGTTTCACGCCGCTGACGACTTACAATTTGTATTTGGGCCGGCGTCCTCCAGGTGGACCTGACACCTATACTTTCGCAGGGCTACTCGATGAACTCTCACTTTACAATCGCGCGCTTTCATCGAACGAAGTCGCCTCTGTATATCTCGCTGGTACTGCTGGCAAATGCATACCAGCCCCGCCGCCGAATTGTTTCACCCCGCCCTCGGGTTTGGTGAGTTGGTGGCGAGGGGAAAACAATGCGGTTGATAGCATCGGCAGCAACACGGGCGTGCTGGAAGGCGGGATCGGTTTCGCCGTTGGTGAAGTCGGACAGGCTTTTGCATTCAATGCAATCATCCAGGATGTGCATGTACCTGCCAGTGCCAGTCTGAACGTCGGCACCAATCCCGGATTTACGATTGAGAGCTGGCTTAACCCGTCGGATGCCTCCCAACTTCATCCCATCGCCGAGTGGAACACGGCTGCTTCGTGGGGAGTTCACTTTTACATCGGTGCGGGCGGCCCCGGATCACTGTATGCAAATGTTGTGGACAGCAGTGGCACCTGGCATCAAATCTCTACGGTCACTGGTATTGTACCAAGCAACGTCTGGCTACACGTCGCGCTGACTTATAACAAAGCGTCCGGCGTCGCGACGATTTATCAAAACGGGCTGGTTGTCGCGCAGGCCGGCTTGGGCAGTTTCACACCACTGACGACCTATGATTTGTATTTGGGACGTCGCCCTCCCGGTGGCCCCGATACTTATACGTTTGCCGGAGTGCTGGATGAAGTCTCGCTCTACAATCGCGCGCTTTCATCAAATGAAGTCGCCTCTGTTTATCTCGCCGGCACCGCCGGTAAATGTGTGCCCCCACCCCCACCCACCTGCGTCGCGCCCCCTTCTGGCCTAGTGAGTTGGTGGCGCGGAGAAGGCAATGCGTTGGACAGTGCGGACGGCAACAATGGCGTGATGCAGGAGAGCATCCGCTTTGCCTCCGCCAAAGTTCACCGTGGATTCCTTTTTAATAACATCAATGCCAACATAAAAGTTCCCGCCGCAGCCAATCTGAATGTAGGCACAGGCAGCGGTCTGACCATCGAGACGTGGATCAATCCTACGAACGTCGCTCTACGCAGTCCGCTCGTCGAATGGAACGATGGTAATGGAGTCTGGGGCACGCATCTCTGGGTTTCCCCGGATGCCCCGGGACAACTTTTTGCGAACCTAGTTGATAGCGGTGGCGTGTGGCATTCACTCAGTTCATCGGCGGGCGTGGTTGTGTCTAATGTATTCCAACACGTCGCGTTGACTTACGACAAGAACAGTGGCGTGGGAATACTTTACTACAACGGAGCCATCGTCGCTCAAGCCAGCCTGGGCAGTTTCACGCCGCTGACAACCTATGATCTATATTTGGGCCGGCGGATTTCCGGGGCACCGGGTGACACCGCCACTTTTTTTGGAGTGATGGACGAAACGGCGGTTTACAATCGCGCTTTGAGCCAAGGTGAAATTCAGTCCATCTTCAACGCTGCCAGTCTCGGCAAATGCACCACCAATCATTCGCCCATTGCAGTTGCTGACGCACTGCCCACGCCGTTAAATACACCGGCAGTATTTGGGGCCACCAAACTCAAGCTGAACGATCTCGATGCCGATGGCGATCCGCTCACGGTGATCGGGGTCAGCAGTGGCAGCGCGCAAGGTGGTGTTGTATCACTTGTCGCGGGCCAGGTGACGTATACGCCGCCGAATGGTTTCACGGGCAACGACACTTTCACCTACACCGTTTCTGACGGACTCGGCGGCACGGCGGTTGGAACCGTCACCGCCACGGTGGGCAGCGGCGGTTTGGTTTCACTGAACATTGTTTTCGGTCCGATGGTTGGCGGCGGCAATTTTATTGTGCGCTTCGCGGGCATTCCCGGCCTGACCTACACGGTTGAATGGGCGAACACTCTCAGCGGGCCTTGGACAAAAGCCACCAACATCGCCGCGCCCACAGCCGACCAGGGTTTTGGTGTTGGCGTCTTTGAATTCCACGAACCAGTGAATGGCAACCCCAGCCGATTCTATCGCACCGTTTACCCCTCCTACTAATCCAGCAACATCAGTCGTATGAAAATAATCCTGAAACCAATGATTCTCGGCGTGGCAATTCTCGCTGCCGCCTCAACGCGAGTCAGCGCCGTCGCCCCCATTTCCAGCAGTTGGACGGGCAATCAGCCCATCCCCGACAACAACGCCAGCGGTGTGGCCTTTGCCTTCAATGTGTCCGCGCCCGGCCCGCTGGTCATTACCAACGTGACGGTTGACCTGAACATCGCCGGCGGCTGGGACGGCGATCTCTATGCCTATCTGTCGCACGGCAGCGGCTTCTCCGTGCTGCTCAACCGCGTTGGCCGCACCGCCGGAAACCCGGACGGCTCCAGCCTTTTCGGCATGAACATTTCGCTGGCGGACAGTTACCTCACGGACATCCACAACTTTGCCGGCGCTCCGTTGGCCGGCAACTTTGCGCCGGACGGCCGCAATGTGAATCCCTTCACCGCTCTGGACACAGATCCACGCAACGCGCCGCTGGGGAATTTCACCGGCCTGGATCCGAACGGGACCTGGACCTTGTTCTTCGCCGATCTCTCGCCGTTGCCATTGCCGACATCGGCGATTCAAAGCTGGACGGTGAACCTTGGCGTCACCGTGCCCGAACCCAGCCCTGCCTCTCTGCTGGCATTGGCTGGCCTGCTGGGCTTCGCGAGACGCGTTGTCCAAAAGCGTTGAACTTCCTGGTGTGAAATGGAAAAGGCGGAGCAAGTGCTCCGTTTTTTTCATTTTCGCCGCCGGTTGATTCGCTTCACCGCTGAAAAAACCGGTAGTCCGCCGGATTGATGCAACTGGTCTGGACGATCTTCGACAGGTGACATTTGGGTTGATGCAATATCTGTTTGAAGCC
>JAYWBR010000375.1:0-10990 GCA_043781315.1 Verrucomicrobiota bacterium | reverse complement strand
CGCCTTGCTATCTGGAGTTGAAAACCTACAACGCCGCCACCGCCAACACCACGATGCGCACGTTCTACTATTCACCGTCCGAGCATCCCAAGATCACCCGCGACGCGCTGCACTTTCTCCTCGCGTACCAGTTGGAAAAAACCACGCGCGATGGCCAGACGACTTTTGTGCCCGTGCATTGGAAGCTGCTCACGCTCGAAGATCTGGCGGTGGATTTGAAGTTTGAATTCAACCAGAGCAATCGCGGGCTTTATGGAACCGGTGCGTCGAAGTCGTTGCTTTCGGAAGGGGAGGTAAAATGAAGTGGCGGAGAGAGTGAGATTTGAACTCACGGTAGTGTTACCTACGCACGCTTTCCAGGCGTGTGCCTTAAACCACTCAGCCATCTCTCCAGCCGCGTTTAATCTGATTGAGTTCGCCGCCGCGCGCAATGTTTTTCACGTCGGCACGGCCAACAGAATCCGCAAGCGTCAGTTGAAATTGCCGTCTGGTTTTTGGTTTTTATTCCAGCAATAATCATTGTATTCAATCGCTAGCCTTCACACCGAACATGCTGCGGCGACCTGAGCCGAAGGGGATTGATGCGATTACGACCCTGGCTCATTTTGCCATTGTCACGTACGCCGTTGCTCCTGATCGCCTTCGCCCGCTCATTCATCCACGATTTGATCTGGATTGCATTCAATTGGGCGGAGTTTCCAAAGCGTTGTTGTCGGTTGTGCCCTTTGAAGACCAGGATTTCCGAGCGGCGGCGTTTCCGAGTCCACGATGGCGGTTTGGCCAGACAAACTATCGGGTCTATGTCCGGGATCGGCTGAGTGGAGCGCGCGCAGTCTGGTTTCTTGGCACAACGCTTGGTTCCTGGACCGTGGCTTTGCCTAAACTGCTTTGGGGTCTTCCCTGGCATTACGGCCGATTCAACATTTGCTGCCGACAGGACACCTCGGGTCGCTACCAAGAGTATTCCATCAGAACCCAGAGCGCTTGGGCTTCGGTCCTTTTGGATCTGATTCACGAGCCGACAGTGGATCCGTCTTTTCCGGGATTTCCAAATGCGGAGACAGGATCGGTTGTGCTCACACACCCACTCACCGGCTATTACACGCGTCGCGACGGGCGGCTTGGATCGTATTCCGTGTGGCATGATCGCCTGAAATTAAGCACGGGCCGAATCCGAAACGCAGAGTTTGGCTTGCTCAATCGTCTGAACCTCGTTCCCTTTGCGGAACAATTGAATCCGTACAGCGTGCTCATTCAGTCCCACGTCGAATTCATCATTCACCTGCCTCCCCGAGCGTGCCGAGACCGGATCGGTTAACACGCCGATCAGCCGCACGCCTATTGGAAGAATCTGAAATAACTGAGTACAGCCACGACTCCGTTTCCTTTCTGCGGCCAACCGCAATATCACTGCACCGCCGCGAACAAATCCGAGATGGTCAGTTGAAATTCCGGCAGCGATTTCTCCGTCAACACCTCGCGCACCGCCAGGATTTCCTTCAACACCAGGCCGTACGCCGTCGCGTGATAAACCTCCACGTTGTCGTAGCGCGGATCCACCATCCACAGGCGCGGCAGTTTCATCGCCTCGTAAATCTCCTTCTTGCGAACCGTGTCCACGCGATGATCGGCGGTGCCGACAATCTCCGCCGCCAGCCAGAGTTTTCCCGTGGCCACCACCACCAACGCCAAATCTGGGGCCACCAGTGTCTCCGGCGAAAGCTCCACCGGCGCGCGGCGCTCCAACAAACGGGTGCTGGTGAAATTCCCCACGCTGGCGCGGACGCAATCGTGAAGCCGTTCGCAAATCAATTCATGCCGCGCGCCCGGCGGCGGGCGCAAAATTTTCTGGCCCTCAAGAATTTCCTCGTACGGCGCACTCATGGTTTCGCCAAAACGCTACGCAGGAATTTACCCGTGTGCGAGAATTTGTTTCGCGCCACCTGCTCGGGCGTGCCCTCGGCCACAATTTTTCCGCCGCCCGCGCCGCCTTCCGGCCCGAGATCAATCACCCAGTCCGCCTCGGCGATCAAATCCAGATTGTGTTCGATCACGATGACGGAATGGCCCGCGTCCACGAGCCGTTGCAGCACTTCCACCAGCCGCCGCACGTCCGCGATGTGCAGGCCGATGGTGGGTTCTTCCAGGATGAACAAATTCGCGTTGCGTAAGGCGTGAGCCGTGAGACGTGATGGGATTTGATCGGGTGCCGGACGCAGACCCGTCAGCAAATGCGAAACCAGTTTCACCCGCTGCGCCTCGCCGCCGCTCAACGTCGGACTCGTCTGGCCGAGCTTCAAATAATCCAGGCCCGTATCATGCAGCGCCTGCAACGCGCGCCTGATCTTCGGCACGCTCGCAAAAAAATCCAGCGCCGCCTCCACCGACAAATCCAGCACCTGCGCGATGTTCTTGCCGCCGTATTCCACGTCCAGCGTTTCGCGGTTGAACCGGCTGCCGCCGCAGACCTCGCAGCGGATGAACGCGGGCGGCAAAAAGTTCATTTCAAGTTTGATCTCCCCTGCCCCTTCGCACTGCGGACAGCGGCCCTGCACGCTGTTGAACGAAAACCGGCTCGCCGAGTAGCCCCGCAGCCGCGCCTCGGGCAACTGGGCGAACAACTGCCGGATCACGTCGAAGAAGCCAACGTACGTGGCGGGGATCGAGCGCGGTGTCCGGCCAATCGGCGACTGATCCACTTCATAGACCGCTTTGAGGGATTCGTGGCCGGACAAAGTTTTTAATTTTGAATTTTTAATTTTCAACTGCTCCTGTAACGCCGGCAGCAGACATTCGCGAATCAAGGTGCTCTTGCCCGAACCGCTCACGCCCGTCACGCAGACCAAGCGCCCCAGCGGAAAGTTGACCGTGACATTCTTGAGGTTGTTGACGGCGGCGTTGTGCAACGTCAGCCACGGCAATTTCGAGTTTCGAGTTTCGAGTTTCGAGTTTGCCATCGCCCGCCGCTGCCCGCGCGCCGGATGAATTTTTTCCGTCTGCGCGCGCAGCATTTTTCCCGTGACGGATTCGGGATGGCGAAACAGTTCCGCCAACGTTCCCGCCGCCACGATCTGGCCGCCATGCACGCCCGCGCCAGGGCCAAGATCAATGATGTAATCTGCGCGCCGCATCGTCTCCTCGTCGTGCTCGACCACGATCACGGAATTGCCGCGCGCCTTGAGTTTCAACAGCGTGGCCAGCAGTTGCTCGTTGTCCCGCGCGTGCAGACCAATCGTCGGCTCGTCCAAAACGTACAGCACGCCGCTGAGATTCGAGCCGAGCTGCGCCGCGAGCCGGATGCGCTGCGCCTCGCCGCCGGAAAGCGTTGGCACGCCGCGGCCGAGCTGGAGATAGCCCAGCCCGACCTCGTTCAAAAACTTCAACCGCTCGCGAATCTCCGGCAGGATGTCGCGCGCAATTTCCGCCGCGCGCCCGGTGAATTTCATGCGGGCAAAAAAAACGGAAGCCGCTTCCACGCCCAGTTGGGAGAGGTCGCCAATCGTCGGAGCGCCGATCTCCGAATCGGCCTGTTTCGGCTTTCGGTTGCTGCGAGCCGATTCGGAGATCGGCGTTCCAAGCTGCAGCCGCACCGCCCGCGCCACGGGATTCAGCCGCGCGCCGCAGCACTCCGGGCAGACCTCGCGTTCTTGCGCCCAGCCGAACCAGCTTTCCTCCACGGCGTCCGCGTTCGCGCCGCGCTCCACATCTGGCAGATAAAACAATTCCCCGAAGCCGCGGCACTTGGGACACCACCCCTGCGACGAGTTGTAGCTGAAGTTTTTTGGATCCAGCGCCTCAAACGAGCGGCGGCACTTCGGACACGAGCGGTCCGTCGAGTGAACGGAGGTTTTTCCATGCTTATCCAAAGCCAGCAACATGCCGTGGCCGAGCTTCAAAGTTTCGTCAATAAGTTGCTGCGCAGTGGCACGGGCGTCCCGCCCGTTCGTTTCCGTTTTTCTTCGCACGGGCGGGACGCCCGTCCCACTACGATCAAGCATTCCCACCACCACTTCCACGTCATGCTCGCGAAAACGATCCAGCCGGAACGGCTTGCTCGTATCAAACATTTTTCCGTCCGCGCGCAGTGCGCGATAGCCGTGCTTCGCCGCCCACCCAGCCACGTCCGAGTGGAAGCCCTTGCGGTTTTTCACCACCGGCGCGAGCAGCCGCAGAGCGCCGCGCTGTTCCATTTCTGCCTGCACGCTGCGCCCCAGTTCATCCCGCGTCTGCGCTCCGACCGGCACGTTGCAGTCCGGACAAAACTGCGTGCCGAGCCGCGCGAACAACAGGCGGACGAAATGATAAATCTCCGTCACGGTCGCCACCGTGCTCTTGCCGCCGCCGCGCGAATTGCGCTGCTCGATGCTCACCGTCGGCGGCAAGCCGGTGATGAGGTCCACGTCCGGCCGCGCGAGCTGCTCCACGAACTGCCGCGCATAGACATTCATCGAATCGAGAAACCGCCGCTGTCCTTCGGCAAAAATCAAATCGAATGCCAGCGTGCTTTTGCCGGAGCCGCTGACGCCGGTGATGACGACGAACTGGTCGCGCGGGATTTCCAGCGAGACATTTTTGAGGTTGTGCTCCCGCGCGCCGGTTATTGAAATGGCATCGGTAGGGACGCGTTCCACCGCGTCCGAAACATTTTTTTTGAGGGTTAAGGACGCGGTGGAACGCGTCCCTACCACACCGCGAAGGAACCGGCCCGTATGACTCGCTTCACATTTCGCGACCTCCTCCGGCGTGCCTTGCGCCACGATCTGCCCGCCGCGATCGCCCGCGTCCGGCCCGAGATCAATGATCCAGTCGGCGCATTTGATCACGTCCAGGTTGTGTTCAATGACGATGACGGAATGGCCCGCGTCCACGAGCCGTTGAAAAACTTTCAACAGCACGCGCACGTCGTCGAAGTGCAGGCCGGTCGTGGGTTCGTCGAACAAAAACAATGTTCGCTTGAAATCCGAAGTTCCGGACTGGCGGGTTTCCTTCGCATTTTGAATTTTTGATTTCGAATTTGCGGCGGCCGCTTCCGCCAGATGGCTCACGAGTTTCAACCGCTGGCTCTCGCCGCCGGAGAGTGTGTTAATCGGCTGGCCGAGCTTCAAGTAGCCGAGGCCGACTTCCTGCAACAACGTCAAACTTTCAACCGCACGCCGGGCCGGTTTGGAATCGGCAAAGCCGGCGAGAAAATCCATCGCCTCGTCCACCGTGGCCTCCAGCATGTCGCCGATGGACCACGACTGAGTTGATGGTTGATGGCTGCGGATCGCCCGGCTTCCGGGGCTATCAACCATCAACTCTTTCTTACCCTCGACTTTCACTTCCAGAATATGCGCGCGGTACCGGCGGCCGTTGCAGTCCGGGCAGCGGACGAAGATGTCGCTGAGAAACTGCATTTCAATTTTCTCAAAGCCCGCACCACGACAACGCTCGCACTGGCCTTGCGCGGAATTGAAGCTGAACGAACTCGCGTTCAAACCGCGCTGTTGCGCCGCCTCGCTGTGCGCGAACACTTCCCGGATGTCCTCGAACGCGCCGATGTAAACGGCGGGATTGGAGCGCGGGGTTTTGCCGAGCGCGGATTGGTCAACCAGGACGACGCGGGCCAAATGCTCGGCTCCCGTTGGACGTGAAGCGTGAAACGTGAAACGTGAAGCGTGATCGGCGTCACCGTCGCTGGTGGCATCCGAGTCCATTGGTGCGTCCTCGCTGAGCTCAGGTTTTTTGAGGGCGGCCAACTTGGAACTTGGAACTTGGAACTTGAGCTTCGCTTCCAGCGCCGGCAGCAACACGTCGCGCGCCAGCGTTGTCTTGCCCGAACCGCTGACGCCGGTGAGGCACACGAAGCGGCCCAGGGGAATTTCAACGGAAAGGTTTTTCAAGTTGTGACGCGTCACGTTCTCGATTCTCAACCAGTCATTCGCCGTGGCCGCAGCGGAAAGGCTCCGTTTAGTTTCCGCTTTCCGCTTTCCGCTTTCCGCTTTTGAAACCACCGGACGCCGTTGTGGAATTTCAATCCGCTCCCGCCCGCTCAGATATTTCCCGGTGAGCGACGCGTTCGATTTCAAAATTTCCGCATACGTTCCCTGAAAAACCACCGCCCCGCCGGTCGCGCCGTGGCCGGGGCCGATGTCCACGATCTGATCCGCCGCGCGCATCACGGCGGCTTCGTGTTCCACGACGACGACGGTGTTGCCGGTGTCGCGAAGTTTTTCCAGGATGCCCACGAGCCGTTCGCTGTCGCGCGGATGCAGGCCCACCGTCGGCTCGTCCAAGACGAAGAGGGTGTTGACGAGGCGGGTGCCGAGGCAGGTGGTGAGGTTCACGCGCTCGGTTTCGCCGCCCGAGAGCGAACGCGTCGGACGATCCAGCGTGAGATAACCGAGGCCGACTTCGTTCAGGAACGTCAGGCGGGAACGGATTTCGGAGAGCACCAAAGTAACGGGGTCGTTGCGTGAAACGTGAGACGTGAAGCGTGATTTTTCCAGATGCTCAATCAACGCCAGCGCGTCACGAACCGACAACGCGTAGAAATGTGCGAGCGTCAATCGCTCGTAGGAGCCGACGTGAGGAGGCTCTAACTTTTCCGCCTTCGGCCCGTTGCCTTCCGATTTTAATTTAAGACTCCTCACGTCGTCTCCTACCGGGAGTTGGTATAGCAGCGCCTCCGGTTGAAACCGCGCGCCCTGACATTCAACGCAGGTCGTGTAGGCGCGATAGCGCGAGAGCAAAACGCGGACGTGCATTTTGTAGGACTTGGCTTCCAGCCACTTGAAGTAGCCCTTCACACCGTACCAAAACTTCGGCCACTGATGTTCCGCGTCGGTGCCGTAGTTCGCATCGCCTTCCAACACCCAGCGCTGATGTTCGGCGGAAAGTTGATTGAAAGGCGCGCCCATCGGCACATGACGGAGTTTGCAAAACTTCTTCAAGTCCGCCTGACATTCCGCGCTGAACCCGCCGCGCCACGGCTTGACCGCGCCCTCGGCCAAGGTGAGCGCGCGGTCGGGAATCGCCAGATCGTAGTCAATCGTGATGGTGCGGCCAAAGCCCTTGCAGGCCGGGCACGCGCCGACGGGATGGTTGAAGCTGAACAGCGCGGGCGACGGCTCGCGGTATTCGAGGTCGCAGGCGGCGCAGTGGCGGCGGTTGGAAAACAATGACGAATGACGAATGACGAATGACGAATTGGCTGGGGCCCGTTCGTGAACCGTCAGTTTGCCTTTGCCGAAATGATACGCCTGCTCGCAGGCTTCGACGAAACGGGCGCGGCTGGCGGCGACCAGCTTCACCCGATCCTGGATAATGGTCAGGGCGGCGGGGCGTGAAACGTGAAGCGTGAAACGTGAAACCGCTTGTTCGAGCCGCACGATTTCATTTTCGAGAAGGATTCGCTGATAGCCCTGCTTGGAAATCAGCGCGAGCGATTCCTCCAACGAAAGTTTTTCCGAGAGCGGCACGTCGAAGGTCACGAGCACTTCGCGCACTTCCTCTCCTCCTCGTCCTTCGTTCTCGTCCTCGTCCTCGGTTTTTTGCCTAGTTGATTTCGAGGACGAGAACGCGGACGATTCTAAGGTCTCCCAAATCTGCTGCGGCGAATCCGAGCGGACGATTTCACTGCACTTCCGGCAATGCAACTGCGCCACATGGGGCCACAGCACCTTCATGTGATCGCAAATTTCCGTCATCGTCCCAACAGTCGAGCGCGTGGACTTGACCGCGTTGCGCTGCTCGATGGCGATGGCGGGCGGGATGCCCTCGATGCTGTCCACCTGCGGCTTGTCCATGCGGTCAAAAAACTGCCGCGCGTAGGGCGAAAAAGTTTCGATGTAACGCCGCTGCCCCTCGGCAAACAGCGTGTCGAAGGCGAGCGAACTTTTCCCCGAACCGCTCAAACCCGTGACGACAATGAGCTGGTTGAGCGGCAGGTCGAGGTCAAAATTCTTCAGATTGTTGTGCCGCACGCCGCGCAGGCGGATCACAGAATGAGCGGATGCTTTCGACATTGAGTGCGCAAGGTAGGTGTGAGTCTGACCGGTTGCAAGCGGCAGCGGAATGCATGATCCAAACGGAACAAACCCCGCGCTTGTTCTGGCCGCGCCTATTAACGCGTTTGACATCCCTTTTGAATTGGCTGGTGCGCCCGATCCCGGGTCGTTTCTCCGGACAGTTATTAGAATGCCAATCAAGGTTAATGGGCAGGCCGTCGCGCCGCGCATCGGCTGCGGCCGGGGTGATCGTTTCGACAGAATTGCTTTCGCCATCCACCAAGGGAACGCGCCGTAGCCTTTTAATGCCCGTGGCCCGGTTTTCAATTTTCAACTGCGTGTAGTAACAGCCGTCGCGAACCCCTGGCCCCCGATTCGGGATCCTGCGAGGCCAAAATATCGTTGTAAAGCGCCCGCTCATAAAAATCCATCTTCTCGACAGCAGGCTCCAACGCGAACAACTCGCGGGTCAAATTGAGCATATTGTAGGTATTACATGTTTCGCACGTTTCTGGGCTTAAGTGCAGGGCGAAATCATTGGTCGAAGATAAATGTTCATGATCGCTGTCACCACCGATGGTGCGAACGGAACGCAGTGTCATCAACAGGTGCCAGCCTAACCGGCAGGGGATTACGCGACTAGATAGTTACTACGATCCAAACGAGCGCAAATATTACCTCACACCGCCAAGCGTAGAGGCGGTGATTCAGGAAGAATTCCAGCGCGCGAACAAATCAAGCGAGCCATCAGCTTCGGAACCATTCGAAAGCCCTGTGGCAACCGTGAAACATCCAAGAAACTCGACTTCAGCGGATGACCGAAAGTTTCAAATGGAGCGGGAGATAGTGGATTTGCAAATTGCCAATCTAGGCAAAGACTATCTCATTGATCAGCTCCAAGGCAAGCGTAATGGACCTTTTTCAAAAGTAGTTCTCGACAAATCGAATCGTGGCCAACTGGAGATTAAATTAATTCAGTTGAATACGCCCAAATCATGAAAGCACAGTTTTTCTGGAAATATAAAACTAGGATGACAGGTGAGCCATAAACGCGGTGAATGCCACAATTTAGCCTTACTGGCATAATATGTTCTTTGCTGTGTTAGCCTGTCCCTCACCAGATGTCTTGAGATAAATCAGGGATGATTGAACTGCAACCGGTAATAGGCGCTCGGCGTCGGGGCGCTGGTGTCAATGAACTGAAAAGTCCCGCTGGCGGGCGCGTTCGTGGTCCAGATCACCGCCCAGTCGGTCAGGTTTGTCGAGCGATTCACGCTGTAGTTGTAGCCGGGGATCCCTGCGAAATTCAGTGTGGCCGTGCCGCCACCGGTGCCAACGATCTGGCTCTGGCCGAACAACGGCGTGCTGTCCACGTTGATGGTTACGGTCGCACTGTTGGTTCCACCGTAAGCGTCATTGACCGTGTAGGTGAACTGGTCGGTCACGGCGTTTGTGTTGTAATACATCACATACCCGCCGGCAACGAGAATGGTTGCGCCGTTGGTGGTCGCGCTGACGGACGTCAGGGAAAGCGTGTCGCCATCCGCATCGGTGGCGTGGGTCAAGAGGTCGCTGACCAAGACCTTGAATGAATTCACCGCCGCGTTCCGCGTGTATGCCGCCGCATTCGCCACCGGCGGATGGTTGGTGACAATCTGATTCAATGAATTGGTCGTCGGCAGATAATTGGTGTCGCCGTTGTAAATTGCGGTAATGGTATTTGTGCCCCGAGGGAGCGCGGACAAACTGAAATTCGTTGTGCCGCCACTTAAGCCGTTTGTGACATAGGCAACGCTATTTGTCTTAAAGGTGATCGTGCCGGTCGCAGAGACGGGCAAAGTTGCCGTGAAAGTCAGGCTATCATTGTAGCCGGCGGGATTCGCGCTTGAGGTCAATGTGAGGCTGGGAATTCCCTGAGTAACAGTCAAAGTGCCATTGACGTAGGAAATATTGTAATTAGCCGGGTTGAATGTGCCGCCCATCGCCGCGCTGGGCATCAGCGCATAGCTGCCCAATGGGTCGGTGGCGGCCGTGCCATTGGTCGGACTGCTAGTGGCGGTGATGGTCACGCTGCCGATTGTCTCACCGTTCTGCAAACCCGGGCTGGTGAAAGCCGTTGAACCCGCCCCGTAAGTTTTGGTTTGGCCATAAGCTTTGGAGTCATTATTGGCGGTCACGGTCAAGTTCACCGGGGTGATACTCAACGCGCCGTTCGCAAAGCCGATCGCATAGTTGCCACTCGTCAAACCGGACGGAACAATCGTGTAGCTGCCCACGTTAGTCGCGCCCTGTGACGTGCCGCCGTAGCTCAACGTGCCGCCCAACACCGTGTTGGTCTCACCATTCACGAAGCCGGCGTAGGTGACACCGTTGCCGCCACTGAAGGCCACGCCATCATACGACTTCGTGTCGTTGTTGGCGGTGATCGTCAGGCTGGCCGGCGTGATGGTCAGGTTGGCACCCACATAGGTAAGCGTATAGTTCGCACTCAAACTCAAGCTGCCCTGGTTGATCGCATGGCTGCCCACGCTCTCGCCCGCCGTGCGACTTAATGCGCCGCTAAAGCTGTCGCCGCCCACCAAGGCCGGGTTGTGTTGATAGGTCAGCGCCGGATCCGCAGTCCCATAGACCTTGGTCTGCCCGTTCGCCGTCACCGTCACGCCCAGCGCCGTCACCGTCAGCGTGCCGTTCGCAAAGCCGATCGCATAGTTGGCGCTCGTCAAACCGGACGGAACAATCGTATAGCTGCCCACGTTGGTCGCGCCCTGCGATGTGCCGCCGTAGCTCAACGTGCCGCCAAGGACCGTGTTCGTCTCACCATTCACGAAGCCAGCGTAAGACACACCGTTGCCGCCGCTGAAGGCCACGCCGTCATACGACTTCGTGGCGTTTTTGGCAGTGATTGTCAGGTTCACCGGCGTGATGGTCAACGTGCCGTTCGCAAAACCGATGGCATAGTTGCCACTGGTCAGGCCGGACGGAATAATCGTGTAGCTGCCCAC
>JAYWBR010000374.1:0-3666 GCA_043781315.1 Verrucomicrobiota bacterium | reverse complement strand
CGTTGGCGGAGCGCCGGTCTGTGACCGGCTTAGGGCGTGGCAGTTGGCAGCGGATCGAACCCTTGTGAAAAGGGGCAGTAATCGTAGTGCTTCGCCGCAAAGCCGGCTGCAAGCCGGCGCTCCCGCCGCCAGCCGCGCCCAGGTCAGTCCTGGTCCTGCTATACCCTCACCCGACTTTAATCACACCCATTTGACCGGGTGTGATCAGAGCGGGTGAGGCAACATCCTCGGTAGGGCGCGTCACTCCGTGCGCGCCGCCGGCCACGAAGTCAACGCCCCGGCGCGCACGGAGTGTCGCGCCCGACCACGTCTTCGCTGGCGTCGAACTGTTTTCACAATTTGCCTCGCCCGCTTTCAATCACACGCATTTGAACCGGCGGGCGAAGCCTCGCAATTTGCTCGCAATTATTTCCGTGCCCGAGTTAATTGAAGCCATGAAGAAAATCATTGTCGGTGTGGTGGTCGTCGGGGTTCTCCTGCTGGTCGTCGGGCTTGTGGTGCTGGGGCTTTCCCTCGACGGCATCGTGAAGCGGGGCGTGGAAACGGTTGGCCCGAAATTGACCCAGGTGGACGTTAAGCTCGGCAAGGTCAGCCTCTCGCTGCTCTCGGGCGGCGGCCAGTTCGGCGGACTTGTGATTGGCAACCCGGAAGGTTTCAAGACGCCGCACGCCATCAGCGTTGGTTCAGCTACCCTCGTGGTGCAGCCCAGCTCCTTGATGTCCGACAAGATTGTCATCCGCACGGTTCGCGTGGAAGCACCGGAGATCACGCTGGAAACCGGTCTCAACGGAACCAACCTGAAAAAAATCCTGGCCAACGTGCAGGAATCCACTGGCGGCGGCGGCACCAATGCGCCGGCAACGCCCGCCGCGAAAGCGGCCGGCCCCGGCAAAAAATTTGAAGTGGACGACTTCCTCATCACCGGCGCGAAGTTGACGTTCAGCGTGACGGGACTCGGCAGCCAGGCGGTGACTCTTCCCGAAATTCATCTCTCGAATCTGGGGCAGGGGCCGGATGGCATCACGAGCGCGGAACTGACCAAGGTGGTTTTGACCGCCATTGAAAAAGCCGCCGCCAAAGCCGCCTCGGAAAATGCCGGCGACATTGCCAAGGGCGCGACCAGTCTGGTCAAGGGGCTGACCGGCAAGACGAACAGCGCCGCCGCGGAAAGCCTCGGCAAAGGCCTGGGCGATCTGTTGAAAAAGAAATAAACCGGCGGGCGATCACGGTTGGGCGCTCCGCAATGCCAGCAGGGGTGGGGGCAGTGTCAAGATGCGCCCATCATGGTCCGACGGATGTTTTTCAATTTTCATTTCCTCCTTTCATCCGCTATAAACCGCGCATGTCTAACCATCGCATCGGCATCATCGGCGGCAGCGGGCTGTATCACCTCGAAGGCTTCACCAACCAAAAATGGGTGAAGATCAAAACGCCGTTCGGGGCGCCGTCGGACGAACTGCTCACGGGCAAACTCGCCGGTCGTGACGTGGTCTTTCTCCCGCGCCACGGCCGCGGCCATCGCATCCTGCCCAGCGAACTGAATCATCGCGCGAACATCTGGGCGATGAAAAAACTCGGCGTGGCTTGGATCATCAGCGCCAGCGCCGTCGGTTCGCTTCAGGCGAAATACAAGCCGCGCGACATCGTGCTGGTGGATCAATTCCTCGACCGCACCAAGCGCGACTGCGAGCACACTTTTTTTGGACGCGGCATCGTGGGCCATGTCGCCTTCGCCGATCCGGTGTGCGAGGAGTTGCGCCGGTTGCTCTTGAAGAATGGCCGCGCGTTGAAGGCGCGCATTCATGACGGCGGCACCTACGTGAACATGGAAGGCCCGCAGTTCAGCACGCGCGCCGAATCGCTGACAAATCACAAGCTGGGTTATGACGTCATCGGCATGACGAACCTGGGCGAGGCCAAATGCTCGCGCGAGGCCGAGATCGCCTACGCCACGCTCGCGCTGATCACGGACTATGATTGCTGGAAAGTGGACGAGGCGCACGTCACGGTGGAAATGGTGATTGAGAACCTCCGGCATAACGCCGAGACGGCCAAGGCGATCATCGTGAAGACCATTCCTCAAATTCCCGCCGCCCCAGACTGGCCCTGCCACTCCGCGCTGAAGAATGCCATCATGACCGAGCGCAAACACTGGCCGAAGCAAGCCATCGCCGCCTTGCAGCCGATCCTTGCGAAATATCTTTGACCGCTGCGACTCGCGTCAATCTTTGTAGCCGGGCGCGGAGCTTTCGCACCTGCGTTAGTTTCAGATCCCGCCCGCCGCTCTTGGATGCTCGCCTAAATATCCGCCACGACCTCCGCCTTCGGCTTCGCGCCTTGTGGGCCGCCGTGGTGGAGCGCGAAGCATTGCTTCGCCAGTTCCGGTTTGATTCAATCCCCTCACGCGGAGCAATGCTCCGCGCTCCGTATGGCAACGCCGCCCAAATCCAAACGCGAACACCTGCGCCGACTCGTCGCCGGGAAGAACGAATGGGATGAATCTCTTTCCGCCGCCGCCAAAGCCAAAGGCTTTCGCGGCTGGCATGAGCGCGGTTATCTGCCGCATTGCGACCAGCCGAGGCTGACCCAGTTCATTACCTTTCGGCTGTGGGACTCCATGCCCGAATCACGGCGCGGAGAATGGGAGCATCTGTTAAACATCGCCGAGCGGAGCAATGCTCCGCGCACCGCCGCCGGAGCGCGAAGCATTGCTTCGCTCGATGATAAAACCCGCGTGGAAGCACGTCGGGACGCCGCGCGCGAACAACGCATCAAACTGGAGGACTACCTCGACCGCAACCACGGCGACTGTTTCCTCCGCGACCCACGCATCGCCGCGCTGATGGAAACCGCCCTGCGCTTTCATCACGGTTCGCGTTTCGATCTGCTGGCGTGGGTCGTGATGCCCAACCACGTTCACGCGCTCATCAAGGTTGGCGACACGCCGCTGTCCGACATCATCCAAAACTGGAAATCCATCGTGGCGGTGAAGGCCAATAAACTGCTCGGACGCACCGGTGATTTCTGGCAGTTGGATTATTGGGACACCTTCATGCGCAACGAAGCGCAGAAACTCAAAGCCATTCGTTACATCGAAAATAATCCGGTGAAAGCCAAGCTGTGTCGTGCGCCGGAAGCATGGCCGTTCAGCAGCGCCCGCTTTCGTGATCCGCAAACGCGCGAACTGAAATTGCCGCCGCCGTAACGGAGCGCGGAGCATTGCTCCGCCAGTTTCGGCGAAGGGTGGGGAATCGAAAATTGGAACACGCGGAGCGATGCTCCGCGCTCCGTCACGCCCTTCGCTCCTTGATACTCGCCAGAATATCCGCCACGACCTCCGCCTTCGGCTTCGCGCCTTGCGGGCCGCCGTGGTGGAGACGCACGCTCACCGCGCCCGCTTCCATGTCACGACCGCCGATGACCAGCATCGTGTGGACGCGCAATTGTTCCGCGTTGGAAATCTTCGCCTTGAACGGGGTCGCGCTGAAATCCGCGTCCACGCGCACCATGTTCGCGCGCAGTTCAGCCACGATGGGCTTGGCGTAGTCAATCAATGACTGATCATCATTGAGCGTGATGACGCGCACCTGATCCGGCGCGAGCCAGAGCGGGAAGTTGCCCGCGTAATGCTCGATGAGAAAGCCGATGAAGCGCTCGTGCGTGCCG
>JAYWBR010000373.1:0-11024 GCA_043781315.1 Verrucomicrobiota bacterium | reverse complement strand
CTCTCGCCGCAGTTGAGGCACTTGTAGCAAGCGCCGTTGCGCACCGCCACATGGCCGCAGCTCGGACACGTCGGCGCGTCCTGCTGGTTGATGATCATCGAGGTCAGCGTCGGAATCCGATGGCTGCGGCCGTTGCCGTTGCCCGCCTTCACTTCCACCACGTCGTTGTCTTCCGAGATGGGGAGTTCGGGCACCGGCCGGTTGATATGCTTTTTGATTTCCTCCGCCAGGCCGGGCATGGCGAGTTCGGGCTGGTTGCGGCTGGCGACGTTGGCCTCGCGATAGCCGGCGACAAACTGGAGCGCGAGCCAGCGGAACACATAGTCGGTGATGGATGCGGCGTTGCGGATCTCGGGATTCCGGGTGAAGCCGGACGGCTCGAATCGCTGGTGCGCGAATTTTTTCACGAGCGCCTCCAGCGGCACGCCGTATTGCAGCGCCATGCTGGTCAGGGTGCCGATGCTATCCATCAGGCCGCCAATCGTTGAACCTTCCTTGGCCATGGTGATGAACAATTCACCGGGCTGGTTGTCGTCGAACAGGCCGACGGTCAGATAGCCTTCGTGGCCGGCGATGTCGAACTTGTGCGTGACGGCCGAGCGCGTGTCGGACAGGCGGCGGCGCAGGGGTTTGCCGGCCTCCTGCCGTAACTCGACGAGTTCCGCTTCGAGCTGCTTGGCGCGGTTTTCGAGCGAGAGCACATCCGCTACGACTTTGGATTTGTCGCCGCCTTCGTTGGTTTTCTTGGTGTTGAGCGGCTGGGAGCGTTTCGAGCCGTCGCGATAAATGGCCACGCACTTGAGGCCCATTTTCCAGGCTTCCTCGTAGGTGTGCCGGATTTCTTCCACGGTGCTGTTGGCGGGCATGTTGACGGTTTTGGAAATCGCGCCGCTGATGAAGGGTTGCGCGGCCGCCATCATTTTCAAATGCGCGAGGTAGCCGATGCTGCGGGTGCCGCGCGCGGGCTTGAAGGCGCAGTCGAACACTTCGAGGTGCTCGGGCTTGAGGCCGCTGCGGACGATCTGGCCGTTGTCCTCCACGTCCTCAATCGTGTCGAACTTCTCGATGTGCGCGATGATCTTCGTGTTCGCCGCTTCATCGTAGCCGAGCCGGCGGAGCGCGTCCGGCACGCCGCGGTTGACGATCTTCAACATGCCGCCGCCGGCGAGTAATTTATATTTTACGAGTGCAATGTCGGGTTCGACGCCGGTGGTGTCGCAGTCCATGAGGAAGGCAATCGTGCCGGTGGGCGCGAGGACGGTGACTTGGGCATTGCGGTAGCCGACCTTCTGACCGCTGGCCAGGGCGCGATCCCAGCAATGGCGCGCCTCGGTTTTGAGATAATTGAATTCCGCGCTGGGCTGGATGGTCTCGACGGCTTCGCGGTGGAGTTTGATGACGCCGAGCATGGATTCCACGTTGTCCTTGGCCACGGTCTTGATGACGCCCGAGCAGCGCGCGTCGCGGTAGCCGGCAAACGGCCCGACTTTCGCGGAGATTTCCGCCGACTGTTCGTAAGCGTGGCCGGTCATGATGGCGGTGATGGCGCCGGCCAGCGCGCGGCCTTCATCGGAATCGTACGGCAATCCGTAGCTCATGCAGAGCGAGCCGAGATTGGCGAAGCCGAGGCCGAGCGTGCGGAAGATGTGCGAGTTCTCGGCGATTTCCTTGGTGGGATAACTTGCGTTGTCCACGAGGATTTCCTGTGCCGTGATAAAGATGCGCACGGCGGCCTTGAAGCGTTCGATGTCGAACTTGTTGTCGTCGCGCTTGAACTTCATCAGGTTCAGCGACGCGAGATTGCAGGCGGTGTTGTTGAGGAAAACGTATTCGCTGCACGGGTTCGTCGAGTGGATCGGTTCGGTGCCTTTGCAGGTGTGCCACTTCTGGATCGCGCCGTCGTACTGCATGCCGGGGTCGCCGCAGATGTGGGTGCCTTCGGCGATTTTGTTCAACAGCGTGCTGGCATCTTTTTTCTGGAGGGGCTTCGTGCCGGTGACGGTGCGCGTCCACCATTCCTTGCCATCCTTCGCGGCTTGCATGAATTCGTCGCTGGCGCGGACGGAAAGATTTTCATTCTGATACATCACGCTGCCATAGGCGTCGCCGTTGTAGGAGCCGTCATAACCCTGCTCGATCAAGGCCCACGCCTTCTTTTCTTCCTTCTGCTTGGCGTCAATGAATTCCTCGATGTCGCCGTGCCAGTCGCGCAGCGTGTTCATCTTCGCGGCGCGCCGCGTCTTGCCGCCGGACTTCACGACGTTGGCGACCTGGTCATAGACTTTCAGAAAGCTCATCGGACCGCTCGGCCGGCCGCCGCCGCTGAGTTTTTCCTTGCTCGAACGGATCGGTGAAAGATCGGTGCCGGTGCCGGAACCGTACTTGAACAACATGGCTTCGCTGTAGGCGAGGTGCATGATGTTCTCCATGTTGTCCTCGACGGACTGAATGAAGCACGCGCTGCCTTGCGGATATTCGTACTGGGTCTTGGCGCGTTCGGCTTCCTTGGTCTTGCGGTTGATAAACCAGTTGCCCTTGCCGGAATTTTTGCCGATGCCGTACTGGGTGAAGAGGCCGACATTGAACCACACCGGCGAATTGAACGCGCCATGCTGGTTCACGCACAGCCAGGTCAGCTCGTCGAAGAAAATTTCGCCGTCGGCCTTGCTGAAGTAACCGTCCTTCACGCCCCAGTCGGCCATCGTGCGGCAGATGCGGTGGATGAGCTGGCGCACGGAGGTTTCACGTTCCGGCGTGTTCAACTCGCCGTAAAAATATTTCGAGACCACGACCTTGGTGGCCAGCACCGACCACGACTTGGGCACTTCGACATTTTCCTGCTTGAAAATGACCTTGCCGGCGTCGTCGGTGATTTCGGCGGTGCGACGCTCCCATTCGAGTTGATCGAATGGTTTCACTTTGGCGTCGCTGAAAACGCGTTCGAGGCGGAGGGATTTGGAGTTGCTCGCAGCCTTGGTTTGGTTGCTGCGACCGGTGGCGACCGGGGCCGAACGGCGGCGCTGCGGTTGTCGGGATGCGGACGTTAAAACATCTTCGCGTGCGTCTATCATATTTTGTCTTCCTCGCCCGTCGCTTCTCGAATCTTTTTCGACCTGAACATCCGCCGCAAAAGAACCCAAAGACCAGGCTAAAATCTGCTTTTTCTTGGTTATCCGGCTACTTCTGGGGAGCCGGGAACCCCAATTAGTTGGGGAACGGGCAAACCTTATCACTACCACTTGGGGCAACAAGAAAAATTTGCAAAAATGTTACGCAAACGATATTCGCTTGGGAAAAAACAAAAGTCGGTGGTGGCGCAGCCTGCTTTGAGCATGACTTTTCGACGGCAATTTCCCCGCCTTCCAACCCTCCGCGACGCAGTTTCCTTAGTAAAAACAGGCTGCTGGTTGCGGACAAAATTACGCCCGGAAAATCCCTCGATTTTCCGGGCGCATCAACGGAGCCGGATCCATCACTTGGTTCGCCGGCGCTTGGCGTGGGAACCACCGCTGCGGTCGGAGCCGGCGTGGCCGCCTTTGCCGGTGCGCGGATTGCCGGCACCGCGACGCGGCTTGGGCCGGGCGTCGCCGCGCGCCTTCGGACTCGAATCGGGCCGCACCGGGGCGCTGAATTTGGGGCGTCGGTCGGTCCGTGAAACCGCGCGGGTGATCAGCCGCGTCTTGCGCACGGACTCAATGGTTTTCGGCCGCGCCTTGGGGACGAGGACAATCGGACAACCTTCGTAGCCAAAGGCGGCGCGTAGTTGGTCGCTCAGGTATTTTTTATATTGGTCGGAAAAAAGTTCATCCCGATTCACGAACAGTAGAAACGTGGGCGGAGCCAGCCGCACCTGCGTGGAATAGAAAAACTTCAGGCGATGGCCGACATCGCTCACGGGTTGGCGGCGTTCCACAGCGTCGTTGATGGTGCGATTGAGGATCGCAGTGGGAATCTTCTGTTGCAACTGCGCGGCCACGTAACGCACCGCTTCGAGCAGGCGGTCCAGATGATAGCCGGATTTGGCCGAGGTGAAAATCACCGGCGCGTAGTCGAGGAAAAATAATTTCTCCTGCACCCATTCGGCGAACTCTGACAACGTCGTGATCGGATCGGGGTTGCCTTCGCGATGTTTCTTTTCCGAGCGGCGGACGATTTCGTCCCGGCGCGCTTCGCGGACTTTTTCGTTGAACAAATCCCATTTGTTGACGACGACGATGCAGGCCCGGCGTTCCTCGACGATTTTGTCGGCGATCTTTTTATCCTGCTCAATGATGCCGTGCTGCGCGTCCAAGACCAAAACGCAGATGTCGCAGCGCGCGATGGATTCCTCCGAGCGCTTCACGCTGTAAAACTCAACGGAATCACCGACCTGCTTGGGCTTGCGGATTCCGGCGGTGTCAATCAACACGTAATTCTGGATGACCCCTTCCGTCTCCACGGTGAACGGCACGTCCACCGAATCGCGTGTGGTGCCGGGAATCGGACTCACGATGACGCGCTCGGAGTTGGTGAGCGCATTGATGATGGAGGATTTGCCGACGTTCGGCCGCCCGACGATGGCGAGCTTCAACGGCCCGGGCGGCGGCCGCACCAGCACCGGCGCGGCGGCTCCGGGTTCCAAGAACTCGGCGGCGGCGGCGTCCGGGATTTCAGGACTCACCGCCGGAACTTCTGACGCCGGAACCTTTGGCAGCAGCGCAAACGCGGAGTCCATCAACTCCTGGATGCCTTCGCCGTGAATCGCGCTGACGGGCAAAATTTTCTCGAAACCCAGTTGCGCAAATTCATCCGCGCCGGCTTCCGCGCGGCTGGTGTCCACCTTGTTCACGGCCACGATCACCTGCTTGCCGCTCACGCGCAGACGCTGCGCCACTTCACGATCCAACGGCACCACACCTTCCTGCACGTTCACCACGAGGATGATCACGTCCGCCGCATCAATGGCGATGCCCACCTGCTCGACGGCGGCCTTGATGATGACGTCGTCGGATTTTTCGCGACGCAACAGACCGATGCCGCCCGTGTCCACCAGCGTGTACGGCCGGCCGTGCCATTCCGCCTCCACCGTGATGCGGTCGCGCGTGACGCCCGGCTGGTCATGCACAATGGCGATGCGTTTCCGGATGATGCGGTTGAATAGCGCGGACTTGCCGACATTGGGCCGGCCGACGATTGCAATTAAATTTGCCACGCTAGCAGGATGGAGCAGTCGGGGCGGATGTGAAAGGTTAAATCATCGCAGCCACAACTCCCGGTGTGATTAAAGTCCGGTGAGGTAAGCATCTCATGTGGTAGGGCGCGACCCTCCGTGCGCGCCGGGGTGTGAATGACGCCCCAGAATGAGCGCGGACTAAAAACTAACTTTTAAGTGCCCCGGTCATTCCCTAACTTTCCGTCATCCTATGACTAACTATCTTTCGCCAGCCGACGTGTGGGTGATCGCCTTGTATCTGCTCGGCATCATCGGGCTGGGCGTCTGGTTCGGGCGCGACCAGCGCACGACGCGGGATTATTTTCTCGGTAGCAAAAATATTCCGTGGTGGGGCATCGGCCTGTCCATCGTCGCGGCGGAGACGAGCGCGCTCACCATCATCGGCGTGCCGGCAATGGCGTACGGCGGCGACATGGCGTTTCTCCAAATGATCATTGGCTATGTCATCGCGCGGATCATTCTCGCGGTCGTGATGGTGCCGCATTATCTCAAGGGAGAAATTTATTCGCCGTATCAACTGCTGGAAACCGCGTTCGGCCCGGCGGCGCGGCGCACGGCGGGCGGATTTTTTCTCGTCAGCGAAACGCTCGCCGCCGGGGTGCGCGTGTACGTCGCGTCCATTCCCGTGAAGCTCCTGCTCGGCGACAAAATCCTGAGCCTCGGCACCGGCGATCCGATTCTTGGCGCGATCCTGCTCTTTGTGCTGCTCTCGCTGCTCTACACCTACATCGGCGGCGTGAAGGCGGTCATCTGGACGGACGCGGTGCAGTTCGGGCTTTTTCTCGCGGGCGGAATTTTCACGCTGCTCTACGTGCCGACGCTGATTGACGGCGGCTGGACGGCGGCAATGGGCCAGGCGGCGGCAGCGGGCAAGCTCCACTGGTTCAATCCGCAATTCTCGCTCGGGATGCCGTTCAACATCTGGATGGGCGTCATCGGCGGCACCGTCGTGGTGATGTCGTCGCACGGCGCGGAGCAGCTCATCGTGCAGCGTGTGCTGGCGTGCGCCACGGTGGCAGATGGACGGAAGGCACTCGTTCTCAGCGCGGTGGTCATCTTCCCGTTGTTTCTGATCTTCCTGCTGTGCGGTGTGTTGCTCTGGGTTTTCTATCAGGCACACACGCTGCAAATCCCGCTGCCGGAAACGCGCCCGGGCATCAAGGCGAATGATTTTATTTTCCCCATCTTCATGCTCACCGAAGTGCCGCATGTGCTGCGCGGGTTTTTGATCGTGGCGATTTTGTCGGCGGCGATGTCATCGGTCAGTTCCGCGCTCACGTCGCTGGCCTCGGTTTCGACGATGGATTTTGTGAAAGGGTTTTCGCGGAAGGATCGCAGCGAGCTGTTTTTTCTGAAGTTCAGCAAATACTCCACAGTTTTTTGGGCCGCGTTGCTGATCGCGGTGGCGTATGTCAGCCGGGAAGTGGTGTCGGTGTTGAACGCGGCGTTCACGCTGCGTGGCCTGACGAGCGGGGCGATGCTGGGGGGTTTATTGCTGGCACTGTTTGGGAAACGCGGGCGTTCGACCCCCGTCGTGATTGGCATGTTCAGCGCGCTTGGGACGATGCTTGCGATCAATTATTTCTGGAGCGGCAAAGTCGCGTGGCCGTGGTACACGCTGATTGGCACGACGGTGACGCTGGTGGTGACGGGTGCCGCGCGGCGGTTGGGAAAAGTTAATTCCTGAACAGGTCGGGGCATCGGTAGAGACAGCGCGCGGCGATGTCCCCGTCCACAGCGGAGCGTTAGTGGCACAGGCATCTTGCCTGTGAGTTTCTGAAAAGAACCACCGCAAACTGGAACGCACAGGCGAGACGCCTGTGCCACTAACGTCGCCCGAAGCTACGTCCTACGCCGGTTATTCCGACCAGGGGTTGACGTTCAGATCCACGAAGAGGTCGAGGTCGGGGGCGCGCAGGCCGATGCGTTGGGCCAGGGCGCCCTCGGTGGAGCGGAGTTCAAACTGGGTCGTGCGCGTGATCGCCGGCGGACTCAGTTTGCAGTTGAGGTTGGCGTCGCACAGATTCGATTTGAAATTGCCCACGACCATGTTGCTCAGTTCGCCGATGACATCATCCACCACCGCCGGGTCTTCCAGTTCGGCGGGCGACATGCCGAGCACGCGCGCCGCGACTTGCAGCGCGGTGGGCGTGGTGAGGCGGAGCGCGGCGGTCCCGGTGGCTTTCCCGGCGAAACTGATTTCGCACAGGACGTGTTCGTTTTCGAAGGGCACCGGGCGCGCCTCGATTTTCAGCTCGGCCCCGAGCATGATCTGGAAAGTTTTTTGCACGGCGGCCATCAGGGGATCGTACATCGCCACGAGCAGGACGATGCCCATGCCGGTGCGTTGCAGCGCTTCTTCCACCGTGGTGCAGGAATAATCTGCTTCGCTGGCGGCGCGGGGATTCGCGGCCCGCAGGAGGCGGGCGGTGAAACCTTTGTCCGAACTGATGAGCTTGGCGACATCCTCCGTTGAGGCGTCGGGCTGGCTGACCAGCTTGCCGAGACGGCGCACGCTTTCGGGGACGGATTCCAGGCCGTAGCACTTGGCGAGTTCGTCGGCGGGAGCGACAGGTGGCATATTTTTTTTACGAAGAACTCAGGCGGCCTTTTTCTGGAGCGGGATGACGCGGATGACTTTCTCAATCAACTGTTCGTCTTTGAACGGCTTCACGAGGTAATCGCGCACGCCGAGCTTGGCGATGAAGGCCACGTTTTCGCGGCCGGACTCGGCGGTGAGCATGATCACGGGGATGCCTTTCAAGGCCGCGTCCTCCTTGAGCTTGGTGAGCATGGTCACGCCGTCCATCACGGGCATGGTGATGTCCAGCACGATCAGGTCGGGCTTTTCGGCGGCGGCGGTGGCGAGACCCTCTTCGCCGTTGCAGGCTTCGAGGACCGTGGCGTCGAAGGGCGCGAAGGTGCGCTTGACGATCATGCGGATCGTCTTGCTGTCATCCACGCTGAGAATTTTTATGCTCATAGATTTATCAATTGAATTGCAGATGAACTTCCACGGCAAACCGGTGGCCGAGACATTCAAAATAAAACTTGTCCGCCCGCACGCCCGGCGGCGGTTTGACGGTGAACGCGCCCCGGATCACTGACGGCGTGCTGATCCCACACGTTATATCGGCGTCATTCAGCAAAGACTTGAGCGAGCCGCCGATCATATTCGTCAGTTCGCCGACGACATCGTGGACATCACGGTCGCTCACGTTCTGCACGGAGCCGGACTGTTGAAGCACGCCCACGATGGCGCGGGCCAGGGCTTCCGGCACATGCAGGTAAACCGTGCCGTCCACATGTTCGCCCACCATGCCGAGCGAACCGCTGACGCGCTCGTCCGGCAGCCGGCTGGGGTCTTCGCTGGTCACGGGCAGCATCAGCATGGTTTCAAAAACATTCGGGACGATGAACATGATGTGTTCGCCGGTCGGGAAGTTTAGGGTGGAGGTATTCATACGTGGGCGGGGGACAAGTGCCGTTCAGGAGTGGTTGCGGTCGCCATCGCCTGAGCGGCTTCGATGAGGGCGGCGGGGATTTTTGAGAGCGGCAGGATTTTATCCACCACGCCGAGTTCCACGGCGGCGCGGGGCATGCCATAGACGACACACGATTCTTCGTCCTGGGCAAAGGTTTTGGCCCCGGCGGCTTTCAGGGCTTTCATGCCCAGCGCGCCGTCGCTGCCCATGCCGGTGAGGATGGCGGCGACCACGCGCGCACCGGTGATTTCAGAAATGGAACGGAACATCACGTCCACGGCGGGCCGGCAATGTTGGACGGGCGGTTTTTGATTCAACGAAACTTTGAAGCCATTGCCCACAAACGTGAGCGTCATGTGATAATCGCCGGGCGCGACGAGCGCCATGCCGGGCACGAGCAGATCGCCCTCGGCGGCCTCGCGCACTTCAATGGCGGACTGGCTGTTGATGCGTTCGGCAAAAATTTTCGAGAAGTACGGCGGGATGTGTTGCGTGATCGCGATGCCCGGCAGACCGGCGGGCAGCGCGGTAAGCACTTCGGTCAAGGCTTCCACGCCCCCGGTGCTGGAGCCGATGGCGATGAGCTGGCGCGGATGAAAGTTGCTGGTGGCGCTGCGCTGGATGAGCGCGGCGCAGCCGAGCTTCGCTGGCGATGACGCACGCGCCACCGTCGTTGGCGCGGGGCGGCGGCGCAGGCGCGCGGCGGCGGCGGCCTTGATGTGGCGCGGCAGTTGTTCGGCCAGATGGCCGATGGAGAATGCGCTCGTCGGTTTGGCGAGCACTTCCACCGCGCCATTTTGCAGCGCGGTCAGCGCGGCGGCGGAGCCGGCCTGCGAGATGGAGCTGATGATGATGACGGGAATGGGCCGGTGTTGCTGGAGGATTTTCAGGAACGTCAGTCCGTCCATGCGCGGCATCTCGATGTCGAGCGTGATCACGTCCGGGTTCAACTCCTTGATCTTGTCCCGCGCCACGTAGGGATCGGGCGCGGTGCCGACGACCTGGATGTCTGGATCGTGCGCGAGGGCGTCGGAGATCATTTTGCGGACGACGGAGGAGTCGTCCACGATCAGCACTTTGATTTTTTCGCTCATGGTAAAAGAGGTTGGAGGAAATGATGCGCCGAAGTTGGTGCGGGCAAACGGCCATCCAAACGCGTCATGGACGGCGGTGGCAAGCGCAGCGCGACACCGCTTTCGCACGGATGCAACCGCCTCGAACTTTGGCATCCGCGCCGTCCGCCCGAAAGCGCCGTCGCCGCTGCCGCTCTGCCGGCGCAGTCCATGACGCTTGCCGTCGTCCGACTCGTTTTCAAATGGTGATTCATTTCGTTCACGCGGTGGCGGCGATTTCCTCCACCTTCTCAATGGCGTCGTAGCCGGAGATGATGAGCCGTTCCACGTCGGCGCCGCCGAGGTGGAGGGCGTCCATCGCGCCTTCGTCGGCGCGCATGGCGTAGCTGGCCCAGCCGGGGGCCGGCCCGGCTTCGAGCGCGATCACGTCGGCCACATGCACGATGCAGGAGATTTGTGGCTTGGGTTTCACCACGGGCGCGTGATGATGGGCGACGGCCTCGACGAGGATTTCTGGCAGGTTCCATTTTTTCAGCAGCGCCGCGCCGAC
This sequence comes from Verrucomicrobiota bacterium, assembly GCA_043781315.1. Classification (GTDB taxonomy): domain Bacteria; phylum Verrucomicrobiota; class Verrucomicrobiia; order Limisphaerales; family CAIQOK01; genus CAIQOK01. The sequence continues at coordinate 704 of JAYWBR010000373.1, read as the reverse complement.
TTCCGCGTGGTCGGTGCCGAGGATAAATTGTTCGGCTTCGATGAGGGAGCTTTCCTTGCGGTCAATCAGCTCGCGCATGGCATTCTGAGTCGCCTCGTCCAGGCTGTGGGTGATGACGGTCTTGCCGATGTCGTGAATGAGGCCGGCGGTGTAGGCGATGGCCGGATCAATGTCCGTGTTGCGGGCAATGGCCGCGACCGCGACGGCGACGTACGCGGTGAGCAGCGAGTGCCGCCAGAGTTCACCTTCGGCCATCGCGTAACCGTGCATGGCGGGGCTGATCGCGCCGCTGAAACCGATGGACATGACGAGGCGATGAATTTCCGCATGGCCGAGCATGAGCACGGCCTGCTCAATGGAACCGACGGGATCGGCGAAACCGTACGCGGCCGAGTTGCACAGGCCAAGCAGTTTGGCGCTCATGATACCGTCCTGGCTGACGACCTTGATCATCTCGTCGTTGTCGGCGTCCGCGCGGCTCAGGAGCGCAAGCAGCCGGGCCACCGAGGGCGAGGGCGCGGGGATGACCGGGGATTTGGCAATGATTTCGGCGGCGGTCATAACAGGTAGGGAGTCTTTCCCGGCAAATCGAGCGTGAGGTTGCCGTTACTCAGGTCCAGGCGGACCGTGCGACTTTCCCGTCCGCCGGTTTCCTGGCCAGACAGTTTGACGCCGTTCCGTTCGAGCATGGCGAGGGTGGTTTC
>JAYWBR010000372.1:0-11041 GCA_043781315.1 Verrucomicrobiota bacterium | reverse complement strand
CGGGTGCAGCTTCCCTGCCGGCCAACCAGATCACCACGGCCGCCAACTTCGGACCTTTCCATGCAGCCGCCGGCGAATTCACGGTCCTGCCCGACCGGGGCCTGGCGGCGCTGCTGGGCAACTACAGTCCGTTCACCATGAACTATGTGCAGGCCGGCACCTTCCAGACCTTCTGCGTCGAGCGCGACGAGAACATCACCCCCGGCACGACTTACGATGTCACGTTGAACAACCTCACCATGTTCACCGGCGTCCCGCTGCCCGCCGGGGTCGCGTATCTCTACCAGCAGTTTGCCACCGGGAATCTGCCTTACAATTATGCGGACGCCCCCACCGGTGCCCGCACGATCCACGGGTTTGCCAATGCCTATACGCTGCAGAACGCCCTCTGGTTTCTCATGGGCGAGTACAGCGGCCAGGAAAACAACCCCTACGTGCTCCAGGCCAACAGCGCCTTGGGCGGCGTGGTGGCGACGTTCGCGCCGGACAACGGAGCGCACAATGTTTCCATCCTGAACCTGTGGGCACCGGGCCAGCCCCATGACCGGCAACACTCCTACCAGGATGTTCTGATCTACAATCCCGTGCCGGAACCCACCACCACCGCGCTGCTCTCCGTGGCCGCGCTCGTGGCGCTCCGGCGCAGGAAGGTCTGAGCGCCTGTTTGGAAATTCCAACTCCGGTGGGAGCCGACGTAAGGAGTCTTAAATATTTTTTAGAATCGCGCGGCTCTCTTTGAAGTTAGAGCCTCCTCACATCGGCTCCCACGAATTCTCAGAGTGTGTTTTAAAAAGGAGCGCGGCTGTGTCGCAGACCAGCCGCAGCACGTCGCGAACACTCCCACCCGTCGAAAATTTGAGGCCTGCTGCGGCTGGTCGAGGACGACACAGCCGCGCTCCTGGATTTTCAAACCGGCTCTCAGACAGTGAAGTAACGCACCGGCATCAAAAGCCCCTGTGAAGAAGCCGTGCGGATTTACCTCAATCCGCTCAATGGCCGGTATAACCAGCGGGATTCGTTCAAAGGTAGCGATTCCAATCCTCAAAGCTTCCACAAATACCTTTTTTGTGGAGGTGATCCGGCCAACAGCGCTGACCCGACTGGCCTTATGTGGAGCTTGTTGGAGACTCTCGCCGTTGCGGGTATCTCAGCAATTATAGGATTAATAGTTGGACCTTCTTTAATTGGCGCTGCAAATATTTTGAACGGTGGACCCTATGGCTCTGGTGCTAGCCTAAAACCCAATTGGAATTATGCAGTCGGCACAATGTTTCATTCAAATTTCGAGGTGTCCCTTACGTTTCCAGGCCAAGCAACTTTTTTTCTGTAAATTCATTTTTCATCTGAGGTGGTGGGGCGGATTTAGTTCTTCCTGTTGAGGTAAAGTGCACGCAGGTTTCCCACCATGACGGCCGCACGCACTTTGAATCGCCCCCGGAACGCCCTGCACAAATCGCGCGTGATTTTCCGGCGGCGCGTTGTATGATGTCCGGCATCATTGCTGTCACCGTCATGTTGCGAAAAGTTTTCAGCTTCGGATTGATTTTGGGGCTGCTGACGTCCCTGCCCGCCGCCGAGCCCGGGCGCGTGGATTACAATTTTCAAATCCGACCGCTGCTCTCCGACCGCTGCTTCAAATGCCACGGCCCGGACGAAAAAGCCCGCAAGCAAAAGCTCCGCCTCGACCAGCACGACGGCATGTTCAAGGAGTTGGACGATGATTTCGCCGTCGTGAAGCCCGGCGACACGAACCACAGCGAACTCATCCGCCGCATCTTCGCCACCGACCCCGAGGAGGTGATGCCGCCGGAGGATTCGCACTTGAAACTTTCCGCCGCCGAAAAAAATCTGCTCGTCCGCTGGGTCGCGCAGGGCGCGGAGTTCAAGCCGCACTGGTCGCTGATTCCGGTCGGCAAAGTTTCGCCGCCGCAACCGGAACATAATAATTGGATTCGCAATCCCATTGACGCATTCGTGCTGGCCAGACTTGACGCGGAAAAACTTTCACCCGCGCCCGAAACGTCGCGCGAAGTGTTGTTGCGCCGGCTGGCGTTTGATCTCACCGGCCTGCCGCCGACGATCACGGAGCTGGATGCGTTTCTTGCCGACACTTCGACGAACGCCTACGCGCGTGCGGTGGAGCGTTATTTGAATTCGCCCGCCTATGGCGAACGCATGGCGCAGGACTGGCTCGACCTCGCGCGGTTCGCCGACACCTACGGCTATCAGTCGGACATGGAGCGCGACTTGTCGCCGTGGCGTGACTGGGTCATCAAGTCATTCAACGAAAATCTTCCCTACGACCAGTTTCTCATCTGGCAGCTCGCGGGCGATCTGCTGCCCGGCGCGCCGCGCGAGCAAAAACTCGCCACCGCCTTCAACCGCCTGCATCGCCAGACGAACGAGGGCGGGAGCATTGACGAGGAGTTCCGCGCCGAATACACCGCCGACCGCGTGAACACCGTCGGCACCGCCATGCTCGGCTTCACCATCGGCTGCGCGCGCTGTCACGACCACAAATACGATCCGATCAAGCACCGCGACTATTATTCGCTCGCCGCATTCTTCAACAGCATTGACGAGTCGGGCCTTTACTCGCACTTCACGCACGCCACCCCGACGCCCACGCTGCTGCTCTGGCCGGAAAAAAAAACCGCCGAGGCCGCCGCGCTCGCGAACAAAATCGCCCTTGCGGAAAAACAACTCGCAACTCTCCGCCGCGAATCAAACCAGCCGTTTCAGGCGTGGCTCAAAGCCGGCGGAAAAATCTCCGCACCCAAACCGGTGGCGTATTTTCCATTCGACACCGTCGTCAGCAACACCACGCCGGACAGCCTTTCCACCAACGTCGCAAAGCTGGAAGACGGGCCGGTGCTGGTAGCGGTAGGCGTCCCGCCTGCCGTAGAGCCGGGCTTCCAGCCCGGCGGAAAAAACACTGGCAATGCGGGGATCGTAATCGAACCAAACGGCTCGGTGAATTCGGGCGACAATCCGGGCGGCAGGATGCCGCCCTCTACGGCAGGCGGGACGCCTGCCGCTACGAACTTCGCGCTCCAGTTCAGCGGCGATAATCAGGCCGTCTGCAAAGGCGTGGGACACTTCACGCGCGCCGACACATTTTCATTTAGCCTCTGGCTCAAGCCGATGGAGCGGCAGGATCGCGCTGTGGTGCTGCATCACTCGCGCGCGTGGGCGGACTCCGGGAGCCGTGGCTACGAACTCGTGCTGGATCACGGGCGGCCATTCTTCGGGCTGATTCATTTCTGGCCGGGCAACGCCATCGCCGTGCGTGCGCAGCAGGCCTTGCCGACGAACGAGTGGTCGCAAATCGCCGTGACTTACGACGGCTCCAGCCGCGCGGCGGGCATTCAACTTTATCTCAACGGCGTCCCGCTCGAAACCGAGGTCGTGCGCGACCATCTCTACAAGGACATCGTGCATCGCAAGGAATGGGGGGACATGGAGGTTGGCAAAATCGAGCTGACGCTTGCCGGCCGTTTCCGCGACAGCGGATTCAAGAACGGTTTGATTGACGACCTGCAAGTGTTTGACGGCGCGCTGACGGCGGCGGAGGTAGCTGCAACGCCTCGTCGCAGTAGTGTGGCCGCGACGCCCTCGTCGCTCGTTTCAAACAGCGTCGAGGCGACGCTGCCACCTTCCGGCGACGAGGCGTCGCAGCTACGAAACTATTTCCTCGCCCGCCAATCCGCGCCATATCAAGCCGCACAGGCCGAATTGCAAAAACTTCGCGTGCAGGAAAACGCGCTGCTCAACGACATTCCCGAAATCATGACGATGCAGGAAATGCCGCAGCCGCGTCCGACCTTTGTCCTCAAGCGCGGTTCCTACGATTCACCCGGCGAACCCGTCCAGCGCGACACACCTGCGAGCATTTTGGCATTTCCCACCAACGCGCCGCGCAACCGCCTCGGCCTCGCGGAGTGGATGGTGGACCGCCAGAATCCGCTCACCGCGCGTGTCGTGGTGAACCGCATCTGGAAACTGCACTTTGGTCGGGGCATCGTGGCGACGCCGGATGATTTTGGCAGTCAGGGAAAATTGCCGACGCATCCCGAGCTGCTCGAATGGCTCGCGGGCTGGTGCATGGACAACGGCTGGGACGTGAAAGCACTGCATCGGCTCATCGTGAATTCCGCAACGTATCGCCAGTCATCGCAAGCAACCCGCGAACGTGTCGAGCGCGATCCGTTCAACCTGCTGCTGGCGCGCGGACCGAAGCAACGGCTGCAAGCCGAGCAGATCCGCGACAGCGCGCTCGCCGCGAGCGGCCTGTTGAACCGCAGCATCGGCGGACCAAGTGTGAAACCGTATCAACCCGCCGGACTCTGGGAAGCCGCCGGCACGGGCGCGAAATACACGCAGGACACGGGCGACAAATTATATCGCCGCAGTCTCTACACGTTTGTGAAGCGCACGTCGCCGCCGCCGTCGCTGCAGACGTTCGACGCCACGTCGCGCGAAGTCTGCACCGCCAAACGCGAGACCACCACGACGCCGTTGCAGGCATTGGTGCTGATGAACGACCCGCAATTCGTCGAGGCGTCGCGTGTGCTGGGCCAGCGGTTGATGAAAACATTTCCCGGCGACGAGAACGCACAGATCCGAGAAGCCTTCCGAGAACTGACGGGACGGTTGCCCGATGAAAAGGAAACGGAGATATTGCGGCAGTTGTTCGTTGAGCAGAAAGAATTTTACGCGAAGGAAACCGGCGAGGCGGAGAAATTGCTCGCGACCGGAGAATCGAAACGGGACGAGTCGCTGCCGCGCGCCGATTTCGCCGCGACGACGATGCTCGTCAACACGATCATGAACTTTGATGAATTTGTGATGGAACGATGAAAGCGCAATTCCATGTAGCGGCAGGCATCCTGCCTGCCGTAGAGCCGGGCTTCCAGCCCGGCGGAACGGGCGTGAAGAGTTCGAGGTGCTTTGATAATTTGTGCGCCTTTCCGGGCGGCAAAATGCCGCCCTCTCCGGCAGGCAGGATGCCCGCCGCTACATCCAGAAAATTATGAACCAACAAATTTGCACTGGGCCGTTGCCCGCCGCCGGCTTGTCACGGCGGATGTTTCTCAACCGTTTCGGCATGGGGCTGGGCGGCCTCGCGCTGGCCAATCTGATGAAGCCGGCAAATTTATTTGCGGCGGCCGGAGACCACGGCATCTTGAACGGCCAGTTCCATTTTCCGCCGAAAGCCAGGCGCGTGATTTATCTGTTCATGGCGGGCGGGCCGTCGCAGATGGAGACGTTCGATTACAAGCCGCTGCTCAATCAGCGCAACGGCGAGCAGTTGCCGGATTCGGTGCGGCAGGGCCAGCGGCTTACGGGCATGTCCGGCAATCAATCATCGCTGCCGCTGGCGGGTTCACAGTTTGGATTCAAGCAATACGGCAAAAACGGAACGTGGGTTTCCGACCTGCTCCCGCACACGGCCAAGGTCGTGGACGATCTGTGCATCGTGCGCTCGATGTTCACCGAGGCGATCAATCACGATCCGGCCATCACGTTTTTCCAGACCGGCTCGGAGATGTCCGGGCGGCCCAGCATCGGCTCGTGGATTCATTACGGCCTCGGCAGCGACAACGAAAATCTCCCGTCGTTCGTGGTGTTGATCACGCCGGGCAAGGTGGACCAGCCGCTCTACGCGCGCTTGTGGGGCAGCGGTTTTTTGCCGTCGCAACATCAGGGCGTGCAGTTCCGCAGCGGGAAGGAACCGGTGCTGTATCTCAACAACCCCGATGGCGTCGCGGGCGAAAACCGGCGACTCATGCTGGATCGTTTGAAGGAGCTGCACGCGCATTCGGCGGACCGGCTCGGCGAAACCGAGATGGACGCGCGCATCGGCCAATATGAAATGGCGTATCGGATGCAGTCGAGCGTGCCGGGCGTGATGGATTTGTCCGATGAAAAACCGGAGACGTTTGAACTCTACGGGCCGGACTCAAAAAAACCGGGAACGTTCGCGGCGAATTGTCTGCTGGCACGGCGGCTGGCGGAGAAAGGTGTGAAGTTCATCCAGCTTTATCATCAGGGCTGGGATCAGCACGGAGATTTACCAAAGGGAATCACGACCCAATGTCGCGAAACCGACCAGGCGAGCGCGGCGCTCATCACTGATTTGAAACAGCGCGGGCTGCTCGACGACACGCTCGTCGTGTGGGGCGGCGAGTTCGGTCGCACGGCGTATTCGCAGGGCAAACTCACGGCGGACAATTACGGGCGCGATCATCATCCGCGCTGCTTTTCCATCTGGATGGCGGGCGGCGGCGTGAAGCCGGGGATGGTCTATGGTGAGACGGACGATTTCAGCTACAACCTCGTGAAGGACGGCGTCCACGTCCACGATTTCCACGCGACGATGTTGAAGCTGCTCGGCGTGGACCACGAGCGGCTGAACTTTTTCTTCCAGGGCCGCCGCTTCCGGCTGACGGATGTTTCGGGGAAAGTCGTCGAGGCAATTTTGGCGTGAGTATCAACCAAATCGGCTAATGAAAGTCGCCGAGGAAACTTCCCAGGTAGGGTGCCTCACTCCGTACGCGCCGGGCAACTGACTCCGTGGCGGCGGCGCGCGCGGGACCGACCCGCCCTACCTTGCCGCCCTCTCGTCCGAACGACTTTCACGCAAAGACGCACCCACTTGTGATTCGCTCAAATCTGCGAGCAACCGGTTGGCCGCAGAAACACATTCGTGATGTTGGTGAGGATTTCCGCGTTGGTGTAGCCAGGCGTGGTGCTCAACTTTTTCCACGCCGGATCGCCGCCGAAGGCGGACCAGTTTTTGTCGTGCGCCGCCATGTCGTCGAACACCAGCAGGTAAGTCAGACTCGGCAGCTTGGTGCCGACGAGCGTTTCGCCAAAGAACACCGGCTGCAAGCCCGCGCGGCGAAAAATCTCGATCTCGCCGGTGTTGAACATCTCCACCTTCTTCTGGTTCGCCTTCCGACTGTGGGCTTCGTAGGTGCGCAGTTCAAAAATCCGCGACCTTTTCGCCGCGATCTGCGCGGGAATTTCCAGCCGGGGAACTCCGGTGAACGCCAGCAGCAGGGAATTTTCCATGCGGAGAAATGCGGGGTCGCTCGGCGGCACGTTGGCAAATTCCGATTTTAACACCGCGTCGTCGGCCTCGAATTTTTCCCGCGCCTGGTTCATCGCCGCCCAGGATTTGAACGGCAGCAACACGTAGCGCGTCGGCTGATCCGGGCCGATCATCAGATCAAAAACCCCGACGGCATCCACCCCGGCGCGATTCCACGCGGGCACGGCCACGTCGCGATAGAAATTATCGAACCGCTTGAGCATCGGGCCTTGGCGGAGTTGGTAGCGGCGCAGTTCGTAAAACTCGCGGGCGGCGGGTTGATCTTCCGCCGCGCGGCTGATGGCGGGCGTGGCGGCGGCGGCGGTGGCGATGAGGGAGGTTTTGAGGAAGTCGCGGCGTTTCATAAATGGCGTGATTTTGTCCGCCATGATTTCACTTCGCGCAGACAATGTAAACTGCCAGCTCGCGTGGGCTGTGTCTGCATTTGAGTTTGGTAGGGCGTCGCGGCAGCACCGCCCTACCAAATCACACCACCACCTGCGCATCTGGCGATGTTACTTTGCCTGGGCGAAGAGCATGAACACCCTCGGTCCGCGCGGGGTTGCAAAAGCAAAGCGCTCCTCCTGCGGCCCGTCCGGCTTGGACAGGCCGTCGCAGTTTTTATCGTACGCCGGCTGGCCGTCCACCAGCACCATGTAGTGATGCGTGCGGCCGCCGGGAATATCGTGCAGCGTGACGTGCCAGGCATTCATCACCGCGTCGCGCTTCATCGCGGTGGTCTGCCAGCCGTTGAACGAGCCGACCACTTCCACGCGCCCCGGCTCTTCCACCTGGCCCTCGGGCAGCCGCCAGCGGAAGACCTTGGAATACATCACCGTATTCTTCGGCCCGCTCGAACGTTCGGACGTGTCCGGCGCCACCGCCGCCGGCACCTCGAAAGCGACGCTGTCGTGCGTCGGTTTTGTCCCGAACAATTTGTTGATGCGCCCAAACATATTTTTAAATGAGTCGCGTAAGTAACCATGTCACCCCTGATGAAGCAAATGGAAAGCGGAACTTCCGTAGTTTCCGGCGACGCGCACATTTTCAATCGGCGGAAATTAAAAACCTGCCCTTGCCAAAGTGAATCTCTTATTCTTGGCGAATGGCAAACAGCGAAAATAAATTACCCACCGAAACTGCGTTTCGCGTGGGCGTTGATCTGGGCGGAACCAAAATTGAAGGCATCGTGCTGGACGCCGGCGGCCGGGAAATTTTTCGCCGCCGCATTGCGACGGAGCAGCAGCACGGCTATCAACACATTCTCCGCCGCATCCACTCGTTGCATGATGAACTGGCTGCGAACATTGAGGGAAAGCCACACACCTTCGGCATCGGCACGCCCGGCGCGATTTCCCCGCGCACCGGGCTGCTGAAGAATTCCAACACGGTCTGCCTGAACGGCCAGCCGTTGAAAACCGACCTGGAAAAATTGCTCGGCCGCAAAATTGAAATTCAAAACGACGCCAACTGCTTTGCGCTGGCCGAGGCGCTCCACGGCGCGGGGCGCGGAAAAAAAATGGTCTTCGGCGTCATCATGGGCACGGGCTGCGGCGGCGGGCTGGTTTATCGGGGCGAAGTCATCACCGGCCCGCAAGCCATCGCCGGCGAGTGGGGCCACACGTCCATTGATCCGAACGGCCCGGCCTGCTACTGCGGCCAGCGCGGCTGCATGGAAACTTTGATCAGCGGCGGCGGACTCGAAGCGCGTTACGCGGAGAAGTTCGGTGAAAAAAAATCCCTGAAACAGATCGTGGAAGAGTATCGCGCCGCCCAACCGCGCGCCGGGGAGTTCATGCAAACATTCTTCCGCCACTTCGGCCGCGGACTGGCGAACGTGATTGATGTGCTGGATCCCGACATCGTGGTGCTGGGCGGCGGCGTTTCCAACATCGCGGAAATTTATACCCACGGCGTTGCTGAAGTGGCGAAGTGCGTGTTCAGCGATTGCCTGGAAACGCCCATCGTCCAACATCAGCTCGGCGATTCCGCCGGCGTGATCGGCGCGGCGCTGGTGGGAGTTTGAACGGCGACGGAGTCCGGGTGAATGGTTGGGCCGGTGCGCGCGGGGAGTTTAGGTGGCACCGGCGTCCCGCCGGTCGTTTTACGCGTCTCGCGGAAAACCGGGGAAGGTGAATGCAAGGTCGGCACCTACGTCTTGCGTGGAGGCCGCGTCCCGACGCTTTCCGGCGCGACGCCGGAAAGAACAGGCCGGAGGCCTGGGCCACCACCGACTTGCGGCCTCCATGACCTTCACCCTCACAGTTTGTAATACTGCTCCCAGTCCTTGCGCGGCGGCACGCCGGCGAGCAGGCCGTTGGCGACCTTGTGATTCGTGATCTGCTTCGTCTCGCGGTCGAACGTCAGCTTCGCGTTCACGCGCTGCGCGATCACACCGAGCGCCATCGTCTGGCACAACGGCCCGGCCACGGCGAAGGACGACCGGCATTTCTCCTCGCCCTTGACCGTCTTCAGGAAATTCGCCCAATGATTCGACGGACTCTTCGGCACGTGCGGCAATTTGGATTCCATTTCCTTCGCCTTCGCTTCGGGAATGATTTTCAGCGATGACGCGTGCGAACCGCCCTTGAAGGTCAGGCCCTCGCCGTAGATGACTTTGCCCGGCGGACGTTTCTTGCCGGACGGCACGCCTGCGCCCTTGGACGGCGGCGGGATGTCCGAGTCCACCACGGATTCGCCCATGTCATCGGGCAACGGCGGCAAATTTTCCTGGCCGTCATACCAGGTGAGTTCCACCGGCGGCATCGCACCGCGCGCGGGGAAACGGAACGCGAGCGTCGAGGCTTGCGGAAAAATAAACGAGTTGTAGCCCGTGAGCGTCGGCTCCACTTCCGTCGGCAAACCGAGGTGCAAAAATTCGTGCGCGGTGTCGAAGATGTGCGCGCCCCAATCACCGAGCGCACCGTTGCCAAAATCAAACCACGAACGCCAGTCGCCGTTGATGTAGCCCTGGTTGTATTTGTGCTCCTGCGCGGTCGTGAGCCAGGTTTCCCAGTCGAGCGTGGCCGGGATGGGCTGTTCGGGCAGCAGTCCGTCCACCTTCATGCCGTGCCAGCGGCGCGAATTGTTCATGAAGGCGGTGATCTTGGTGACGTTCTTGATGATGCTCGCATCCACCCACGCCTTGAACTGAAAATAATTCGCCTCAGAATGACCCTGGTTGCCCATCTGCGCGGCGACCTTGTATTTTTTTTCCGCCGCCATCATCAGCTCGACCTGCCGGAAGCTGTGGCCCATCGGCTTTTCGCAATAGACATGCTTGCCCGCGTCCATTGCGGCGATCGTGATCGGAGCGTGCCAGTTATCCGAAGTCGCGATCACGACGGCGTCAATATCCTTGTTGTCGAGGAGCTTGGCATAGTCCGCGTAAAGCTGCGGATCTTTAAGGCTAAGTTCCTGCTGGGTACGGCGCAGCCTTCTCCCATAGAGGTCGCATGCGGCGATCTGTTCGGTATTATTCTCTTTCGACGCCTGGTTGAGCAGGCGAACATGGGCTGCGTAACCCTGCGTACCGACGCCGATGTGCCCGATCCGAACGCGGTCGTTAGCGCCGAGAATGCGGCTCATGGCGTGCGCCGTCGTTGGCATCGAGCCGACAGCGGCTGCACCGGCCGCAATTGCAACGGACGAGCGAATAAACTCTCGACGCGTTTTCTTATCGAATTCCATGCTCATAGTGGTGAGATCCTTTGCGGTCTTAGGACAGGGAAGACAGTCCGCGAAGCGTGTCGCCGACTGCCTATATGACGAATTGTTACAGCGCGAACATTTCCGGTGTAAGTTCGATACGGGTCTTGTTCGTTACAGCATCGTTGCATTTGTGCGCGACAACCGTGGCCTGGTATCCTTCCAGAGGACCGACCGCGGGTTTCTTACTCATACTGATAGCTGCTGTAAAGGCATCGACAGCCTGGTACAGAGAGG
>JAYWBR010000371.1:0-11056 GCA_043781315.1 Verrucomicrobiota bacterium | reverse complement strand
GCGATACCAACACCAGCTACTTCATCGGCGTGGATGCGGTGGACACCAACCCCACGATGTTTCTCGGCGGCGATCGCAACCTTGCCATAAAAAATGTCGCGCTGCCGCCGGGCCTGCATTCGCTCGGCACCAACGCACCCGTGGGCTGGACGCGAGGGCTGCATGAGAATCAGGGAAACATTTTGATGGACGACGCCAGCGTGCAGCAGTTCAGCACGGCCAGTTTGCAGAAAGCCCTTGAACAAACTGGCGTTGCCACGAACCGCCTGGCCATTCCCTGACGTTGATGTCCTGCTCCGCCGGAGCGCGGCTGTGTCCCGCGCCGGGCGGGATCAGCCGCAGCGGCTGCGTAAAGAGTGATGCGAAGATACCCAGCCCGCGCAACATTCGTCCGTGCTGCGGCTGGTCGCTGCGACACAGCCGCGCTCCACAAAATTGGAACGATGCTTTCCTGACGAATCTGTGTTTCATCCGCGCCCATCTGTGGCTAAATTCCCCGCGTGAAACTTTTCTACACCGGCCCGGTCGTCAACACGGAGATGCTCGTGGTCATGCTGGAGAAGCACGGCATCGCCGCCACGCAGGAGTTTGTTGATCCCGTGCCGCCCGACGACGGTGATCTGAACCGGCTTGCGAAAGTCCTCGTGCCGGAGTCCGATTATCCCCGCGCCCACCAGTTGTTTTACACCGAACGCGAGGATGAATTGTAGCGTCGGCCATCCTGGCTGACGTAGAGCCGCGGCTTCCAGCCCGGCGGAAAAACGCCCAACCAACGGAAAAGCCTGGTAACATCGAAGCACTCTCGCAAGGCGGACGGTTTTTCCGGACGGTAAGATGCCGCCCTCTACGGCAGGCCGGAGGCCCGCCGCTCCCTTTTGAAACCGGCTCAGACGCCTTCTTCCAATGACGCCAGCACTTCGGGATCACGTACATCCACCCAGCGGCCCTCGATTTTCAAGCCGGCGATCTTGTGCTGGGTGTCGAGCAGGGCATTGATGGCGTCGGTCAGTTCGTATTCCCCGCGCGGGGATTTGTGGAGCTTGGCGGTGAACTCGAACAACGAGGCTTTGAAGATGTAGATGCCCGCGTTGTACCAGACCGTGTCGCCGGGGTTGAGCCAGCCGTCGAGACGCAACTGCTCCACTTGTTCCACGGAGGGTTTCTCCACGATCCGCCGGAGACAGAATTGATCATCAAAGAAATCCAACCCGCCCTTGGTCACGTCCTGGCCGCCGGTGACGGTGACGAGGCCGGAGAAATATCCCTCATTGAAGCGGTGGATCATCTGCTGGTACGTCTCCGGTTTCACGAGAATGTCGCCGTAGGTGAGCAGAAAGGAAGACGCGCCGATGAAATCCTTCGCCAGTTCAGGCGCCTTGCCGGTGCCGTCTTGCACCACTTGGCGACCGTAGGCGATGCGCACCTTCCACTTGGAGCCGTCGCCAAAATAATTCTCGATCACCTCCGCGCGAAAACCCGTGACGATGAAAATGTCATGGATGCCCGAGGCGATCAGGCCCAGGAGGATGTGTTCAAGGATCGGCTTGCCCTGCACTGGGAGCATGGGCTTGGGCAATTCGTTGGTGAGTTCCCTCATGCGGGTGCCTTTGCCGGCGGCGAGAATGACTGCTTTCATGGCGCACAGGTGAACACAGTTGGCGGCGGATGAAAAATAAAAAATCCGAATGGCGCCGCCGCGATAAGAGATTGCTTCCGCGCCGGTCAAAAGCTCAAATACTCCGATGATGGCCAAACGAGTCATTCCCTGTCTCGACGTTCACGACGGCAAAGTCACGCGCGGCGTCCAGTTCGGCGTGGCCGAAAAGGGCGGCTTGAAAAATGTCGGTGATCCCGTGGAACTCGCGCTCCGCTACAACGAGCAGGGCGCGGACGAAATGGTTTTCTTCGACATCACCGCCACCGCGCACGGTCGCGGCACGATGGTTGAAGTGATCGAACGCACCGCCGACCAATGTTTCATGCCGCTCACCGTCGGCGGCGGCATCAAGTCCGTCGAGGACATGTATGCGATGCTGCGCGCCGGAGCGGACAAAATTTCCATCAACTCCAGCGCCATCGCCAACCCCGAACTCATCCGGCAGGGCGCGGAAAAATTCGGCAGCCAATGCATCGTCGTCTCGATTGACGCAAAAAAAATCGCGCCGGACAAGTGGGGTGTGTTCGCCGCCGGCGGCCGCAAGGAGACTGGCCTCGATGCCGTGGAATGGGCGAAGCAGGCGGTGGCGCTGGGCGCAGGCGAAATCGTCTTGAACTCCATTGACGCGGACGGGATGAAAACCGGTTTTGATCTCGTGATCACACGGCGCATCAGCGAATCCGTGGGCGTGCCGGTGGTGGCCAGCGGCGGCGCGGGCAAACTCGAACACATGGCCGAAGTTCTCCTCGCCGGCAAAGCCGACGCGGTTCTCGCCGCGAGCATTTTTCATTTTGGCACCTACACCGTCGGCGAGGTGAAACAGTTTTTGGCGGAGAAAAAAATTCCGGTGCGGTTGTAAAACGCATTATGCCCGCCAGAAAAATTGAACAAACAGAATGAAAGCCAACGGCATGGGTTTCACACTTTTCATCAGCGTCTTTTTCCTGGTTGGGTTTGCGCTCCTCGGGGTCGGACTGCGCTCCCTGTATCAAGCCAAGGCTGCCGAAGGCTGGGCCGAAACCAACGGCTTGGTAAAGGCCTGCAATCTGGTCGTGGATTCCAGCGGTGACAGCACGACCTGGAAGGTCAAAGTTTCCTACGACTATTCCGTTGATGGACGCACTTTTTCCGGAGACCGCATTGCCTTTGGTTACACCGGCAGCAGTGCCCGCGCAACCCCTGAGGCGCTGCAAGTGAAACTAGGCTCGGCGGCGGTCGTGCGTGTGCGCTACAACCCGCTTAAGCCCGAACAGGCGGTTCTTGGAGCCGGCGTGAATCGTTCCAATCTCGTCATCCTCGTGTTCGCTGTGGTTTGGCTGCTGTTCGTCACCGGGTTCACAGTGCTGTGGACGATGGGTTCGGGGAAAGACGCACAATTGACTGATTCGATTCAGGTCATCGAATCCAAAAAATAGTCGCCGCTGCCAAAAATGGATGCCGCCAAAATCAAATCAGCGCTCGCCGATATCACGTCCGAGCCGGACCCGACCATCAAAAGTTTGAAGATGGCCTCGCTGTGCAGCGCGCTTTGGCTGGAGCGCGGCGTGCAGCTAATCGTGGTCGGTGGTTCGGCCATCGAGATTTTGACGGAGGGCGCGTATGCCTCCGGCGATTTGGATTTGTGCCATACCTCGGCGAGTCTCCCAATTCGCGAGCGGCAGGAAGTCATGGGCTTGCTCGGCGCAACCGGGGGCCCGCGCAACTGGCAGGTCGCTGGCATGTTCGTGGACGTGCTTGGCGTCGCGGAAAGTTTTGCCCGCACGCCGTATCGCCGCGTGCAAGCGCCCTACGGCGACGTGCTGGTGATGAAGCCGGAAGATTTACTCGTCGAACGCGTGCTCGTCTCTGTTTATCCTGGAGAAAATCTGGCTGCTCGTGATTGTGCAAAGAAGTTGATCGCCGTTATTTTGAGCGGAGACATCGCGGTGGATTGGGAAGAAGTCCGGAGGCTTGCGAACCTGCGAGAATATCGTAACCTGCCCGAGTGCGTCAGGCTGATAAACACAGTTGCCGATGAACTCAAAACCAAAAGTCCCCTGCATCCCGATTGAAGGTTCAATCAGTTACGAAGACTGGTTGAAAGGTCGGCGTCATCGCCGCGAAATGGGCAATCTGGTCGCGCCGGAAATCATCCGCCGCAAGACCAGTTCCAGCGACCGGCGGCTGAAGAAACTGTTCAACGGCGAACGCGGCCTGCCCTTCACGCCAACCGATAAACTCTAAGCTGGGCTGGTCTCACGGAAACGCTGCCGCACCGTTCCGTTCTGAAAAAAAAATTTCCCCGCGGCAAACCAACTTTTGCGTGACCCCTTCCCGGGAGTGCGTATGCTGGCCGCGTGACCATTATTGAAGCCCATCAACTCCTCGAAAAGTTCCGCGCCGGCGGCGTCAGCCGCGAGCATGTAGTGCAATCGTTCCAGGCCGCGCCGCTCGCCGACCTCGGCTTCGCGCAGGTGGACACGCACCGCGCGCTACGCAACGGTTTTCCGGAAGTGATTTTCGGCGCGGGCAAAACGTCGGAGCACGTCGTCCAGATCGCGGCCAAGCTGGTTGAACGTGAGTCCCGCGTGCTCGTCACCCGCGTCACCGCCGACCATGCCAAAGCCGTCCGCAAAAAATTCAAGAGCGCCGTCCATCATGAACTCGCCCGCTGCCTGACAATTGATAAAACGCCTCTGCCCAAACGCCCGGGCACCATCGCGGTCATTTGCGCCGGCACCAGCGATCTGCCCGTCGCCGAAGAGGCGGCCATCACTGCGGAGATCATGGGCAACCATGTGGAGCGCATCGTAGATGTCGGCGTCGCGGGACTGCACCGGCTGCTCGCGCGGCTGGAAACCATCCAGCGCGCCAACGTGCTGGTCGTCGTGGCCGGCATGGAAGGCGCGCTGCCGAGCGTGGTCGCGGGACTCGTGAGCAAGCCGGTCATCGCCGTGCCGACGAGCATCGGCTACGGCGCGAGCTTTGGCGGGCTGGCCGCGCTGCTGGGCATGTTGAACAGTTGCGGCAGCGGCGTAACGGTGGTGAACATTGACAATGGTTTTGGCGCAGGTTACGCGGCCAGCCAGATCAACGCGCTGGCGGGAAAATAATTCTTTGCGCTCTTTGCGGTTAACAAAATGAAAACACTCTATCTCGACATCTTCAGCGGCATCAGCGGCGACATGTTCATCGGCGCGTTGCTGGATCTCGGCGTGGACGCCGACAAGCTCACGCACCAACTCGCCAAGCTAAAGCTCGACGGCTACCACCTTCACATTTCCCGCCAGCACAAGGCGTCCATCGAAGGCGTGAAGTTTGACGTGCATCTGGCGCATGGCCATGACCACGGGCACGGGCACGGACATGACCACAAGCACCATGACCACGGTCATGCGCACAGCCACGGTCACAGCCACGGACACGGACATCATCATCACGAACCGCCGCCGCCGCCGGATCTGGATTTCGAGCCCGACCCCGATCACGTTGATTACATTGATCCCGAGCAGGAGCATCTTCAGCACGATGACAGCCGCAACTTTGCGGAAATCAAAAAACTGATTGCCAAAAGCAAGCTCTCGGCGTGGGTGAAGCAAAAGTCCGTCGCCGTGTTTCAGCGCATCGCCGAGGCGGAAGGCCGCATCCACGGAATGCCGGCGGCGAAAGTTCATTTCCACGAAGTCGGCGCGGTGGATTCCATCGTGGACATCGTCGGCGCGTGCATCGCGCTCGAACTGCTGGGCAAGCCGCGCGTGCTGGCCTCGACCGTGATTGAAGGCGTCGGCTGGGTGGATTGCGAGCACGGCCGCTTTCCGATTCCCGCGCCGGCCACGCTCGCCATCCTCGGCGCGCGCGGCGTCGGCGTCACCCAGTGTGAAGAGCCGCAGGAACTCATCACGCCGACTGGCGCGGCGCTGCTCGCGGAGTTTGCGGAAAGTTTCGGCCCGATGACCGGATTGGTCGCGGAAAAAATCGGCTTCGGTCTCGGCACGCGGGACAACCAGACGCGTCCAAACGTTTTGCGCGCCGTGCTCGGCAGCGCATCCAAAATCCAAAATCCAAAATCCAAAGTCGCCGCCGCGAAAACCCGCGATTGGGAAACCGATTGCGTGGCGGTTTTGGAAACCAACCTCGACGACATCAATTCGGAAATCCTCGGCCACTTCGTCGAGACCGCGCTGGCCGCCGGGGCGCTGGACGTTTTTTACACGGCGATCCAGATGAAGAAAAATCGTCCGGGCGTGTTGCTGACGGTTCTGTGCGCCGAGACGGACGCGGATAAATTCACCGAAATGATGTTGCGCGAGACGAGTGCCTTCGGCGTGCGCCGCGGGTTGAGCGAACGGCGGAAGTTGAAGCGGGATTTCACCGAAGTCAAAACCCGCTACGGCAAAGTCACGGTGAAGCTCGGCAAGCTCAACGGCGAGCTCATCCAGGCCGCACCGGAGTTTGAGTCGTGCAAAAAACTGGCGGCGAAGGCAAAAGTGCCGGTGCGGATTGTTTTTGAAGCAGCGGTCAAAGCCGCCGCGCGCTGAACCGGGCGGCGGTGCGCGCCCGGGCAGGCTGGTCTTCCTAAAACAGCAATTGGATCGGCCACAAAGAGGCACAAAAGGCGCAAAGTGATTGATGAAAAGCCGCTTTGCCTGGGGAAGAATTCAATCACCCACCAAGTGAAACACTCGCGACATATTTAAGTCACGCCTTCCCTCTGTTTTGTGACTCTTGCGCCTTTTTGTGGCAATTCAACTGCCGGATTTGGTTTATTTTGCCAAAGCGGTTTTGGTTTGGCCGGAACCATTCCGCCCGCCTTCCTCATACGAGAGGCCAAAGCCGAACGGGAAAGTTGATCTGGTGCCAGGCTTGGTTTCAGTTGAGGCCGTGTTCGCTTCCTGCGGCCACGGCCGTGAAAGTTTCCCGGTGGGTTTGTAGTCACCGAACAAAACATCCGCCACCCCCCGCCCCTCGGTTCCCGGCAGCCAGGCGGCCACGAAAGCATCGCTGGCCGCGAGCGCCTCGCCCAGAATCAAGGGACGGCCCGACAACAAGATGGTCGTCACCGGAGCGCCGTTTTGTCTGGCCTGCTTGATCAAAGCCTGGTCGGCGACGGAGAGTTGAAGCTCGGTGCGGTCGCCTTTCATTTCCGCATACGGCATTTCGCCAACGACCACGATGACCGCGTCGGCGGTTTCCATGCCGGAACCGTCGGCAGAAAATTTCACCATACACTCCGGCCCGGCCGCCTGACGAATGGCCTCGAGAATGGTGGTGCCACCCGGCGTGACGTTTCCAGTTGCGCCCTGCCAACTAATGGTCCAGCCGCCGCACTGGATTCCCAGATCGTCCGCACCGTGGCCGACGACCTGGATGCGCTTGAGATTTTTTGCCAGCGGCAGCGTCGCCTTTTCATTTTTCAGCAGCACGAGCGACTGGCGGACACATTCGCGGGCCACCTGCCGGTGGGCGGGCGAACCGATGGCCGCCGTCAACGCGGGGTCAACGGGCCTTTGGGCGAAGACTCCGGCCTCCATTTTCTCCCGTAAAATCCGGCGCACCGCATCGTCAATCCGCGTCATGGGCACGCGGCCTTCCTTGACCGACTCCGTCAGCTTGGTGATGAAATCGAGGTAGTTGTTGGGCTGGCCGGGGCCGTTGGGAATCATGGCCATGTCGAGTCCGGCGTTGATGGCGGCTTCAATGCTGCCCTTGTAATCGTGCGGCAGTTGATCAATCGCCGCCCAGTCGGAGATGGTGAAACCTTTGAAGCCAAGCTCGCCTTTCAGCACGTCGGTGAGCAGATATTTATTGCCGTGCATCTTCGCGCCGTTCCAACTGCTGAATGAAACCATGACAGAACCGACGCCGCTCTGGATCGCCGGCAGATAGGGCGCGAGATGAATTTTTCGCAGCGTGGCCTCATCCACGATGGTGTTGCCCTGATCCACGCCGTCGTGCGTGCCGCCGTCGCCCACAAAATGTTTGGCGCAGGCCAGCACGGCGGCGGGTTCGGAAAAATGGCCGCCTTGAAAACCGCGCACGGCGGCGGCGCCCAGTTCGCCGGCCAGCGCGGGCGAATCGGAAAAACTTTCGTAGGTGCGTCCCCAGCGGGCGTCCTGCGCGACGGCGATGCACGGCGCGAAGGCCCAGTTGATGCCGGTGCCGGCGATTTCCTGCGCCGTGACGCGGGCAGCCTGTTCCACCAGGACGGGATTATGGGTGGCACCGAGGCCGATGTTGTGGGGGAAAATCACCGCGCCGAGGACGTTGTTGTGGCCATGCACGGCGTCAATGCCGTAGAGCAGCGGAATTTTAAGACGGGTTTTGACCGCCCACGACTGACATTCCCCGGCGAGCTTGAGCCAGCCTTGCGGGGAATTGTCGGCCGGATCGGAACCGCCGCCGCTGAGCACGGAGCCGAGAAAATATTTTTGGATGTGCGATTTGTCCTTGAGCGCGTCGCTGTCCACTTGAACCATCTGGCCGATTTTTTCCTCCAATGTCATCTGCGCCAGCAGCGCGTCCGCCTTCTCCTCGACACCCGCGAAAGCCCGGAGGGCAACTCCCCCCAACCCCAGCGCGAGCAGGACGGCGGTCCGGCTGGCAACGATCACTGACCAAAACTGATTTTGTATTTTCATAAATGCTGACAATTGTTTCCCCGAGATTTTTACTTTGCGGCGAGAATCATTGACCTGTTCAGAATGAATTGAGGGCAAAGACATCATCTTTGTCGGTGCTCAAATCGGACCATTTCCACGTTTCGACATGCCCATCGCATGAGGAAAAGTTGGCGCGACCATTATGGCGGCAGCCGGCCTGTTTGCTGGGAGTCCGCGTGCTCCAACCACTTCCCACGACCGGCTTGAAGACCGCAATTTCAGTCACATAACTGGACGGCAAGGCGTTGGCGGCGGGCAAATTTATTCCTACTCCATTCGCCACCCTTCCGGGACGCCCCACGTCTCCAATCAGCCAAATCTGGCTGGACCGCTTGATCGAGTTCATTTTACGAGGGCCCTGAAATTGGCCGCCTTCGGTTAAATTATAACGAATGACGCCATTGGCAGAAGTTTGCTGATCCTCCAAGGGCCCATAGCCTTCGCAGGGCGATTGGTAATAGGCTACTGTGCCGGGGTCAATGTCCGTGTCCCTCACCGCCGTGCAATGCCAGACATTGTTTGATTGCGAGCTGCTGGTGATATAACCGCCCTTGTCCAATATCCGGAAATACCAGTTGGTGCTGTGGTTGGCGAAACTCTTGTCATTTAACGGCGGCAAGTAGTCGTTATTGTCGCCAACATACATCATCATCGCTAGACCGATTTGCTTGTTGTTGCTGACGCAGGCAATCGACTTGGCCTTGTCCTTCGCCTTGGCCAGCGCCGGCAGCAGCATCGCCGCCAGAATGGCGATGATGGCGATGACCACGAGTAACTCAATCAAGGTGAAACCCAATCTAGTTGCCTGCTTTTGAATTTTCATTTTCTGTGTCTGGCCGGGCCTGCATTTGCCATGCAGACCCGGCCCATTATTTTGTTATGTGATGTTATGCCAACAGCATTGATTACCTACCATCATTGGATGGAAAGGCGATAGAAACGGTTCGCATTGTTGGCGGAGGTGGTCACCACCGCCGATGAGCCGGTTCCATTTGTCGTGGTTAGCGTGCTCCACGATACGTCCATCAGATTGGTTTTGTATTGAACTATGTAGGCGTAACCGGCTTGGGTGGGGAACGACAGATTAAGTGTTCCACCGGTCACGCTCGGGGTGATTTTTGGCGGTGACACGAGGGTCTTGACCACCACCTTGCCATATCCTGCCAGCGCCGGATCCGTGACCCAGACATCCGGACCGACAGTCTCAAAGCCGTATTGCACATGACGAGCCGGGTCGTTCACGGTCACAAGGCTGATGCTAAAAGCACCGACGGTCATCGGAGTGGTTACGGTATTGAAAGACGAAAAGTCGGGCGCAAAATCCTTGATGAAGGCGACGCACGTCCATCCATTCCCCGCAGGGTTTGTATTCGCGAGACTTACCAAGGCGTTTGACAGCACCGTCCCGGAGAAGATCACGTTTTGTCCAGGCACCGAGCTGGTTGGCAGCTCCACATACATGCTCGCATCCATGATTTTGTTGCCGGTGGCTCCCGGCATGCCACTGGGTGTATACCAATACGCATTCGGATCGCCAATGGTGTTCGGGGACAAGTTCAGTCCAGAACCAGAGAAAACCGCGATCAAATCAGTCGTGCCCCAGCCACTGCCGAACTGGAAGGCTCCCGGCGCGGCTGTGGGATAGGTGCCGGAGCCAGGCAGGTTGAACACATTCATGTAGCCATTCCAAGTTTTTGACGGGTCCACGAAGAAGTTCGTGGAATTGAGCGCCTTGATCACAACCTTGCCATAATTCGGATACACCGGATCCTGGGGCCAGACACAAGGTCCGACGGTTTCAAATCCGTATTGAACATGACGCGCCGGGTCAGCGATGGTCGACAGGGTGACGCTAAACGACTGGTTATTGGTCAACGGAACGTTGGTGACGACGACCGATGAATAGTCGGGAGCAAAGTCCTTGATGAAAGCAACGCAAGTCCATCCATTCCCCGCAGGGTTCGTATTCGCCAGACCAACCAGACTATTGCTGGTGCAGGTGCCGGTAAAGGTCAGAACCTGACCGGGCAACGAACTGGCGGGTTGCACATACATGACGGCATCCATGGATTTGTTCGCTTCGGAAGGACTGTTGGTCGTGACATACCAGAAACCGGCCGCATCACCAATCTTGTTCGGAGTAAGGGTCAGAACCGACGACGCGCCCGAACCTGAAAAATTGGCAACGAGGTCGCCCGTTCCCCACGGACTGCCGAAGACAAAAGCCCCGAGATTTTGCGGAGTTTCAGAAACATTCATGTAGCCCACCCAGCCCTGCGAAGGATCAACATAAACGGTGGTAAACGTCGGGGCGGCAGCGACCGTGACATTCACCACGGCGGAGGTGACCGAGCCTCCGGTATCAGCCTTCGCCACGACCTTCAGCACGCGGGCACCAAGTGGGG
Organism: Verrucomicrobiota bacterium; assembly: GCA_043781315.1. Classification (GTDB taxonomy): domain Bacteria; phylum Verrucomicrobiota; class Verrucomicrobiia; order Limisphaerales; family CAIQOK01; genus CAIQOK01. The sequence goes on along the minus strand of JAYWBR010000371.1, from coordinate 356 downwards.
CACCCGTGTAGTTGTAACTGTAAGGAGCGGTGGCATCATTGCCTAGCAGAACGACGCCGTCGTAAAAATAGACGTTGGTGACCGAACCGGGAAGAACCGTGGCGGTGGCATTGATCGTGAAGTTGGTGCTCACCGTGGCCCCATTAGCCGGATAAGTGATTGCTGCGGCCAGCGGCGATGACAGCGGCACAATTACTCCAAAATTGTCATAGGCCACCGAAGAGTTCGGACCCCACAGCGGCACTACTTTGAGGCCGGTTGCACCGGCTGCGATGTGATAGGGAAAGGAGTAAGTTTCCCAATTGGCGGTGTTATGACCCGAAAGGGAGGGACGCATATCACCACTGTCACTGATC
>JAYWBR010000370.1:0-3693 GCA_043781315.1 Verrucomicrobiota bacterium | reverse complement strand
AAATGACGAATGACGAATGACGAATGACGAAACGCCGCCGCCGCGCGCCCGCTTCATTTTCAATTTTTAATTTTGAATTTTTCATTGCGTCCCCTGCGCGGTCGCCAGTTCGCGGCGGTTGAAACCGAAGATGCCGACGACGGCAAAGATGCCCCCGAGCAACAGCACGATCTGGCTGAACGCCAGCCCGAGCTCCGTCCAGGTGATGCTCCGCCCGGAACTCAGGGAATCAATCGGCGAAAAATTGCGCGCGAGGTTGATGACCTCCAACGCCGCGCGGAAAAACGGCACGATCACCGCGTCCAAGGCGGACGAGCCGATGGTGCCCGATTCCGCGTCGCGGCTCATGATCGTGCCCTGCTCGACCACGTTGCTGAGCGTGGTGGTGGAAAACGCCATCGTCAAAATGCCCATCGAGAAAAACGCCGCGACCGGGAACGACAGGAAACTCGCCGCCGCCAGGCCGATGGCGGACAGCAAGGCCATCCAACACAAAATAATTCCAAGTCCATGTGCGAAGTTCAGCCCGAAGCCGCCCTGGCGGTACAAGACCTCCATGCCTTCGTCGAGCGGGAAGAGCAGGGCGGTGTTGTTCTCCGGGAGATTGAGGAACGTGACCGTCAGCACGCCGTTTGCATCCAGCAGACCCGGGGCGATTTCAAATTCGTGAAACGTGTCCGGAGCCAGGCTCATGGGTTCGCTCTGCCACAGTTTGGTTTTTTGCTCGACACCCGCCCGCCACACTCCGATGAAAGTCCCCGACCGGCTTTTCTGCGCCGCGTTGAACTTCACCCGCAACCGCAGCGGCTCATCGCGCACCGAGTTGGCGGCCAGGCCGAGGTCAATTTTCCACTCGCGCTGATAGCCGGGCTGCACGACCTGATACGCGGCCTTGACCTGTTCGATGATTTGTTTGCGCACCTCGGGCAGATCGGCGCGGCTCACGGGATTTTGCCGCAACCGCTCCTGCAAGATTTTTTCCGCGTCACTTTGAATGTCCTCGGTCGCGTCTTTTTCCTTCGCCCCGCCGCGCGCGACCAGCACTTCATTGCGCAAAATCCGTTGCTCCGCCGCCGGCAATTTCGTGGCGCGCCATTGCAGCAGCGCATAGACGCTGCCGCCGGACAGGATGAGCAAGGCGGCGTTGAGCGACAGGATGCCGAGCCATTTGCCGAGCCAGATTTGCCAGCGCGCGATGGGTTTCACGGCCACCATCTGCATCTGACATTCCTCGATGTCGCGCGCCAGCGTGCCGCACGAAAGCCAGAGCGTGGAAAGTCCGAGCAGCGCGGTGATGGTGCTCAAGGTGTAGGTCAGCAAAATCTGCGTGAACCCGCGCGCCGTGCCGTCGTCCTTGATCAGGATCGGCAACGCGACCACCGACGTGAGCAGCAACACGGCGATGACGAGGAAGAGCCGGAAACGAAACGCGGCTTTCCAGGTCAGCAGGGCGATGGCGAAGAGTCGTTGCATGAAATCCTAAAACAAATCTTTAACCGCAAAGAACGCAGAGAACCCAAAGATTTTTCATTGCCGGTGTTTCTCTGCGCTCTTTGCGTTCTTTGCGGTTAAAACTCATTTCTTCTTTCCCAGGAGCGCGGAGAGTTTTTCGTCCGCCTGTTTCAAATCCGTTGTCTTGGCTGGTGCGGCGACGGGTTTGGCGGGAGCGGCGGTTGGTTCCGCCGGTTTGGCCAGCGCCGCGAGTTTGGTTTCGTTCATCGAAGGCGCGGCTGAAACTTCCGGCTTCGGCACGGCGGCCGCCGGCGGCAGGGAAAGTTTTTCCAGAATCTTTTCCGTGGCCGGCTTCTCGCCCGCACCCGCGCGCAGATACTCCGCCACCCGCGCGCCGGACTGGGCACCGCTGGTTTCGTTGGCCGCCCGCGCTTTTGCCACGACGTCGAGGAAATAGCTCTCCAGGTTCTGCGTCGGATTTTCCACGCGCACTTCGCCGGTGGAAATGTCTTTGCGGATGATTTCCAACACGCGCTCCAAAGTTTCACGCGGCAGCACCGGCGTGGTGATGCGCAACGTGTCCGGCTTGGCGAGCAATTCCTGCAACGTGCCCGCCTGCTGGATTTTTCCGCCGTAATAAATCACCACGCGATCGCAGACATCTTCCACGTCCGACAACAAATGGCTGCTCAGGATCACTGTCTTGCCACGGCGCGCGAGTTCGAGAATCAAATCCTTCACCTCACGGCAGCCGATGGGATCAAGGCCCGCCGTCGGCTCGTCGAGAATCACCAGGTCGGGATCGTTGATGAGCGCCTGCGCCAGGCCGATGCGGCGCTGCATGCCCTTGGAAAATTCGCCCACCGCGCGCGTCTGCGTCTGGTTCAGGCCTACCATTTCGAGCAACTGGGTGGCGCGATTGTCGCGGTCGCTTTTCGACAATTGAAACAGGTTGCCGAAAAAATCCAGCGTCTCCCGCGAGTTGAGGTAGCGGTAGAGATAGGATTCCTCGGGCAGATAACCGATGCGCGCCTTGGTCTGCACATGGCGCGGCGAATGGCCGAAGACCTCGATGTGTCCCTTGGTCGGATACAGCAGACCGAGCAGCAGCTTGACCGTGGTGGACTTGCCGGAACCGTTCGGTCCGAGCAGGCCGAACACTTCGCCGCGCCGCACCTCGAAGTCCACGTTGTCCACGGCGCGCGCCTTGGAGCGGCCCCAAAAATCCTTGAAGACCTTCGTCAGTCCGCGCACGGAGACGACGATCTCGCTCTGCGAAGGCGGGCCGGCGGCGGACTTTGGGGCAGTTTCAGTTGCGGTCATTTCAAAATCCTAGACGAGCCGGGTGACGCCAGCAAGCCGCGAGCAACGCTGTGCCTCGAGACGCACACCCACGGCATTGACGGTTTTTCGTCTGATTCAACGGCGGTCGGGCAAGCCGGACTTGCGCTCGCAAAAAAATCCCCTTTAATCCCGGGCACGCATGAACCGTCCACTCACCCGCCAGCAATGGAAATCCGGCATCGCCGCCTGGCTCGGCTGGATGTTTGACGGGCTGGACATGCACCTCTACACGCTGGTCGCCGCGCCGTTTGTCGCGCAGTTGATTGGCGCGGCCACCACCACCGATCCGCAGGTGGGAAAATATGCGTCCATCATTCAAGCCGCGTTTCTGCTCGGCTGGGCGCTGGGTGGCGGGTTCTTTGGTTACATCGGCGACCGCTTGGGCCGGGCGCGGACATTGAGCCTCACGGTGCTGACGTATGCGGCGTTCACTGGTTTGTCGGTCTTTGCGCATACCTGGTGGCAGTTGATGATCCTGCGGTTTCTCGCCGCGCTTGGCATCGGCGGCGAATGGGCGGTGGGCGCGTCGCTGCTCGCGGAAACGTGGCCGAAACATTGGCGTCCGTGGGTGGCCGCCGTGCTACAATCCGGCGTGAACATCGGGATTCTTTGCGCGGGTCTGGCAAACTATTTGATGGCGGGCGCGCCGCCGCGCTATTTGTTTCTGGTCGGCGTGCTGCCCGCTCTGCTGGTGTTCTGGATTCGCCGCGCGGTGCCGGAGCCGGCGGAATGGCACGCGGCGCGGGCTGGTGCGCAAAATAAAACGCCGGGCGTCGGCGAACTTTTCCGCGGCGAAATGCGGCGCGTGACGGTGTGGGTGATGATCGTGTGCGGCATCTCGCTGACGGCGCACTGGGCGTTCATGTTCTGGCATCAGCAACACCTGCGCAATCTGCC
>JAYWBR010000369.1:0-3712 GCA_043781315.1 Verrucomicrobiota bacterium | reverse complement strand
CGTCGGGACGCAAAATGTCCTGACGGAAAAAGAGGACTTGATCCCTTATTCCTTCGACGGCACGGCGGCGCTGAAACAAATGCCCGGCTGCGTCGTGCTCGCCACGACCACGGAGCAGGTCGTCGCGATTTTGAAACTGGCGAACCTGACGAAAACGCCCGTCGTCACGCGCGGTTCCGGCACCGGCTTGAGCGGTGGAAGTTTGCCGGTGAACGATTGCATCGTTCTTTGCCTGGTGAAGATGGACAAGATTCTCGAACTGGATCGCGCGAACCTCACGATGCTCGTCGAGTGCGGCGTCATCACGCAGACGGTTTCCGAAGCGGCGAACGCGACGGGTTTGTTTTATCCGCCCGATCCCGGCTCGATGAAAATCTCGACCATCGGCGGCAACGTCGCGGAAAATTCCGGCGGCCTGCGCGGCTTGAAATACGGGGTCACGCGCAATTACGTCATGGGCATGGAAGTGGTTTTACCGGACGGCGAAATTCTCTGGACGGGCAACAAGTGCGTGAAGGACGTGGCCGGTTATTCGCTGCGCGATTTGTTCATCGGCTCGGAAGGGACGCTCGGCGTCATCACGAAAGTGCTGCTCAAGCTGATTCCGAAACCCGCCGCCAAGAAAACGCTCGTCGCCACGTTCGCGCAGATGGATCACGCCGCGCAGACCGTGTCGGACATCATCGCCGCGCAGATCATTCCCTGCACGCTGGAGTTCCTGGATCGCATGACAATCCGCTGCGTCGAGGCTTACGCGAAGATCGGCCTGCCGCTGGATTGCGAGGCGTTGTTGCTAATGGAAACCGACGGTCATCCCGCCGCCGTCGCCGAGGAAGCCGCGCAGATGGAAGCCATCGCACGCAAGAACGGCGCGCTGGAAATCCGCGTGGCCAAAAATGAAGCCGAGGCAACAAAGCTGGCGACCGCCCGTCGCAGCGCATTCTCGGCACTGGCCCGTGTGGCACCGACGACGATTCTCGAAGATGTGACCGTGCCGCGCAGCGAACTGGCTAAGATGATTATCTTCGTCGAAGGCGTCGCGAAGAAATACAAGTTGCGCATCGGCACGTTCGGCCACATGGGCGACGGTAATTTGCATCCAACCTTTCTCACCGACGAGCGGAACAAAGAGGAGATGCATCGCGTCGAAGAAGCCTTCAAGGAAATTTTCGCCGAAGCGATTCGTCTCGGCGGCACGATCACTGGCGAGCACGGCATCGGCACGGCGAAGAAAAGTTTCCTGCCGAAATTCGCTGGCGACGCGCAGATGCGGGTGATGCGCGAACTGCGCCGCGCACTGGATCCACAGGGGATTTTGAATCCTGGGAAGATGTTTGATTGAACTCGCAGCCCATTTCCAGTAGGATCAAGCCATGAAGAAATTCACGGCCATCATCCACAAAGGCGAACCGGAGGAAGGCGGCTTTTGGGCCACATGTCTGGAAGTTCCGGGCGCGAACGGACAGGGCGAGACGAAGAAAGCCTGCCTCGCCAACCTTGCGGAAGCGGTCCAACTTCTTTTGGAAACGGAGCGTGAGGAAGCATTCCGGCTTGATCCCCAGGCGGAAATCGCAGAACTGCAACTTGCATGAAACGCCGGGCTTTGCTCGGCCACCTTCAGGAACACGGTTGCGCACCGGTGCGCGAAGGCGGGAATCATTCCATCTGGAGCAATCCGAAGACGGGACGCAAGGAAGCCGTTCCCCGCCACAACGAGATCAAGCAACACCTCGCTCGCTCAATCTGCCGCAACCTCTCCGTGCCAATCCCGCCCGGGGCTTGAGTTTTTATTTCCGCTTTCCCGCTTTCCGCTTTGATTCAATTCCCTCAACTGCGCGGCAAACTGGCGATGAATTTTTCCCACAGTCCGCGCTCGACATACAGCTCCAGAAAAACCCCCGGCCGCAGTTCATACAAACCCGTCATCAAATAACTGTGGTTCGATTTTTCATCTAGGGCCGCGCCGAGTCTGGCTGAGACGATGACGATGGGAGCAGCGGAATCGCGCGGCATTTGTTCCCACCAGCCGACATTTTTGAACGCGCGCAGATACCAGGGCAACGGCCAGTAACTTTCCGGTGCGATCACCTTTACGACCGTGTCGGTGCCGGTGTCCGTGAGGTTGGCCAACGCTTCGATTCGTTGAACCAGTTCGCGGCAACCCTCGGCGGTTTGCGAGTAGGTGTAGGGGTTGCGCGGACTGGCGGCGAAATCCACGGCGGCCCGCCGGGCTTCCCACGCCAGATGAACCGCAACCAACGTGATGACCGTGAGCGTGAGAAATTTTGCGGGGCGGGAACCACACAGCCGCAGCAACGTCGCCGCGCCAACGCCCGCGAGCAGAATCATGCCGAGCCAGAAATTCAGCAGGCACCACGGCGTCTTGTAGGCGATGACGCTGTAAATCGCGGCGAGCGTGAACGTGTAGCCGGTGAGCAGGCGAACCAGCCGGGGCCGAAAACCAACGCGGCGGTTGCTGGAAAAGGCGGCGACACTGGCGATCAGCGCCAAAATAAAAATCCCCGCCTCGCTCCACACCGGGCCTTTGGCGGGGTGAAACCAGAGCAGCCGTTCCCAGTAAAAACTCCACGGATGCAGATGCGGAGAAGCTCCGCCCGCGCGGTTCAGCCACGGCAGGAAAGTTTTTAGCGAATCCACCGGGCCATGGAGGTTGGTGAGAAACGAGCTGAAGAAAAGTTGCGCCACCGCCACCGCCGCAAGCACCGCAAACGCAAAATGTGCGCGGCTGAAGCGGGGGATTTTTTTCTCAACAATTTCGCGGCGGCGATTCCAGAAATGTTCCACCGCCAAAACAATTCCGCCCGCGGCCACGGACAGGACGAAGGTTTCTTTCGTCGCCCACATCAGGCCCAGTCCCGCGCCCGCCAGCAACGCCCAACCCAGCCGCCGGGAGCGCGCGTACCGCCAGCCTGCCGCGAACGTCAGCAGCGTGAAGAAGATCAGCGGCATTTCGTGGATGAAATAGCGGCTGTAAAAAACCATCGCCGGCGAAACCGCGAGGAACACCGCCGCCCACGCGACGGCGGCGTGGCCGAGTCCGTCGGACAACAACAGGAGGAGCAGCAGCAAGCCGACTCCAAACGCGACGGTGATGACGCGGAGCGTGGCTTCCGAAAGTTCAGCGGAATTTTTTGCGGAACTCAGCCACAGAAACGGCAGCGCGAAATAGTGCAGGGTCGGGCCGTGGTATTCCGTGGGGTCGTATTGGTAATGTCCGGTTTCCCAAAGCTCAACGAGCTTGGTGGCGTTGACCGCCTCGTCGCCATGCAACGGGCGGTCCGCTAATCTCGGACAGCGCAATGCCAGCGCGCCAACGAACGCCAGCAGCCAGACCAGTGCGCTCCAGTGTTTCATTTCGTGAATCAGTGCAGACGACTTAAGGCCGCTTGAGAAGTGGCGGCAGGCTTGCAGCCGGCCGTAGAGGGCGGCATCTTGCCGCCCGGAAAAATCATCCGCATAACTTGAGCACTCATGTTTTACAATGCTTTCGCAATGACGACGCTTTTTTCCGCCGGGCTGGAAGCCACGGCTCTACGTCAGCCAGGATGGCTGACGCTACGTTGACAAACTGCGCCTAGGACTGCGGCAGCGTGCCGTAGGTGAGGGCGGGAAGTTCCTTGCCGTCGCCGTTGGTGATCTTGCGCGTCTTCTCGTCGAAGAGGCAGGTCTGGTTCAGGCGCTGCGACATTTC
>JAYWBR010000368.1:0-3716 GCA_043781315.1 Verrucomicrobiota bacterium | reverse complement strand
CGTCCCCATCGGCCTGCTACCGTTTCCAGATGCGCTTGCTCTGGCGGTAGCCCACCCTCATCAACTCGCCCGCCTGCACCAGCGTCAGTTCCTGCTCCGTGACGCCCACCATGACCGTCACTCGTTTCCGTTCTTTCCGGCTCATGGTTAAGGTCTCCATGGAGAGCCGGATGGCTACCGCAATCCGGCCGAGGAGGACATTCTCATGGAGTTCCGACATCGCAACCAACGCGCGATGGACAAAGCCCGAACCATCAATCAAGCTCATCCGATTACGAAATCATCCGTTCCTTCAAATCCGTCAACGTCGCGGGTGGCCGCCCAGATTGATCGCATCATGCCACGGCTGCCTGTCGTTCGCCGCCGGCTTCACCAGCATCCCGAGTTAAGCGGCGCGGAACTCGCGACCACTTTGTATTTGGGCAGAGAACTCACCGCCGCCAAAATCCCGTATCGGCTGGGCGCTGGAAAACGCGGCATCATTACCGACATCGCGCCCGCCTCCCATGCACCGGCTCCGGTCATTGCCTTGCGTGCCGATATTGACGCCCTGCCGATCGCAGAGGAAAACCAAATCTTGTATCGTTCCAAAAACAACGGAGTGATGCATGCCTGCGGCCATGATGCCCATTCCGCCATTCTGCTCGGAACCACTTTGGCGCTTCATCGCGCCGGCAAATTGCGCGTGGCCTGGCGAAGCATTTTTCAACCGGCGGAGGAAACCGGCTGCGGTGCCGGCGAGATGGTTGCCCAGGGTGCCGTCAAAGGCGTGCAAGCCATCCTCGCGTTTCATGTGGATCCGAATCTTCCCGTCGGTCACGTCAGCATCACGCCGGGGCCGCAGTCGGCCTTCTGCCAGGACTTCGTCATTGAAGTGCGCGGCAAAGGCGGTCATGGCGCGCGGCCGCACAACACGATTGATCCCATTGCGGTGGCGGCGCAACTGGTCACCTTGATTTATCAGGCTGTCCCGCGTCAGACCGACGCCCGCGATCCGGTCGTGGTGACCATCGGAATGATTCAGGGCGGACAAGCGCCGAATATCATTCCGGACACCGTGGTCTTGAAGGGAACCATCCGGTCTTTCGATCAGGCCGTGTCCGATCATGCCCGTCAGAACATCGAACGGCTTTGTGCGGGAACCGCCCGCGCTTTTCGCGCCAAGATCGCTCCCGTTTTTGACCGGCTGCTCCGCGGTGTCATCAATGATCCACACGTCACGGAAACTTGCCTCAAAGCAGCTCGCGGCCTGGTGGGACAAAATCGCGTGGAAACAAATCGCCGGCCCAGCATGGGCGCCGAGGACTTTGCGGATTATACCGTGCCCAAGTGCATGATGCTGATCGGGGTCAAATCGCCCGGAAAAAAAATCACCGCGCTGCATACCACCACATTCAATCTCGATGAAAAGGCGCTGCTCCTGGGCGTCCGGCTCTTCACCCGGATTCTCTTGGACTGGCCGATATAAACGAAAGCGGTCAATCATTCTCCCTCTCCGCTGGGGAGGGCCGGCTTGTCTCGCCGAAATTGGATGAAGGCGGAGGTGAGGTGCTTTTAACCGCTGATTGACGCTGATAAACGCGGCTTCATTCCTCCGGCATCAGCACGGGAATGACCTTGTTGCCGTGGCGGCGATAGATGCGGAAGTCCGTGTCGAGGGTGAAGACCTGGCAGTCGCGATGCAATTCACTCAAGCGCACGAGCGTCGCGTCCGCGAGCGACATGGGAACATTGCGATACTTGAGCATCAGCCTGCGCAACGGATCGCGCTCGCGGTTGAACTCGATGCCGACCGCGATCAAGCCGGCGTCCGCCAGCGCGAACAGTTCGTCCGCATCGAAGCCGTCCCGCGTGAGGATAAACGCCGCCTCCGTCAACACCGGTTCGCTCGTGAGGAATGGCCGGGGCAGAGCCTGCACCTGTTCCCGCGCCCAGTCGTGCTCCTGGGTGTCGGGGTCAATCAGCGCCACGAGCGCGCCGGTGTCCGCGAGGACGGTCATTTGCCGAAGCCTTCCATGTATTTGGGATTGGTGGCCAGATCCCGCGCGCCGCGTCCGCGTCGCGCCCAGGCTTTTTTCAGAATGGGGAGCGCCTTGTCATAAAACGATTCGCCGGGCGGCAGCTTGGGCAGGCCGGCCGTCGTCGCTTTTTCGGGCAACTGCCGTTCCAGACATTCCCGCACCAGCGAGGATTTGGTGGTCCGGCGCGCGCGGCTTTCTTTTTCCAGCCGGGAAAGCAGGCGGTCCGGCAGCTTGAGTGAAATCGTATTCATGGTGAAATAGTAATACGCTCCAACTTCGCGCGCAATACCCGATTCCAGTGTTCATCCGCCATTGACAATCCGCGACAAAAAATGACTTCACGCGGCGCAAGCGCCTGACTCGCATGCGAAGCCGGACTGGTCTGGAACAGTTCGCGTTTGATGTTGGCGAAATATCGCGTGGAGACAAATCGCCGGCCCAGCATGGGCACCGAGGACTTTGCGGATTATACCGTGCCCAAGTGCATGATGCTGATCGGGGTCAAATCACCCCGGACAAAAACTACCCCGCTGCATACCAGCACATTTAATCTCGATGAAAAGGCACTGGTCTTGGGCGTCCGGCTCTTCACATGGATTCTACTGGACTGGCCGATATAAGCGAAAACGGTTAATGATTCCAATTATGTTTCTCCGCGCCTTAACCGAAGCCACGCACGACTGGATAATTTGAACGGATCACAGCCACGGAATGGCGACCAATAATAGCCTGCGGTTTCAACCGTGGGTTTTTTCTTCCGGGGTCAGGCCGTAGAGCGCAGACACCAGTTCGTCCGACGGCGCAGATTCAAGTTTGACAAGCCCGGCGGGTGAATACAAATTGTCTGCGTGCGCATCATCCTGGAAGCGTTTCTCGTGGCGGCTGGGCGGGAACATCCCCCGGCGGCACGCCATTTGGAAGTTTGGCGCCAGACGGTCAAAGCGGCAACGTGGCGACAACTGGTGGACGTTCGGCGAAGCTACCCGGACACGGACGCCGTGAAAGTCCGCAGCGGACGGACGGCATTGATTTTTAACATTCGCCGGAATGATTACCGCCTGATTGCGGCGGCGCATTTCAACCGCCAGATCGTCTATACGCTGCGCTTCATGACGCACGCCGAATACAGCAAAGACCGCTGGAAAGAAACATTATGAAAACGACCCGCGCTAAAATTCAATTTGCCCGCCTGCCCAAAGACTACGCCGGTCTGTGCCGGACGCTCACACCGCGCCCGCTCCATGACAAGGTGGATTTTGAAAACGTCACCGAAATCACCGACGCCATGGCCGGACACAAGCTGACGCCGGATCAAGAGGACTACTTTGACCTGCTCTGCCGCCTGATTGAAGATTACGAAAAAGAACACGCGCAACTCGCCACGTCCAAAGTCACCGCGCTGGACGCCTTGCAACATCTCCTAGACGCGCACGACATGAGCGCGGCGGACCTGGCGCGGCTGCTCGATGTTCACCGCACGCTGGGCGCGATGATCCTGCGCGGCGAACGGCAATTGACGCTGGCGCACGTCCGCACACTGGCAAAACATTTCAGCGTGTCCGCCGATTTGTTCCTGCCGTAATGAAAGGGGCGAGGTGCTTTTACCGCTAATCTTCGCTGATGGACGCTGATAACGTAGGACAGCGCGTCCCGCCTGTCTCGCTTCAATCCGAAACCACGAACCATGCTAAATAT
>JAYWBR010000367.1:0-29598 GCA_043781315.1 Verrucomicrobiota bacterium | reverse complement strand
GAAATGAGCCTGGCCATTCAAAAGGCTGAGTTCTTCAAACAGGATTACGCGATCCGATTTGCCTGGTACGTTGGTGAGGCTGGGCCGGAAGTTGCGCGACGCTTTCAAGGGGCGCTTGATCTATCGTTAAACAAGCTTGTCAGTGACCCGGATTTGGGACGCCGCAGAAGATTCAGAAACGCTCGCCTGCAAGACCTCCGTTCAATTCAGATCGAGCGCCCGTTTAATAAGCTGTTGGTTTTCTATCCTGTCAGTGGTGACGTTTTGCACGCCGTCCGCCTGATGCATGGGGCGCGGGATTTGTCCCGGCGTTTGTCTGAGCCACCCGTGTCAGACGTCTCTTGACTTCGGTTTGTCAACTTGCTCACGCCCCCGCCGGTTCTAAAATCTCCGCTTCCACCAGCGCCTTCTCGATGATCCCCGCCGCCGTGGGCAGCGCGCTGGCCAGCATTTCGTTGTGCTCGTTCAACCGACCCAGCGCCGTCTGCGATTTCAGGGAAAGAAGTTTTTGATACCACGCGATGAAGCTCCGGCTCGTGGCGGTTTCCTGTTCGTTGTCGTCCGGCGCATGGGCCAGTTGCAATTCCGAAGTTTCGCAAAGGATCAGCGCCGCCAGCGAACGCGGCGCGTGGTCACAGGTGTAAATCCGTTCCCACAGCTCGCGGGCCGAACTCGTGTCGCCGCTCAACATCAACGCCTCGGCGCGTTGCGCGGTGATGGCGATGTCCTCCGCCAGGTTGCGCGTGGCTTCGCCCGTCCAATCACGGGCGAATTCCAGAAACTCCGGCTTGCTCAAAGCGATCTCGCCGCCCAACCGCCAGGCGCCAACATGGCGAACATTCTGCGCGATGATCTCGTTCAACTGATGCAGCGCCTCCAGTTCGCGATTCTGTCCGGCGAGGAATTTTGCGTAGTCCACCTTCACATCCTCGGTGCGACCGGTTTCCGTCAGCGCGGATTGAAACGCCTTTTCGGCTCCCGGAAAATCCCCTTGTCGGGCCAGGCTCAAGGCGAGGCAATGTTGCGGCGCGGCGGTGTGGATGTCCGTGTTGATCGGCGAGAGCGCAGGCTGTTGGCGTTTCAACAAACACTGGCGCATCTGCTCGGCGGCGACGGCGTGGTTCTGCAATTCAAAGTTCGATAAACCCAGCGCGAAGTGGAGCGACGCCGTCAGGCCGCCGGTTTTCGCCAGCGGCGAATTCAGCACGCGCACGACTTCGGCATGTTCGCGGATTTTGTAAAGCTGCCCGGTAAATTGCGTCAGCAAAACTTCCCGCAATTCCGGCACGACTTCAGCCGACGGCTGCGCCGACATGAGTTCAAACGCCGCGCGATATTTTTCCACGCCGCCAGCCAGATCGCCGGAGCGCACGAGTTCGAGGCCGAAGTTCATGACGAGGTTTGCGTCACCGGGACTTTCCGCAACGGCCAGACGCAGCAGGCGCAGGTTGCGTTCGATCTTGTTTCGATCCTGAATCAGTTCCTTCGTGTAGCCGTGGTGCAGCAACTCGGCGGCACCAAGGTTCGTGGCGAGTGCCCAAGTTTTGGCTAGGGCGACAAGGCTCGGGAAAACCTGTTCGTGAATGCGGCCAAAATAAAATACCCCGGGCGCGTTGCGGAACAGGCGCGGGACAAAACTCCGGCCGTCGTTCTGCCCGACGTTGACGAGCGGCAGGCGAAACCCAATGGCCTGTGGGTTTTTCAAATCGGCCAGCAGCTTCGCGTGCTGCGCGGCGGGCAATTCTTCATCCGCATCGAGCATCAGAATCCAGTCGCCGGTGGCGTGTTCGAGGGCGGCGTTGCGGGCGGCGCTGAAATCATCAGCCCAGGGGGACGAATAAACTTCCGCACCAAACTCCTTCGCAATTTCAATCGTGCGATCCGTGGAACCCGTGTCCACGACGACGATCTGTTGCGCGAGACCTTGGATGGATTTCAAACATTGGCCGAGGAATTTCTCCTCGTTCCTGGTGATGAGGCAAACCGTGAGGCGTGAAACGTGAGACGTGAAAGCGTCTGGCAACGTGAGCCACGCTGGGTTTTCCGCTTTCCGCTTTCCGCTTTCCGCTTTTCTTAAAACCTGTTTCGGCTGCTCCCAGTCGGGCGCAAGCGTGCCGGCACGTTCGGCGCAGTGGCGGGCGATGCGACCGTCGCCGACTTGGAGCGCAATTTCAGCGAGCAACAGAAACGCCTCGGGATGGAACGGGCGCTGGTTCAACGCAGCGAGAGTTTCAAGCCACGCTTTTGGGAAATCCCTTTGCGTGAAAGCCGCGCGCGCGGCTTTGAGCGAACCCAGTTGGGCAACAGGCGCGGCGGTGATTTGAACCGGCGGCTTCGGGGTCGGGGTGGTTGTGCGGCTCATGTTGGTGAGGTGTTGCAGACGTGTCGCCGCAATCTGCGCGGCATTTTTCCAGGTCCAGTTGGCGCGGACGTGTGCGCCCGCCTGCTGTCCTTTGGCGCGGGCAGCTTCACGATGGGCAATCACCCATTTCATTTGGGCAGCGAGAGCGTTGACATCAGGTTCCAGCAGCCACGCTTCGCCGACGAGTTTTATGCCGCTGATTTCCTGACCCAAGGCGCGACGCTTCGACGGAATGCGGAAAGCAAATTCGTCCGTCGCAAAATCATCCGTTGCGCCGCCGCCCGTGACGATGACCGGGAGGTTGCACGCCATCGCTTCGAGCACGGGCAAGCCGAAACCCTCGCCGCGATACGGATGCACGAGGCAATCGCACGCGGCGTAAAGTCCGGGGAGTTCTTCGGGCGCGAGTTCGGTGTCGAGATGGATGATCTCGGGCGCGTTCGGGCGGCGCTGAAATTCCGCGATGCGTTCGCCAAAGGTCTGGCCTTTGTAAAACGTGCTGCCGCCAAAATCCTTGATGATGAGCGCGACATCGTCCGCCGCCGTGAAGGTTTTTAGAAATGCGTCGAGCAAAACGTCCGTGCCTTTGCGCGGAATCGTGCCGCCGACGAACAGGAACTTGAAGGATTTTTCCGTCGTCAGTTGGCGCGGCGTCACGTCGGGCCGGAAGCGTTCGGGATCAATGCCATTGGGCACGACCTGCACCTTGTCGGCGGCGATGCCGGAGCTGGTGTAAACCTCGCGGACATAATTCGACGGCACCCAGAATTCATCCACGTTCGCCGCCTCGTCAACCCAGGCCTGCGGCAGCGAACCGAATTCCCACGGCTGGATGACTACAAGCTTTCCCTGCGCGGGGCGTTGCCAGTTCGGTGGCCAGGCGTGGCGAATGGTGACGTGCGCATCGGTCGAGGTTTTTTTGGCGAGCGTGCTGGCAAACTTTTTCAAACCCTTGGGCGTGACCGCATTTTTTTGCGGCGCGGGTGAATTCACGCATTGCAAACGAACGTGAGCGGAGTCGGCGAGGGCGCGGGTCAGTTCGCGGTTGACATGCGAGAGGCTGCCGAAGTCGAGAAACGAACCTTCCCAACTGGCTTTGATTCGCGACCCCGGCTGGAGAACCGGCGCGGGGGCGGTCGGAGGTGCGGAAAGTTTTGCGCTCAAACCGGCGTTGATGGCGTTGACGAAACCTGGCAACACACTGGTCGGGCCGTAGAGCCATTCCATCACGAGGCTGGCTTGTTGCCCCTTCTGGAGACGTTCGACTTCGGGCAATTCATAAGCAGCACGCAACGTTTGTCGCACGTCTTCCACCCGCAGCAGCGGCATCTGTTTGCCGCGATGATGCGGCTGATACGCGAGCATCGCTTCAGTCATCGGCTGCGTCAGCTTGGGATCGGTGGGAATGATGAGCGCGCCTTCGCAGTACGGCAGCGCGATGCCGTAGCCGTCGGGAATGATGGCGATTTTTTTCCGCACGAACGCTTCACCGACCGGCGCGGTGATGCTGGTGTCCGTGGAAACGTAAGCGTCGCAACTGTCCATCAACCGGCAGATGCCCTGCCGCGTGTCGAGAGATTCATCGAGAATGATTTCCGCCGTCGAACCTATTTTCGCGCGCAAGGTTTCAATGAGCTGCCGCAAGTCGCGCTGAGGTTGGTCGGGCACGGGATGCCACGACGGATAATTTACCTTGAGACACAGCTCGGCGTCCGGCGTGTGCTTGAACTCCGTGAGAAACGCCTCGATCAACGTGTCCCAACGGCGGCGCGGCAGGAACATCGAAACGCAGAGAAAGCGGAATTTTTTCGCGGCTGATTTCACCGTGGACTGCGGCAGGGGCAGCGAAGCGTTGTTGATCCACGGATGCGGGGATTTGACGAGGTGGATCTGGGAACGCGGCACGCCGGCGCGGGCGAACACCGCTGCTTCCTGCTCCGTCATCAACCAAAGCTGATCCATCTGTTTGCAGACGGCGATCCAGTCCGGCGGCGGCAGATTGCCCTGCGCGCTGCTGTCGAACGTGGTGAACATGACGCGGAGACTGTGCGGCGGCAGTTGCACCTTCAACCAATGCGGCCCCGGCACATGGAAAAAGATGGCGACGACCGGATTTGTGACCGGCGTTTTTTCGAGCGACTTCAACCAAGTCATGTCGCAGTCGTCAATGCCTTCCTCGACGTTGTCCACCGGCACGGTCTTGAGTTTCAAACCCGCGCCCGACAACGTCACGGCGAGCGAGCGAGCGGCGACGCCGTAACCGCTGCGATTGTAAAACGGCGCGAAGATGACCACGGTCGGGCCGCCGGCTTGGACGTCGGTTTTTGCGGGAGCAGGCTTCGAAGTCGCGACGGGGCGATTTATTTCCGGTGCGGCGACCAGCGCTTGCAGACGTTCCTCGACGCGATCCACCGTTCTGGCCCAGGTGAAATGATTGCGGACATGTTCACTGGCCAGTTGGGTCTGCGCCTTCGTCGCGGAGAAATTCTTGAAGACGTGTTCCATGCGTTCCAGCAGCGCCGCGTGATCCGGTTCCGCGTGAACCTGTTCGCCGCTCACCTTCCAATGCCCGACTTGCCCCCGGCGTTGGCGGACTTCGCGGGTCGGCACCAGCAACGCGGTTTCCGCGTTGCAAAAATCAAGTACGCCACCGAAGGCCGAGGTGATGACCGGCAGACCGCAGGCCATCGCCTCCAACGCCGCCGTGCCGGAACTCGCGGCGCGATGCGGCTGCACGAAGCAGTCGCAGGCGGCGTAGAGCGCGGCGAGGTTTTCCTCGGACAACATGGCGGGGAGGTATTTAATCTCGGGCGCGTTCGGATTGGCCTGGCATTGTTGCACCGCCGCCTGGGCCACGAGCCGCGCGTAATAATCTTCGCAGTTCATGTCCTTGATCACGAGGCAGACATCATCGCGACGGGTAAACAACTTGAGATACGCTTTCAGCACGAGGTCGAACCCCTTGCGCTGCGTGGTTTCGCCGACGAAAAGAAACTTGAAACGCTTCTTGGTTTGCAACGCAAACGGCGTGACGCCGGGGTGAAATAAATCCGGATCCACGCCGGGCGGAATCACCTGCAATTGTTCGGCAGCGACGCCGCTGCGGAGAAAATTATCGCGCACGCACCGGCTCGGCACCCAGACTTCGCGGACTGACTCGGCAATGGGACGCACCCAGTCGTTGGGAATCGCGCCGTGCCACCAGGTGCTGGCCAAAATCTGCCGCGCGCCCGGCAGCTCGTTGAACACCGGATGCCAGCGCGAGGAAATGCAGAAGTCGGCGCGGGCAGGCAGCGACGCGTGAAACCTGCATGCGAGCTGCTGGTATTTCGGTGAAGCGTTCAGATCGAACTCTTCGATGTGAAACGGCCCGTTGCCCGGCGTGAGGGAAAGGTGATGACCCCGACGAAGCAGTTCGAGACAGATCTCGCGGTTGGTGGCGGGGATTTTTCCATGGAACAATTGCAGCCCGCTCCAGTTGAGATTGAGTGGTTTGGTGGTTGTAGTGGCAGGCGTCCCGCCTGCCGTAGCGGGCCGCATCTTGCCGCCCGGCGCGGTGTCCGCGATTGGAACGCTGCGGGATTTTTCCACGCTCTTTCCGCCGGGCTGGAAGCCCGGCTCTACGGCAGGCAGGATGCCTGCCGCTACTTTCCAACATTGATTGATTGCCGCAATCGCCGCCGGAGCGGTGGCCGCATACGAGTAACGTTCACGCATGAACTCAGCGGCGGCGCTGACGGACTCGCGCAATTCATCGGGGGTCAACGAAAAGGTTTTTCGCAAAGCCGCGCGCATCGAACCCACGTCCAGCGCGGCAAAGCTCGTGCCACGTTGATGCGGCATGTACTCGGCCATCTCCGGCGTGATGGCCACGCGCTCGGCGAGATTCGGCACCACCAGCGCCTGCGGCGGCAACTCCACGCCCCAGCCGTCGGTGATGATGGTTGGACGATGCCGGACGATGGCTTCCGTCACCGGCGCGGTGTGCGTGGTGTCCGGCGAAACATAGGCGTCGGAGCGGTCAATCAAGCGCGCGAGTTCCAGCCGTGAGCCGAGGGTTTCATCCACGACCACCTTCGCGCGGGAGCCGGTCGCTTGTTGCCACCGTTCGATGAGCGCGTGCAAATCTTTCTTGGGTTTCCCCGGCACCGGATGCCAGGTGGGATAACTCATCTTCAGCACCAGCTCGGCTTCGTTTTCTTTTTTGAATTCTTCAAAGAAAGCGCGGATCAAAACGTCCAGTCGGCGACGCGGCAGGAAGAGCGAAATGTGGAGGAAGCGAAAGGGTTCGCCGGATGAACGTTTCCGAACCACCGGCGCGCCAAGCTGCGCGTTGTCAATCCACTCATGCGGCCAGTTGAAGGAATGAACTTTCTCCGGCTGCAATCCGCCGCGAATCCACGCCTGTTCCTCGGTGCGATTCGCGAGCCACACTTGATCCATTTGATTGCCGATGAACGTCACGCGCGACGGCGGCGTGGCGGCGTTGGCGCTGCTGTCGAACGTGGTCAGCAAAATCCGGCGGCACGGTTTGGGCAGCGGCAACTTGGGCCAGAGATACGTGGGAACGTAGGCGAAGATTGCGGTGACGGGAGTTTTTACCGGCGTGAATTTGAGCGATTGCAGGAGATACAAATCGCAGTCGTCGAGATTTCCGGCGGCGTTCGGATCATCACAATCTACCGGCACGATGCGGACTTTCACGCCCGCTTGATGCAGCGCCATCGCCCAACCCCGGGCGAGGATTCCAAAACCGGAGCGCGCAAAAAAGGGACCGTAGATGACAACCGTGCCGTCAATCGGAGGATTCATGGGGTGCGGGATTCAGTCGAGTTGATAGAGCGTGACCACGTCGTTGTCCAGATGAAGGCTGTCCTTGATCTGACCCTGGATGTTTTGCTGGAACACGCGGGAGGAAATTAAAATGCTCGCGTCGGTGCCACGAATGGCGTCGGGTTTCAAAATCGGCACGCCGTTCACATGCTTGCCCTGATAGCGCGGATTGGAATCCACGATCGCGGTGAGGTTCGCCTCCGCCAACCGGCTCGTGGCCAGCAGCCGCAACGTGTGGCTGCCCGCACCCCAGACGATCACCGGCTGCTGGCTCGCGGCGAGGCGGTTGAGGATGGGTTGCACGGCGTCGTTGTCGTGACCGGATTGCGCGACGTATTTTTCCAATCCGCGACTGGTGTCGAGATCCTTCACCCACGGCAGCGTTTGGCCGGCGGGAAGTTTTTCAAACGCGGCGTGAACCACCGGCGTCACCGTGCGGACGTTGCACTGTTGCATCGCCTGTTCGGTGAACCGGCAGCGAAAGCCGTAGCGCGCCATGAGATTGGCCAGCGATTGCGGGCCGAAATAATTGATGTGTTCGAGGCTGAACTCCTGATACGGCGCGTCGTCGCCCGCCGCGTATGTGCTGGCGTCCGGCACGGTGATGAACATCTGTCCGCCGGGCGCGAGCATGGTGACCATTTTTTTCAGGGCGACTTCGAGATCACGGATGTGTTCCATGACGCCGATTAAAATCAGCAGGTCCACCGAACTGTTGGGAATCAAATCATCCGAGAGCGCGCCGCATTGGACGGGAACTTTGAACTGCTCATTGGCAACCCGGCTGCACGCGGGCGAAGGATCCAGTCCGGCCACTCCGGTGTACCCCGCCTGTTTCAGTTGCGAGAGCAGCAGCCCGGTGGCGCAGCCGATTTCCACGATGCGCGCCTGCTTGTTTGGCAGGAAGCCCTGAATTTTTTCCACGGTCGTACGAAAACGTTCCACGTCGTAGGTCGAAGGTTTGACCTCGCCGATCGGCTGCTCGTACTTCGACATGTCGCGGTAGTAGCGGTCGAACACTTCCTGACCCGGCAGATGGTCGGCGTAACAAAAACCGCAGTGGTCGCACGCCACGACGTCGTAGCCGTTCAGCAAGCTGCCTTCGGACAGCGTGACGAAGCGTTGGGGGAAGAGGAGCTTAGTGGTTTTGCCGGCGCAAACTTCGCAGCCGCGTTGAACGAACGGGGATTTTTTTTCGGTGGATTTCATGGCGTGGGATTTTAATTGGAGGCGTTGACGCGACCGGCGGGAACCGCGTAGCAAACGGTGTCCCAACATTCTTCGTTGTGCGGCCGCAGATAGAGTTGGTAGTCGGCGCGCAGGGATTTGATGAGTTCGGGAATGCGCCAGAGATGATTGGGTTTGTGGTAGGCGCTGATCGCCAACACTGGCGCGGCCTGGGTGATGGTCTGAACCGCGCCGCGCAGCGCGTCCGGCTCGGCGCCTTCGATGTCCATCTTGAGATAGGTCGGGGCAATTCCCTGGAGCAATTCATCCAATTTGACGCAATTGATTTGCAGCGCGCCGTTCGGATTGGCCGCCGAAGAAAGGCTGCCGTCCGCATCGAAACGCAGCGTGCCGTGGAAGTCCGCCGCGCCCAGTTGCTCGAGGCGAATTTTCCGGCGCACCTCTTCCGAGTAACGCGCCACGCGATTCGTCATCTTTTCAAAATTAACCGGATCCGGTTCCAGCGCGACGATCTGATTGAATGATCCGCCCTGGCGTCGCACAAACGCTTCAATGCTGTCGCCGTCGAACGCGCCGCAGTCGGCGAAGACTTCGTGGCGATTCAGCGAGAAGATGTCGTCGGGAAAATAGTGTTCGTGCCGGTCGGGTGAACCCAGGCCCGCGAAGTCCGCCCGCAACCGCCAGCGGATCTGCGACACGTATTCGCGCCGGGACGTTTCATCGGCGAACCAGAAAAATGCCTGCCGGATGGCGTCGCACTCTTCGAGAATTTTATGCGGCAGGCCGACGCAGTAGTAATCGAGAAAGGTTTCCGCAAACTTCCAAAACAAAACCATCGCCGGCACCACGCGCTCGGAGCCGAGTTGTTGCAACTGCGCCTGGGTTTTGTCAAAGCGATGCGTGCCGCCCGCGCGCCAGATGGTGACGACGAACGTGGCGGACTTGCCGTAGCGTTGCGCGGCTTCGTCGGGAGGCAGGACTTCCAAACCGTCAATCTGTTGATGCCACTGTTTGGAATTGTTGTCGGCAAACGCCAGCGGTTCGATCCCGGCCTGGCGCAAACCTTTCAAAGTCTTCCGGCCCAGACCGCCCGCTCCGAACAGCACGAGTGATTTGGCGAACGGCCCGGCGGCGCGATCAAAGGCTGAGGATTCGCGCTGGATCGCGGCGTCCCGGCTTTCCGCGAGCAAGTCTTCCAGTTCTTTTTTGAGTGCCGCATCCGATGGTAACGAATTCATAACGGTTGATTTCGACAACAGGCCGACTCCAGAAAGCAATGGCTGTGCCCGCAGATCACTGGGAGGGAAATTTGCCGGGGTTGTTTGAAAAACCGCCGGTTTGTTGTGGGAAATAACCAAGCTCCGTCAGTTGCCCGGCAGAAATGACTGCGCGTTGGGCAACGCCCGGCAGAACTTTCCGATTGGGGATTGGCCGGTTGGTGCGCGGCGTTCACGCCGCTTCAACTCACGAACTTCGAGCAGGCCCGGCATTTCCCGCACCTTCCCATAATGCGCGGTGAAGCGGGCTAAAGCCCGCGCGCCATCACCGACTCACTCCGCCACGGGCGCGACGATCATGTTGGCCTGGAATTCCTGGCGCTCCATGAACGGCCACAAATCTTCCAGCGGCTTCGAGTACATCGAACCATCGGCGCGCTGGCCCGAAGCCACGCGCGGCGCGGTGGTTTGTTCAGGCGTGATTTTCACAACGCAGACCACGGGACGGTCGTGGCTGAGAACGTCGCGCACGGATTTTTCCAGATTGTCGTGGTTTTCGATGACGCAGGTTTCAATGCCGAACGCGGTGGCGACTTGGTTGAAATCCGGCAGCGTCAAGCCGCTGGAAGGCTCGCTTGCCATGTAGTGGTTGTTGAAATATGCCTTCTGGCTCTGGCGGATCGAACCGTAGCCGTTGTTGTCGAGGACGAAAAATTTGATTGGCAGATTCAGGCGGCGCACGACTTCCAGTTCCTGGATGTTCATCACGAAACCGCCGTCGCCATCGAGGCAGATCGTCCGCCGATTCCCGCTCGCGAGACAACCGCCGATGGCGGCCGCGATACCGAAACCCATCGGGCCGAGGCCTTCCGAATTGAACACGCGCTGGCCGGATTTCACGCGGAACGCCTGCATCGTCGTCTCGCTACATGCGCCGGAACTGCCGGGCACGAGCAGATCGTCCGCGCTCATGCAGTCGGAAAGCACATCGAGCAACACGTAGTTGCTGACACCGTCCTTGATCGCACGATATTCCGGCAGCACGACCGGATAAGTTTTCGTCCACTCGTGACAACGGGCCAGCCAGCTTGAGAAGTCGAAGGGGGGTTTGGTTTTGGAAAGTTCAGCGTGCAGCGCTTCGAGAAACGTTCCGGCGCGGGCGGCGACCGGCAAATCCACGTTCATGTCGAGCTTGCCGAGTTCGGCGGGATCAATGTCCACAATGATTTTCTTCGCGCCGCGCGCAAAGTTCCGGTGGACATAACCGGTCTGGCCAAAGTCCAACCGTGCGCCGATGACGAGCAGCAGGTCGGCGTTTTGCTGGGAGAAATTTGCGCCGCGTTGACCGACGGAACCGGGACGACCGATGTAGAGGGGATGATCGTCGGCGATAAAATCCAGCGCCTTCCATGTCGTGAGGACGGGGATTTCCAGCACGTCGAGAAGCGCGTGGAAGGATTCAATCGCGTGATCCAGACGGATGCCGTTGCCGACCAGGATGACCGGACGTTCCGCGCTTTTCAAAAGTTCCACCACCTTGCGGGCGGCGGCTTTGACGTCGTCCGTCGCGGGGTTGGGGATTTCCGACGGGTTGAAACTTTCCAATTCATCGGGGGAAATTTCCATCGCCTGCACGTCGAGCGGAATATCAATCCACACCGGCCCGGGCCGGCCGTTGCGCGCAAGCCACAGAGCTTTTTCGAGATGGTAGCGGATGGTTTTCGGATCGGTCACGGTGACGGCGTACTTGGTCACGGGCTTGACCATGCCGACGATGTCAATCTCCTGAAAACCCAGTTGCCGGATGCCGCGCTCGCCTTTCATGTCGGGGCGTTTCACCTGGCCGGAAATAAAAAGGCACGGCGTGGAGTCGAGCCACGCGGCGGCGACACCGGTGAGCGTGTTGGTTCCACCGGGACCGGTGGTGACCAGCGCGACGCCGAGGTTGTTGGTGTATTGACCGTAGGCATCGGCGGCGATGGCGCTGGCCTGCTCGTGCAGGTTGCAGACGTAGGTGAGATTGCGGTTGTTGCCGAGCGAATCGCACAGGTGCATGCAACCACCGCCGGGCAGCATGAACACATGCTTCACACCGGTCGCGGCCACCATTTTGAAAACGTAGTCGGATAATTTCATGTCAGGATTGAAGCTGGGGTTTGCGGTTGGCGGCGGCAGAAATCTCCGCCAGAATTTCGGTCACGGCGGCATCGGCGTGATTCCACGGTTGGGGGAAAATAAAACTCTCGATGCCGAGCCGGGCGGCCTCGGACACATTCTGCGGGGAATCGTCCACAAAAAAATCCACTGTTCCCAAACGTGCCAGCACTTCCGCCTTGCTGGTTTCGTACGCGGGCAGGAATTCGCCGGGCCGCGCGCTCGGAACGAAATGAAAGTCGCGCACCCACTTGCCGAAATGTTGAAACACCCACGCGGCTCCGGGCGCGACGGCTTGCACCGGACGCGCGGTGAGAACGTGGTGCCGGAACTGGCTGCCGTGGCGGTTGAACCAGTCGAGCAGTTCAGGATGGGGCTGGAGATTTTGCGCGACGGAGGAGAGCCGGAAGCGATCCAGCGACGCGAGGTATTCGGCCGACGTGGTTTCGAGTTCGACGAGCGGCGGATTGGAGCGGAGCTGGCCGTAGGCGGTGTGACATTCGGGATGCTCGGATTGCCAGCCCAGTTTCAACCACGACTCGGTGAAATTGTTCAGCACATCGTCCAAGTCCCAGACGATGGTTTTTTTATTTCGAGCATCGCTCATTGGTCAATCCATCCAGTAAGTGAGGAGAGTTTTGCGGCTGGTATTTTGCATGACCACCGGATCGCTGTAATACGAATCGTTCTTGTAATGCGTGGAGGAAATTTCCTCGAAGATGACGCCGTGCTTGGTCGAGAAACTGTGCTTCACGCCGCGATTGACCAGCACGATGTCGCCCTTCTTGTATTCCTTTTCCACGCCGTCGAGCGCGATGGTGATGTCGCCGTACACGATGTAAAACGTTTCCTCCTTCTGCTTGTGCGCGTGTTCGGGATGGCGCTGGCCGGGGAGCATGACGAGCAGCTTTTTGCAATACTCGCGGTTGATGAAGTTCAACAGCACCGCGCCGTTCTCCTGGAATCGTTCGATGCCGTAGTGGTGGGAGATTTCCAGATCGCTGCGGGAAGAAGGCAACGTGGCACGGCTTTTCTTCAACAGCTTTTTCACTTCTGAAAGAATGCCGCGCACGTCGGACTGGTGATCCACCTGGTTGAGCGCGGGTGCCATGATCGGGGCGTTGGGAGCGATGGCCTGGGTCGCCGTGAAGTGGCGGTACTTGGAAAGATGGTTCGCAAGCAACTGACCTTCGCACGATGGCATGGCGAGGAAATAATCTTCCGCCGTGATCTGCTCGCCGGGTTGGATGGCGCGCTTGGCAAAAACCCCGCGCCGCAAGGCCACGAGCTGGGCAATCTCCGCCGGGGTTCCCGCCATGCGCTGGTTGGCCACGCCGCACAGTTCAAAACCTTTGCGCGCCGACTCCAGCCATTTCCGAAACTGCGCGGGTGAAGAGCTGTAGGCGTTGGACGGATATGTTTCCGTGGCGACGGCGACGTGGCGTTCAAACACCGTCGCGCCCTTGCCGATGGCGGCGAGGATGACTTCGTTGTCGTCGGGATTTTCGTGCGTGGAAAAACCCACGCGCAGCAGCGGATAGCGCTGGCGCAGCAGCTCGATTTGATTCAACTGCAAATCCTTCGTCTCGGTCGGATACTGCGCGACGCAGTGCATCAGCGTCAGGGCCTTCTGGCGGTGATCGAAGAAGCTGACGACGCGGTCAATCTCCTCCCACGACGCGCCGCCAACCGAGGCGACGATGGGCAGATCGGTCGCCGAGATGCGTTCGAGCAGCGGCCAGTCAGTAAACGAGCAACTGCCGATCTTGAGATAGTCGTAGCCGTGTTTGGCGATGAGATCCACGGACGGCTCGTCGAACGGCGTACACATCGTCTTGAAACCGCAGCGGATCATTTCGTCCTTGAGCGCGAGAAAATCTTCCTCGCGCAGCCGCGTTTCCAAAAAGCGTTTCACGAACTTCACATCCATCCGCGTCTTGAAGTCGGGGTGGATGAACGTGTCCAGCTCGCGGTATTGCAGCTTGAAGGCGAACTCGTAATTGAAATCTTTAGCCACCTCGGCGAACTCACGGATGATGCGGCGGCCGTGCTCGACGTCGCCCATGTGGTTGTTGGCCATTTCCAAAATGAAGCGGGGTTTGCCCCAATCGTTTGTCATATAGAGGTTGTGGGTTGTTGGTGGAATTCGAGAGTCTTGCGGATGGCGGCGGCGAGCGGCATCCAGCTTTGCAACCCCAGTTCGCGGCGCGCGCGGCTGATGTCCGGCACGTAACGCGTCGCCGGCGAATTGGGCTGGGGCGTTTGCACCACCTTGACCGGCGGTTGCGTGGAACTGTTCTGGGAAACGTATTTGGCGATTTCGCGGATGGAGTGAGTCTCGTCCGAACCGACGTTGTAAGTGCCGGACGCGGCAGGGCTGAGAAGAATCGTCCACAGCCAGATGGCGAGATCGGCGGCGTAGAGATAGGAGCGAACCGGCGTGCCGTCGCCGTTCACCTGAATTTGTTTTCCAGCCAGCGCGTCGCGGATGAAATTCCCAATCGCATAATGCGCGTCCAACGCGAGGTGCGGGCCGACGAACGCGAAACAGCGGGCGATCTTGCAGTTCATCGCGCCGCGCTGGCTGCGCGCGTTGCAGAGCAGTTCGGCCACCCGCTTGCCTTCGCCGTAAGCGGAGAGCGGGGCAGCGATGTCCGGTGCGCCGGAATAATTTTCCGGCACATGACTCAAATCATGCGGTTGCGCGCCATAGACGGCACCCGAACTGGTGAGCAAAAAGTTTTCCGCACCCATCCGCGCGGCAAAATCCAAGGCGCGGCGGGTGCCGATCAGGGAAGTTTCCAGCACCTGGGTTGGATCGTGGCGGTTGGCGGTCTCGGTGGTTTCCGAAGCGGCGTGGATGAAATGCGCGAAGTGTTCCGGGGCGGCCGAGCCAAGCTGTGATTGCACCATCTCCACATCGAGAGTTTGCACGTCGCCTTTCACCAGTTGAATGAACTCGTCGCTCGCAAGCCGATCAGCTCGTCTGCGAAAACCCTCGGGATTGCGGGTCAACACCACGGCTTGCGCGCCGAGCGACAGACGATGATTAGTTTCGGCAAAACTTTCCAGCAGCCAACGGCCAAAAAAACCCGTGCCGCCCGTAATGAAAACTGCCTGCCCGCGCAACGCTTCCCACAAACCCTGCGTGTGATCCAGGATGTGATCCAGATCAGCGGCGAGCGGCGAACGTTGGCGGGCGGTTGTGATCATGCGACCATGCCGCCAGCGACAGCCAGGCGATTGGCGGTGCTGCGGGTTTCACAAAAATTGCGGATGGTGGCGGTGATGTAATCGAGCATCTCATCGGAGAGGCCCGGATAAACCCCGACGAAAATCGCGGACTTCATGATGCGATCTGCGCCGGACAAATCGCCGATGACGCGGAAGGCGTCGGGATTCTGCCGGCGCAGCGCGGTGAACGCCGGCTGGCGAACCAGGTTTCCGCCGAACAACATGCGGCTGCCGATTTTCGCGGCGTCCAGATGCGCGGCGAATTCCTTGCGCGAGAACGGCGCGCCGGGTTTGACGAGCATCATGAAACCAAACCACGAACAATCTGTGCGATGGCCGCTGGCGTCCCACGAGAAACCTTCCGGCGACCAATCCGTCGCGTGGGTGGGCAGCATGAAATCGAAAAACTCCTCCAGCCCGGCGAGACCGCTGCGGAGCGTTTCCCAGTTGCGGGCGCGGGCTTCGATGAACGACGGCAGTTTCTTGAACTGCTCGCGGCCGATGGCGGCCTGGATGTCCAGCGGCTTCAAGTTGTAGCCGAAGTGCGAGTAAATGTATTTGTGGTCGTAGCCTTCCGGCAGTTCGCCGAGCTTCCAGCCCCAGCGTTTGTGACAGGTGTTGTCCACGCCGCTGGCGCACCAGCAGTCGCGGCCCCAGTCGCGGAAACTTTCCACCAGCTTTCGCAGCGCGGCGATGTTCACGACGCTGACCGCACCGCCTTCGCCGAGCGTGAGATGGTGCGGGGGATAAAAGGATTGCGTGGACAAATCGCCGAAGGTGCCGGTGAGCTTGCCGTCGTAGCGGCTGCCGAGCGCGTCGCAGTTGTCCTCGATCAGCCAGAGATTATGGCGGCGGCAAAATTCCGTGATGGTCGCGAGGTCGAAGGGATTTCCCAAAGTGTGCGCCATCATCACGGCCTTGGTTTTGCCGGGGACGAAAGCGTCTTCCAACTGCTCCACCTTCGCGTTGAGCGTGGCTTCATCGTTGTCAATGAACACGGGCACCAAACCATTTTGCAGGAGGGGTGCAACGGTGGTCGGAAATCCAGCGGCCACGGTGATGACTTCATCGCCGCGACGAAGCTGACGTTCTCCCAGCGTCGGGCTGGTCAGCGCCGCGATGGCGAGCAGGTTGGCGGAAGAACCCGAGTTGACGAGCGTGGTGGATTTAACCCCGAGGTATTGCGCGAACTCGCGCTCGAACGCATCGCCTTCCTTGCCGAGCGTCAGCCAGAAATCGAGGGTGGAACTGACGGCGGCTTCCACTTCGTTCTCGTCAAACACCCGGCCCGCGTAGGGAACGGTGGTTTCGCCGGGAACGAACGGCGTGGTTTCCGCGCGTTGTGCATCGTTGCCGGGACGTTGAGCTTGGTGGGCGAGCTTCGCGTATTCGCGGGTGAGGCGGAGGATTTCCGCTTTGAGTTGGGTGGTCGTGTCCATGACGTTGAAAGCGGGGTCAAACGACGCAGGCTTTGAGTTCTTCCTCGCGGCGCAAGATTTCCTCGGGCGCGATTTCCGTTTCCATCGCCCAGAGCAGTTGCTTCTTTTGGGCGTGGGTGCAAAACGCCTCGATCTGCGCGCGGGTGAAAACGTTGACCTGGCCGGCGTCGGTGATTTTGCGCGCCATGCGATACCAGTTGGCAGTCTGCTCGACGGCGTCGGCGAACTGCCAGACCGGCGACCACTTGAGCAGCAGGCGCGCTTTGTCGGCGCAGAGCTGCAACAGATGCGCTTCGTGAACGGCGACAGGATTGCGCTTGTCCTCCCAGCGGCCGGGCAGGTGCTTGAGAAATTCCTCGACGAGTTCGGCGACGGAGCGATCCGCTTCCGGGCCGGGACCGAAGTTGAAAGCCGAACAGGCCTCGGGATTTTTCAAATGCTTCTTGCCGTAACCCGCCAGGACCGCCGCTAGCCACAGATAACCACTGAGCGGTTCGAGCACATGCTGCCACGGGCGTGTGGCTTCGGGATTCCGCACTTCGATGACGAGGTTGTTGTTCAGCTTGCGAATGCAGTCCGGCACGATGCGATCCATCGCCCAGTCACCGCCGCCGATGACGTTGCCGGCGCGCGCGCTGGCGATGCGGACGGGATGTTTTTCAAAAAACGAACGACGATACGCTTGGATGACGATTTCCGCCGCCGCCTTGCTGGAGCTGTAAGGATCAAAGCCGCCGAGCGGATCTTCTTCGCGATAGCCGTAAACCCACTCGCGGTTTTCGTAGCACTTGTCGGTCGTGACGAACACGGCGGCACAGGGATTTTTCAACGCGCGCAACGCTTCGAGAATGTGAACCGTCCCCTGCACGTTGGTGGCGAAGGTTTCGACAGGATGGGCGTAAGCCTCGCGCACGAGCGGTTGGGCGGCGAGGTGGAAAACGAAATCAGGCTGCGTCTGCCACAGCGAATCGCGCACCGCCGCCAGATCACGGACATCGCCGATCTCGTGTTCCATTTTGTCGGCGAGGCCGAGCTGGTCGAACATCGAGGGGTTGGTCGGCGGCGGCAGCGAGAAGCCGTGGACTTTGGCGCCGAGCGAGAGGAGCCATTCCGTGAGCCAGGTTCCCTTGAAACCGGTGTGACCGGAAACCCAGACCGTTTTGTTTGTGTAGGCGTTGGCGAACATAATTGCTTACCAGGTTTTCCAGGGCGCATTGCCCGTGGTGTACATCTTGTCCAGCAGTTGCTGTTCCCGGTACGTGTCCATGCACTGCCAGAAACCCGTGTGTTGATAGGCATGAACCTGGCCTTCCGCCGCGAGACGCGTCAGGGGTTCCTGCTCCAGCACGGTTGAATCATCGGTCAAATATTCCCCGATGCGTTTGTTGAAAACGAAAAAGCCGCCGTTGATGAACTGGCTGTAATCCTTGGTTTTTTCCTTGAACGCGGCGACGCGCGTGCCGTCCACCACCACATCGCCAAAGCGCGCCGCCAATTG
Organism: Verrucomicrobiota bacterium; assembly: GCA_043781315.1. GTDB lineage: Bacteria > Verrucomicrobiota > Verrucomicrobiia > Limisphaerales > CAIQOK01 > CAIQOK01. The sequence continues at coordinate 11,673 of JAYWBR010000367.1, read as the reverse complement.
CACGGCGGTCAGGGTGGCGAGCTTGCCGTGTTGTTTATGAAATTCGATGGCGGCGTTGATGTTGCTGTCGGTGACACCGTCGCCGTAGGTGGCGAGAAAAGTATCCGAGTCAATGTACGGCAACACGCGCTTGATCCGGCCGCCCGTCATGGTTTCCGCGCCGGTGTCCACCATCGTCACGCTCCAGTCTTCCTCATTGTGATTGGTCAGGTAACTGACCTTGGGCGTGGCACCGAGATTGAACTGCACGTCGCTGGTATTCCATTTGTAGTTGAGAAAATAATCCTTGATGACCTCGCCCTTGTAGCCCAGGCAGAGGATGAAATCCTTGTGGCCGTAATGGGCGTAGGTTTTCATGATGTGCCAGAGGATCGGACGGTTGCCCACCGGCACCATCGGCTTGGGCCGGAACTCCGTCTCCTCACGCAACCGCGTGCCGAGGCCACCGCAAAGAATGACTACTTTCATGGTTGGTTTTGCTTTCGTTCACGTCGTCCAAAAAAAGAAGCGGGCGAGCCGAGGGATGTTTCAGCCCGCCCGTGGAAGGAGCCAGCGGTCTCGCCAATCAAGGCGACCGACGAAATTCGCTGGACATTGTTATTGCAGCAATCGCAACGCATTTTGGGGCAGTTGATTTGCCTGCGCGAGCATTGCGACGTTCGGCTGCGCTAAAAATTGTTTCCGCACCGCCTGGAGCGCGGCTCGGGTGGCCTCCGCGTCCTGCAAGGGCGAGACGGCGGAAGCCATGTTTTGGGAGGTGATCAACACCCGGTCGGCAAAGGCGGCGTCGGCGTCCGCCGGAGCGGAAGACTTGGCCTTGGGTGGCCGCGCGGTGGCGGCGTTGAGGAGGCTGCTGGCGATCGGCGGGTTGGCGTTGATGATCATGGTTTGCTTGTGGTTTGAGTGGCGGTGGCGGCGAGCGGGGTTTTTACGGGCGCGCCGGCAAAACGCGGCAGACGCGGCAGCGGCGAATTCTGGCGGGTAAGCGCCTGCTGGTTGCTGCGCTGGATTTCTTCATACACTTCCTGGCGATGCACCGGCACGTCGCTCGGTGCTTCGATGCCGATCTTCACGACATCGCCCTCGACACGCACGATCTTGACGGTGATACGGCCGTCAATCACGAGACATTCGCCGGATTTGCGTGAGAGAATGAGCATGGCGTCGGTGCGGGTTAGGCGTTGGCTTCTCCGACGGCCAGCGGATGCTGGATCGAATAAATGTTGGCGTTGGCCAGCACCACCTGTTTGCCGACCATGGTGCGGCGGTTGAAAATCACCGGGCCTTTGAGATTCACCGTGGCCTGCTTGGGATTATGCACCGTGACGATGCTGAAGAGGAGCGCGTCGTGGGGATCTTGCAGCCCGAGAAATTCCACATCCGCCTGCGGGATGTCCGGCTGGTAATCCGGCAACACGAGAAAGGGATCAATGACGACAAATGCCAGCGCGGCGTTGTCCTTCACCTGCAACCATTGAAACGGCTCCTCGCTCGCGTTGGCGATGAGCAGATAGTCCTTGATGCGCTCGAAGCCCAGCAGGCCCATCGGCAACCGGGCTTCGGTCACGACGGGGGCGGCCAGGATTTCTGTTTCAAATGTGCTGACGCTATTCATGTCGGTGGACGTTTAGCAGCGGCCATGCCACGGGCCGGGCGGGAATTGCCGATGGAAGGAAACCCCTGCAAACAAAGGGGACAATGCAGCAGCGACTTTGAAAAGTTGGAACGCGTGACCTCAACCCGGCAAAAAAGTCTGCGTGCTAGGAGTTTTTTTCCGGGTGCCGACAGAGACTAAATCCACATGCGAAAATCGGAAGTCAGGTAGGGCGCGTCACTCCGTGCGCGCCGCCTGCCGCGAAGTCATGTCCTGGCGCGCACGGAGTGACGCGCTCTACCTCGTTTGGTTTGCCGGCTTCTCACAACCCAAACCAGCAGAGAAAAAAGAGGAGCGCCGCTCCCCGCCCAGATCGGCACTCCTGATCCGCTGCTAGCCAGTCGTCAACGGACGCGTCGCCCGCGTGAAAACCGCGACCATGCCCCAGAGGATCACGAACGCCCCGAGCACGAGCGCCCCGCGCTGCGGCCAGCTCACCGACTTCGTGCTGGCGGCGAGCAGTTGGATCGTCATCGGTTTGGCTGACTCGGTTTGGAGCACCTGCGTGAAGGCGAAGTACGCTCCCCGCACCGGCAGATTCACGCGTAACGGCTGCACCTTGGCCGCGACGATGGTTTGCGCCTGCTGCAATCTGTCCCACTGCTGCTCGGCGGCGGCGTTGTCGTAGAGCACGGCGGACTTGTTCAACTGCCCGGCCGCTTTTCCGGCGTCGAAGAACAGCCCGTTGTTGCGCGTCGAAAAATCATTCTGCGCGCTGATGAGATTACTCGCCTGCGCGCTCTTCAAATCGCCCTCCAGTTTTTTCACCTCAGCATCGTCGTCCTTGCCGCCCCAGGATTTTTCCTTCGCGCGATTGAACGTCGCGTTGGCCTCGCGGACATTGCCGCCGGCCAGTTGCCGCTTGGCTTCGAGCACGTCCTTGCGGACCTCGGCCTGCGCGGATTTCTTGCTGACCGATTCCATCCGCGTGTAATCCAGGATGGAAAAACTCGACGAGGACGTCTGCGCCGCCGCCAGCTCGCGTGACATCGTGCCGGAGAAATTCTGGTAATCATAATCCGGCGGCAGATAAATTTCCCAGCGCGCGTTCTTCAACGGCACGTCAAACTTCGGCGACACCAATCCCACCGCGCCGCGCGTCTTCGGAAACACGCCTGCGCCGACATAGGTCAACTCCACCGTCAGCGTGCCGTCGTCCGCGCTGGCTTGCTGGATGGGCAGCAACAACTTTCCGTCGCGCAGACTGGGCCGCACGGGCTGGCCCGCGACAAACGCCGACCAGACTTTCGCGCCCGCCGGCAGTTCGATTTCCAGAAACTGCCGCCCGTTGTTCCGCACCGCGAGCGACATCTCGGTCATCATCTGGCCGTCGTCCGCCACGACCGTCGTGAGCCGCGCGTTGTCCACCAGCACCTGCAACACCTCCATCTCGTCGAACCGCCGCGCCTCCAGCGCCAGCGGCGCGTAGCCGGGACGAAGATAGCGATACACCAACGTCGTCGCCTCGTCCGGCCGGCCCGCCCAATCCGGCACATCGCTCGTGTCCACGCGCTGTAAATCCGCCGCGTGCAGTTCGCTGATTTGCAGCGGTGCTTTCGCCGAGAGGACAAGCAATCCCGTCTCGCGCTCCACGCCGTCTGCCGTGACGCCGACGACCTCCAGCGCGTTCGTCTTCGCTCCCCGCGCCTGCTCCCACGCCACGTTGAGCGTGTAGAAACCGCGCGTCGCGCTTTGCAATTCCACGCGCCAGACGCTGAAGCTGGTTGATGGTGGTTGGTTGATAGTTGATGGATTGGAGCTATCAACCATCAACTTTGAACCATCAACTTTCTCACGGCTGCGGATGTTCTGGCCGGTGATCTCCACGTTGCGAAAACTTTCCGGCACCTTGATCCGCAATTCCTTCACCGGCGAATTCGCGATGTCATAGCGCACGAGCGAACGCCCGCTGACCAGGGTTTCGGTGAGCTTGAGGGTGTTGACGATCTCGGCGCGCACCCACGATTCCACCGTCTCCGTCGCCACGCTCAGCTTCCAGTCCGCCGCCGCCTTGGGTTCCGAAGTAATAAATTTGTAGGCCAGCACGCTGCCGCCGGAAGCGCCGACGTAATCCGGCAGCGACACCGCTGGAATTTCCGTCAGCCCGTCAAAGGATTCTGTCTTCACCGCGACGCCCGCGTCGGCGGAAACTGCGAGGAAGCCGGTCAGCTTCACCGTGCCCAGCGGATGCACGCCCGCGATGGTGAGCGACTTCGCCAAGCCCTTGAAACTTCGCGCCAGCTCGACGCCCAACCGGTAGCTGCCGCTCGTGCGATCCTTCAGCGTGACTTCCAGAACGCGCGCTCCGTTTTCCTCATGTTCAGCCTGCTGCAAGATATTGTTTCCGTTGACGCGCTCGACGCGGTAGCCGTCGGGCAGCGCGACCTTCAGTGAAAAAACTCCCGCGCGTTTGATTGTGAAATCAATCGTGGCCGACAATCCCGACTGCTCCCCGCTGATGCGGAAATAATTTTTCATCACGGCCTCGATCTGCGGCTGCACCGCCTCCGCCCGGGCGCGCAACGTGAACTCCGGTTTCGAAAACCGAAACGCGCTCACGAGTCCGCTCGCTTTGTCCACGCCGGCCCGCGCGAACTCCTCCGCATCCACGCGCTGCAAATCAGTCATGGATTCAACCACCAATCCCAGCTCTTCAGCACCGCGCAAACCCACCAGCCCCGTCTCCCGCTTCACATCCAGCGCGTGCGGCGTCTCCACCGCCACGCTCACCGGCAGCGCGTCCAAAACTTTTTCCGTCTCCACCGTCAGCCGCCACGCTGGTGAAACGCCCTTGAGCAAATCCACGACCAGCGTTTGCGCACCGTTCTCGGCTTTGATTTCCCATGTCCGCATCCCCGCACCTTCCACCCGCAGCAATCGCTGGCCAGCGGGAATCAGCACGCGCGCCTGGCGCAGCTCGCCCTGCGTGACCTGATAATCCAGCGTCGCGCGGACGCTCACCACGCCGCCACCGAACGTGACGATGGCCGCGTTCTGGCAGAACACCGTGGCCGCGACTTCCGCCGCCCGCTTCACCCGCGGGGTCCAGAGCAGCTCGACATGATCGCCGGAACCCATCACCGCCTCGACGCGCGTCTTGTCCTTTTCCAAAATCCGGTTGAGCGAAATGGCTGCCGGAAAATCCACGTCCGCCTCGGCCTGATCCAGCGTCAACGCGACCTGGCTCGTGAGCGCGGGCGGAATTTCAAAGTTCAACCGCCGCTTCGTCACGTCGCCCGTGACCTTGACGAGCAATTTTATTTGCACCGTCGCCGCACCGCTTTTCGCGAGCCGCACCGCGATGCGATTGCCCTCGCGGACAAGCTGCGCCTGCCCGTTCTTCACGGTGAACTGCTGCACCGCCACCTCGTCGCTGAAGAGCGGAATCGTCTGACCCGCTGTGCCGGCCGTCATTTGCAACGTGGCTTCGAGCAGCGCGACACGGTCGTTCACCGTGCCGGAGTAATTGGCGGAGGTAATGGAGGCGTGGGGAATTGCCGATTGCCGATTGCCGATTGCCGATTCGCTGGCGGTCGCGGACATCACGCTCAACGCGAGCAACAACGTAATCATCGCGGCCACCGGGGGGAGATTGCTGTCGGTGGTCGGCGGCTCCGGCATCGGCGGCGCGACGACGGGCGCGGACTGATTGCCGCGCGGCCAGTATTTCCAGATGAGCAGCGCAATCACCGCGAGCGTCACGACCGGGAAGCCGATGATGAGCGCATCGTGCAACGCGCGCCATTGCACGAGCAAACTGCCGACCGAGCCGAGCAGCAACGCCAGCGCGAGCGTCAGCACGAAGCTGTTTCGGGAAGCGCGCCATTGCCACCACCACGCGACGAGGCCGAGCAAAAACGCCGCGCTTTGCCAGGCCATCTGGATGGTTTGAAACGTGTGGAACGACATCACCCGCGCGCGGATCGAAAGCGCTTCGTTGCCGACGTTGAGAACTTTCGTGAAGAGGAACGGCTGGCCGGTCTGCGGCAGTTCGATGTGCAGTGAATGAATGCCCGCCACGGTGGGCGCGGTGGGAACATCTGCGCCTCTGTTCACGCCCAAACCGTAGGCGAGCGCCGGAGTCGCCGGGCTATTTGCCGCTGGCTGCCCGGAAACACTGAGAGTGTCAACACCGCCCGCGCCGCCGCCGCCGAATCCGCTCACAACTCCTGCTGCCGAAGAATTTGCAAACTGGCCGCGTCGCAACGCCTCCTGCTGCTGCACCGCGACGCGCAACGGCGTGGTGCGCTGGATCAGGCCGCGTTGGTTTAATTCGCCGAACGCCCGCCCGCTTAACTGCTGGACGCTGCCGTCGGCCATCAACACATTGCACTGGCCTGCAACCTCGGGGCCGTAGGCGATGACGGAATCCGGCGTGATGTCGTTCAACGAAAGCCCCGCGCCGATGTAGGTGAAGCGTTGTCCGGTCGCCACGTCGTAGGTGATCTTGTCGGTGTTCAGTTCGTTCTTCATTTCCTCGAATGAGACCGGCAGGCGGTCGCCGTTGTCGCCGGAGAAAATGCGCGTGGCCAGGCCGATCTGTTTGAGGTTGTTGACCGAGCTGATGCGTTGCGCGCGGGACTTCGCCTTGCTCAACGCGGGCAGCAGCATCGCGCTGAGAACGGCGAGGATCGCCACCACCACCAGCACGTTGAGCAATCCGCTCCAGCCGCGGCGCACGGCGGAAATCACAAACGCGATGACGAGGAAGGCCAGCAGGCCGACTATGAAAACCGCCGCCCCCATCTCGCGCAGCACCTGGAGATAGAACGCGAGGAATTTTTCCCAGGCGTCGAGCAGTTCGTACGTGGTGCCCTGCGCGATGTTCATGCTGCCGCCAAATTTCGAGAGCCGCAATGTGGCCGGCACAAAAATCTGCCACTCCGCGTACGTGTTCGGCACGTCGGTGCGCGGCGCGGCGAGGTCGAGGTTTTTTGTCCACGCGGAAGCGAGCGCGCCGTTGGTCTGGGCGTAAGTGATGTCCACGGCAAAGGCCTGGTCGCGGTTCAACTCGCGCGGCAAAGAAACCAACACCCAGTCACCGTCGCGTTCCGGTTTGGCGGGCTGGCCGTTGACGTAGCAGCCCCAGAGCTTCGAGTCCTTCGGCAGTTGAAAGCGTTGAAATTGTTTCTCGTTGTTCTTCACCATGAACGACGCCTGCGTGAGCATCTCGCCCGCTTCGGTGAGGACGGAGGTGATCTGCGTCCGGTCGGCCACGGCTTCGAGCACGCGTTCTTCGGCGTAGCGTTTCACGTCCACGGTCAGCGCGTAATCGTCGCCGGAATATTGATAGGCGAGGACGACGGCGCGTGTGATGAACGAGCGGTCGGCGGCGGACAATTCCATTTCATCCACGCGCCGCAACGAGTCGCTGACGATCTTCGCGCTGAGTTGCAGGCTCGCCGCCGTCGTGACGGCGACCGAGCCGGTCTCGCGCTCCACCCCCACCGCGTGAATGCCACCGATGGCCAGCGCCGCACCCTTGGGATCAAACTGAAAATCGTAGGTGACGACCAGCGTGTAGCCGCCCCAGGCTTTGTCTTGCAGGCCGATCGTCCAGGTGTCGCCGGACAATTCGTTAGTGGCACGGGCGTCCCGCCCGTTCGTTTCTGATTCTTGGTTCGTGCTTCCAAAAGCAGACAGGCGGGACGCCTGTGCCACTACTTTTTCCTTGCGGCGGATGTTCGGGCCGGTGAACTCCACGTTCTTGCACTGCACCGGCAACTTCACCTTGAACTCCTGCACGCCCTGGTTGACGAGGCCGTAGCGGATCGTCGCGCTGCCGCCGACGAGGCCGTCGCCAATGGTGACAAGATTAAACACGTCGGCCACGACGCGCGCGGCGAGGCGTTCGCTGGCGATGGAAAGTTTCCAGTCAGGTTGCTCGGCGTTGTAGGCGAGAATTTCATCGCTGCGATTCAGCAATCCGTTCACGGGAATTTCGCGCAGGCCGGAAAGCGCGGCGGTCTTCAAACGGATGCCCGCCGCCGAGGACGCGCCAATCTGCGTCGTCTCTTTCACCGCACCGACGACGCGCAACGCCGCGACGTGGATTTTTTCCGGGAACGTTTTCAACGGCTGTTCGAGTTGCACCTCGAGTTTGCGCACGCCCAGAACACGGGCGGAAAAGTTCACATGCAGTTTTCCCTCGCTCACTTTCCAATCCTCGACGCCGTCGCCGCGAACATCCGCGACGGCGAGGCCAGGGGGCGGGAGCAGTTCCACCGCATAGACACCGGCTTTCTCGACGTTCAAGGCCAGGCTGTGCGCGAGGACGAGACGGGTTTCCTCCAGCCGCGCGTTCACCCGGTCGGCCACGCTGATGACGGGTTCGATGCGGCGGAGTTTGAGCGCGACGCTGAACGGACGCGCGTTGAAGCGATACGCCGCGAGGGAGTTGTCGGGCGCGTTGACCTGGCGCAGGCCGGTGAGCGATTCGATTTCGGCGAAGGTGTCCTCGGCGGAAACCGTGAGCGCGCCGGACTCGCGTTCGACTTCGAGCGGCTGCGGCGGATTCAACGAAGCGTTCGCCCCCGCGCCTTCGACGACTTGCTCGGAGTAAAGCGTGAGGGCGTAATTTTTTTCCACCGGCTTGATGAACTCAATCGTCAACGTCTGGCGGTCGCCGTCGGTGGTGGTGTGCCAGTCGCGGATTTGTTCACCAACGAGACGCGTCAACGACTGGGTGGCGGGCAAGGCGAGCGTGAGTTGCGCGGCGTTGCCCTGCACGATCTCGTAATGAAACTGACTGGAGTATTTGACCACGCCCGGCGTGACGAGCGCGAGGATCGTGGAATCCACCGTGAGCAAGGCCTTGCGCGCGATCTCGGTGATCTTCCCCTGCCAGCGCAAGGCGACGGTCTGATCCGCGCCGAGAAAACCTTTCACGCGCGCGACGCCATTCGTCTTGGCGGATTCGAGCAGGGTGCCGTTGAGCAACTGGACTTCCATGCCCGCGCCCGCCGCCTGCGCAGTGACGGACGCGATGGTGGCCAGCGGGCCGGTGAAGGAAATCTGGTTCCACGGTTCGGCGCGCTGGATTTTGGCGACGACCTCGATCTTGAACTTGAACTGTCCAGGCCGCGACGCGACGAGCCGGTAGTGGTTTCCTTCACGGACAATTTTCAACGCGTCGGGAAGTTTGCCGGGCAGGATCGCCACGTCGCCTGCGAGCAGCGGCGCGGAGCTTTCGCCGTTGGCCGTGGCGGTGGCGTCAATGTCGAGGGTGAAGCGCGCCTCGTTGTCGGCGAGTTTGCCGGCATAACCGATTTCGCGGAAGGTCAGCACGCCGGGCAAGGGCGGGGCGGGGGTTTTAGATTCGGTGGCGAACGCGGTCAGCGACAGCAGACAGACGAGGAGCGAGGTGAGGAATTTTTTCATAGAATTCTCCGTGGTTGAGGTTGAACATCGGTGAGTAGAGACGGCTTCATGGAAAATAGTTTTGCATAAGCCGTGCCTGGTTTGATTGACCGAGAATGAGGGGGTTTTGAGGGTGCCACCCGTTCGACTGTCGGAAAGGCGGCGTGATTTTCCCGCACGGTGCGTGCTGCTCACGCTTGAAAATAAATGACTCATGTCCAGTCAGACGGAAGCCTTGGCCAAATGCTCCAGCAAAAATGGCGGCGGAAGTCCGAAGGGTAGGGACGGCGTGCGGGACATGGGCGCACGCTAAAAACTTGTGGTCAGTCTGGAGGTTTTATGCTAAAAAATTATTATCCAGCGCGTCCCGACCCGCCGCCCAAATCCACAACCAACAGGCTGCGTATGTTCAAAAAACTGGTTCATTTCCTTGACCTTGCTGGCCTTTCCGCTCGGCGCGCATGCCGCCACTTTCACCGTCACCAACACCGCCCCCGCCGGAGCCGGCTCGCTGCGCCAGGCGCTCCTGGACGCGAACGCCGGAGCCGGTCCGGACACCATCGCGTTTGCCATTGCGTCCGGCCCGCAGACTATCGCCCCCACCAACGCGCTGCCGGTGATCACCGACACCGTGACGATTGACGGTTCCACGCAGCCTGGTTTCGCCAGCGCGCCGCTCATCGAGATCGTCGGCACGAACGCGGGTAGCTTCGTGAACGGCCTGGTCATCGCCACGAACAACTGCGTGATCCGCTCGCTCGCGATCAACCAGTTCCGAGGCGACGCCTATTTCACCGGCGACGCCATTCAGATCACCAATGGCACCGCCTCCCGGGTGGAAGGCTGCTACCTCGGCATCGCGCGTGACGGCTTGACCAAGGCCGGCAATTCCGGTGCGGGCGTCCGCATTGGCAACCCGAATTATTATGCCGTGCTCGTCACCAGCAGTAACGTCGGCGGCGGCGCGGCGGCGGCGGCGGCGCACAATCTGATTTCCGGCAACGGCTACGGCGTTTACATCGTGGACGCTGCCGACAACAGCGTGCTCGGCAACACCATCGGCACGGATCTCACCGGCACGGTGGACGTGGGCAACACCAACAGCGACGCTTCGGATCTCGTGCCCAATGACAGCAACGGCAACGGCGACGTGTTCGTGCGCGACCTCGTCGCCGGCACGTCGGCGCTCGTGAGCGGCACCCGTGCTGGCGGCACCCGTGCTGTCCATCACCAGCACGAACGGCAATCAACTGTTCCTCAACTGGCCGTATCCGTCGGCGGGTTACAGCCTGGAAACCACCACGAATCTCCTGCCGATCACCGCGTGGTCGCCGATGACGAACGCGGTGTCCAACAATGGACTGATCAACTTTCTCTTCCTGAACTTGAACCAAGCGGAACCGGCGCGCTTCTATCATTTGCGGCATCCGTAACGTCTGTCTGACAAAACCCGGAGCGCGGCTGTGTCGTCCTCGACCAGCCGCAGCCAGCCACTTAATTTTGGCGCATGGGATTATTCTCCGCGGGCTGCGGCTGGGCTGCGACACAGCCGCGCTCCTTTTTCAAACCGGCCCTTGCGACGTCAGCTTTTGATTCCGGTTTCTACGATGGGTGCTTCCCCGATGCCTCCACCGTATTATTTCCCAAGAATTTGTATTTCCGCCGGGGCGTCCGGCGTGTTAGAAGAAGCGACGCAAATTGGCCGACCTATGATGTCTCCAAAAGTAATTATCAAATCGGGTTTGTTCCGCGCCGCCGGCTATTTCAAGCCCGGCAAATCCAGCGCAGGAGCGTTGGCACCGGAACATCTGGCCTACCTCACCCGAAAAAATCCGGCGCTGGTGGATCTCAAGCAGCGCTACGAGCGCGCGCCCAAGCCCGAACATTCCGCGTGGACGCATTGGGAAAACAGCATCGAACTGCGCCGTTTCCGGGGCGAGAACGACTACCTCAGCCAGGCCTATTTCCGGCAGACCGGTTTCCGCTACTCGCTCACCGCCGCGTACACCGAGATGGTTGACCAGTGGAAGTTGCTCGACACCCTGACCGAAGACGACCGCTTCGGCGTCAAGACCTGGGACGTGCTGCCCGGCAAAGTCATCACGCGCGACCTGCTCGATTCCATTCTCGAAATTTATTTCCTCCGCGAAGCTCTCAGCCTGGAGCGGAATTCCAACCTCCGCGTCCTCGACATCGGCGCGGGCTATGGCCGGCTGGCGCATCGCGTGACCAGCGCCTTTCCGCAAGCCCACGTTACTTGCACGGATGCGGTGGCCACCTCGACCTTCCTCTCCGAATTTTATTTGCGCTACCGCAACGCCGCCGAGCGCACGCGCGTGATTCCCTTCGACAAGCTGACCGAACTGCGGCCCGGCAACTACGATCTCGCCGTCAACGTCCACAGTTGGACCGAATGCACGCGGGCGTTTGTGGCGTTCTGGCTGGATCGCGTCGTGGATTTAGGTATCAAGAACCTCTTCGTCGTGCCGCACTTTGGCGACTTCGCCACGACCGAACGCGACGGTTCGATGGGCACCTACGAACCGGAATTGAAACGTCACGGCTTCAAACAGATATTGCATCAACCCAAATGTCACCTGTCGAAGATCGTCCAGACCAGTTGCATCAATCCGGCGGACTACCGGTTTTTTCAGCGGTGA
>JAYWBR010000366.1:0-11266 GCA_043781315.1 Verrucomicrobiota bacterium | reverse complement strand
GCGTCTCGGCAGAGCGCCGCCATTTCTCGGTGGATCCTACAGCGGCGCTCTGCCGAGACGCCGCTACGGTTCAGGGGTTCAATGCGCGAATCGTTTCGGGGAATTCTCTCCCCGTCTGAAAGCGGTGCTGAAGCCACCGCACTACAAATGCTATCGCGACTCCGAAGTGCGCTTGAACTTCGCGAAGCGTCTGGACTGCGGCGCGTTCACCGCCGCTTTGGGGTTGGTGCCCATTCCGCCGCGCGCTTTGCTTTTTCCTTTCGCGCTCCAAGGCATTGATGCAGTTTGGCGGCGATGAAATTTGGAACCACCGCCTTGCTTGTCCTCCTTGTCACCGCCGTTCTCGCGCAGGCTACGCCGGAGCCAACCGCCTTCGAGCGCGATTGCGAAAAGCTTGTTGCCAACCAGCGCGCGGACTCCGAACGCCTTCACGATTTGCTCAAGCTGGATTGGGATCACACGATGCACGAGAGTCCCGAGTTCGCGACGGAGGTGGGCTATCCCGGTTTGAATGATCGGTGGACGGACAATTCGCCCGCCGCCATTGCGCGGCGCGAGCGCGAGTTGCAGGCGCCGCTCAAGGTCATTCAATCCCTCAACCGCACGAACCTGAGCGCCGTGGACCAGTTGAACTATGACCTGTTCAAGCGCGGGATTGACCAGGCCGTCGAGGAGATTCCTTTTCACAGCGAGTATCTGCAACTGAATCAAATGGGCGGCGTGCAGCAGGACAGCGCGCAGATTTTGGAAATCGCCCCGCGCGCGACGGTCAAGGATTACGAGAACATCCTCGCCCGCCTCAACGCGTTGCCCGTGCTGATTGATCAGACCATCGTGCTGCTGCAAAAAGGTCAGGCCGCCGGCATCACGCCGCCGCGCATCACGTTGCGCGATGTGCCGGACCAGGTGGCCAACCAGATGAATTCCGACCCGGAACAGAACGCGTTGCTGAAACCGTTCGCGGAATTTCCGCTGCAAATTTCCGAAGCCGATCGCGCCCGTCTGCGCCAGCAAGCCGCAGTGGCGTTGAAGGAAAAAGTCATCCCCGCCTTCGTGAAGCTGCGCGAGTTTTTGGTGAAAACTTATCTGCCTGGATCTCGTGAAAGCATCGGCATGAGCGAACTGCCCAATGGCCGCGCATGGTATGCGTTCAATGTTCGTCAGCGAACGACCACCACGCTGACGCCGCAACAGATTCACGATCTCGGTTTGTCCGAGGTGAAACGGATTCGCGCGGAGATGGACAAGGTCATTGCTTCGACGGGATTCAAGGGCAGCTTCGCGGAGTTCGCAAAATTCGTTCGCACAAACTCAGCGTTCTACTTCACCAACGGCGACGATCTACTGGCCGGCTATCGCGACATCTGCAAACGCATTGATCCGCAGTTGCCCAAGCTGTTTGGCAAGCTGCCGCGCCTGACTTACGGCGTTCAACAAATCCCGGCGTACGCGGCCAAGTCGCAGACGAGCGCCTACTATCAGCCCGGTTCGCCCGCCGCCGGCCGCGCGGGAAATTTTTTCGCGAACACCTACGCGCTCGACACGCGGGCAAAGTGGGAGATGGAGGCGCTCACGTTGCATGAATCCGTGCCCGGTCATCATTTGCAAATCGCGCTGTCGCAGGAGATGGAAGACGCGCCGGAATTTCGCAAGCACGGCAGCTACACGGCCTTCATTGAAGGCTGGGGGCTGTACTCAGAAAGCCTCGGCACGGAAATGGGATTCTATCAGGATGCCTACGCGAAGTACGGCCAGCTCACGTTTGAAATCTGGCGCGCGATCCGGCTCGTGGTGGACACGGGCATGCATTCGCTCGGCTGGACGCGGCAGCAGGCGATTGATTATTTCATCGCCAACACCGGCAAGAGCGAACACGAAATCGTCGTGGAAGTGGACCGCTACATTGTCTGGCCCGGCCAGGCGCTCGCCTACAAGATCGGCCAGTTGAAAATCCGCGAGCTGCGCAACTACGCCACGCGCGAACTCGGCGACGCGTTTGATGTCCGCGAGTTTCACGACCAGGTGCTCGGCAGCGGTGCGATTCCGCTGGATGTTTTGGAAGCGCGGATCAAAGCGTGGGTGCGGAGATAGTGGCACGGGCATCAGGCCCGTGTGTTTCTAAACGCGCGAATTCAACCGTCACGGCAACTCACGGGCTGGACACCCGTGCCACTAGCAGATTTTTTTCCGTGGCCCCATCCAAACGGCTGTGTTAGGAGTGGATTGTCTATGAGTTCATCAGTGGCAGCCAAACCAACGAACGCGGAAGATTCCAAGCCCTGCTTCGCGCGCTCCGTCGTGGAGGCGCTGGGCGCGGAGCCGACGCTGGAGGCCGTCACCATTGATCGCGCGCATCAGACCATTGCCGTGGCCACGTTGGGCAAAACGGATGAACCCCGGCTGGTGCAAACCGTCACCGGGCGCATCCAAAAGGTCTATGGCAACGGGCCGGCGGAACTTTGCCAACTGCTCCAGGGTCAGGGCGATTGCCAGACTTGCGGCACGCCGCTCTCGCCCGCCGAGCGACAGCAAATCACCATTCAGCATCAGGGCGACAAGACCACCATCGCCCGCGTCACCTGTCCGACCGCGCCGAAGTTCTGGCGCTGGCGCAACATTCCATGGCCGAAAGTCGTGCCGCGTGAAATGGAGATCCACGATGATGACGACCACACCGACGAGTGGAAGGCGCAACTGGCGCTGGCGATGGCCTGCGGCGCACTGGGCTTGCTCGCGGCTTATGTGGTTCCGGCGGCGTGGCGGATTCCGATTTTCGTTTTGAGCTATCTGGCGGGCGCGTGGTTTCCGGCGGAGGAAGTTTGGGAACGCCTGCAGCAACGCGCGATTGACGTGCATTTTCTGATGCTTGCCGTCGCCGCCGGCAGCGCGAGCATCGGCGCGTGGGGCGAGGGCGCGACGCTGCTGTTCCTGTTTTCGTTCTCCGGCGCGCTGGAGCATTACGCGCTGGGTCGGACGCAAAAAGAAATTCGCTCGTTGTTTCGTGACACCCCCAAGGTGGCGACGGTGCTGGACGGGCAGGGCGGTGAAAGCGAGCTGCCGGTCGAACAATTGCGCGTCGGTATGAAGCTGCTTATCAAGCCCGGCGCGCAGTTTCCCGTGGACGCGGATATTTCCTCCGGCACCACGGCGGCGGATGAATCCAACCTGACCGGCGAAGCCACGCCCGTGGAAAAGAAAATCGGCGACGCGACGCTGGCCGGCACCATCAATCTCTGGGGCGCGGTGGAAGTCATCGTCACCAAACCCGCCGCCGAAAGTTCGCTGCAAAAAATCATCACGCTCATCAAGGAGGCGCAGCATCAGAAAGCTCCGGCGCAGCAGTTCACCGACAAGTTCAGCACCTACTACACCTACGGCGCGCTGGGTTTGTCGTTTGTGATGTTCTTTGTCTGGTGGCTGGGTTTTCAACTGCCGCCCTTCGCCTCCACCGACGCGGTCCGCAGCGCATTTTATCGGACGATGACATTGCTGGTCGTGGCCTCGCCGTGCGCGCTGGTGCTTTCCATTCCGTCGGCGGTGCTGGCGGCGATTGCGTGGAGCGCGCGGCACGGGATTCTTTTCCGGGGCGGCGCGGCGGTGGAAAAATTGGCGGACGTGGACGTGGTGGCGCTCGACAAGACCGGCACATTGACCACTGGTGAATTGCGCGTGGAGAAAGTTGAAAGCTTTCCGGCCGGGCAGGAAAAGGAAATCGCGCGGCTGGCTTACTCGATGGAAAAACTTTCCACGCATCCGCTGGCCCGCGCCATCACGCGCCACGGCAAGCAGCAGCAGTTGGAGCCGATGGCGCTTCAGAATTTTGAATCCGTCACGGGCCAGGGCTTGAAGGCGAAGCGCGACGGAGCCGCCTGCCTGCTGGGCCGCCGCGAATGGATTGCGCAGCAGCAAAGCACAAAAATCATTTCGGAAGTTCCCGCGACCGAAGCGGGTTTTTCCGAGGTCTGGCTGGCGGAAGGCGCGTTGCTGGGCCGGCTTGTTTTGCGCGACGACATCCGGCCGCAGGCGCGCGAGGTGATTGATGATTTGCGGGCGGAAGGCTTGCGCTCCGTCGTGCTGACTGGCGACCGCAAGGCGACGGCGGAACATTTGAAAACCGAACTGCATCTCGACGACGTGCGGGCCGAATTGAAGCCGGAGGACAAGGTGGCCGCGATCCGTGAATTGAACAATCAGGGCCGGAAGGTGGCCATGATCGGCGACGGCGTGAACGACGCGCCGAGTCTGGCCGTGGCGCACATCGGCGTGGCGATGGGCGCGCGCGGTTCCGACGCGGCGCTGGAGCAGGCGGACGTGGTGTTGATGAATGACCGCCTGGAAAATTTTCTGGCCGCGTTTCGCCTGAGCCAGCGGGCGCGGCGTGTCATCCGCCAGAATCTTTTCATCTCGCTCGGCACGGTCGTGGTGCTGGTGGCGTTCGCATTGATGGGGAAAATTCCACTAACTTTGGGCGTCGTCGGGCATGAAGGCAGCACGGTGGTGGTGGTGATGAACAGTCTGCGGTTGTTGTTCGGCGGAGCGGGCAAGAAGGCGTGACACGAATTTCACGAATTTACACGAATTAAAATCAGGGCGAACCCATTCGTGACAATTAGTGAAATCCGTGTCTGCTTTTTCTTCCGCAGTTGCCGAGCGGGACGGTTTCGGTTATCTACGGCGAAATAAATCAATGAGCACTACATCCATTTTGCAGAAGACCTGCGCCGCCTTTCTGCTGCCAATCGCAATTTCCGCTGCCGACCTGTCCCAGGAAATCCTCCTCTGGCCGAATGGCGCGCCTGGCTCGGAAGGCAAGACCGGCGAAACGAAAGTCCGCATCGCCGACAACGGCGAGCACGTCCTCTCCAACATCCACAAACCCAGTCTCACGCCTTATCTGCCTTCTGCCGATAAAGCCACGGGTTGCGCGGTGATCGTCGCGCCGGGCGGCGGACATCGCGAACTCTGGTCCGACCATGAAGGCCACAACGTCGCGCGCTGGCTCAGCGAGCACGGCATCGCGGCGTTTGTGCTCAAGTACCGCCTCGCGAAGGAGACCAACTCCACCTACACCGTGGACGACCACGCGCTCGCCGACATGCAACGCGCCCTCCGCCTCGTGCGCAGCCGCGCTGCCGAATGGCACATCGCCACCAACCGCATCGGCGTGATGGGTTTTTCCGCCGGCGGTGAAATTGCCTTCCTCTCCGCCCAACGTTTCAATCAATCCGTTACCAATGCGGTTGATTCTGTGGATGGCCTGTCGGCGCTGCCAGCTTTTCAAGCGCTCATTTATCCGGGCAGTTCACGCCGGATTGAACCCGCCACCAATTCGCCGCCGGTGTTCCTGGTCTGCGGCTACAATGACCGGCCCGACATCTCGGAAGGCCTGGCCAGCGTGTATCTGAAGTTGAAACAAATCAAAGTGCCCGCCGAACTGCACATCTACGCCGGGAGCGGCCACGGCTTTGGCCTGCGGGCGAACGACCCCAAACCTGCCGGCAAATGGATCGAACGCTTCGAGGAATGGCTGGCGGACAGCGGGTTTTTGAAGAAGCCCTGAACCAATCCATTTTGATATTCCAAATTGGAATCTCAAAGCGTGCCTTGAGGATGCTTGATTGAAAGGCCCAAACCGATACGCTTCGGCAACAGTCCATGAATTACAAGAAGCCGCTGATTCAGCCGGAACAAATCGAGCAGGCGATTCTGCTCATTCGCGGGCAACGCGTGATGCTGGATCGCGACCTTGCGGCGTTGTATGGCGTCACCACCGGCAATCTCAACAAAGCCGTTCAACGCAACTCCGACCGCTTCCCCGCCGATTTCATGTTTCAGCTGACCACCGACGAGGCGGAGGCTTTAAGCTTCCATTTTGGAAGCTTAAAGCGCGGCCAGCACTTCAAGTATTTGCCGCAGGTTTTCACGCAGGAAGGCGTCGCGATGCTTTCGAGCGTGTTGCGCAGTCCGCGCGCGGCGCAAGTCAACATCGCCATCATGCGCGTGGACGGCCTGAAGGGGTTGAAACGTGAAAAGAATTCACGGATCACGATTCACGAATCACATCCGACTGTCTGGCAGGGGGGGATGAAAGGGTGAAGGCAAAGGTGGATTCAACCAAAGGCTTCCAGTAATCTGCGCACGTCATGTCCGACGTCACCCAGCTTCTTCAAGCCGCCTCGACAGGCGATCCGCGCGCTGCGGCGGAATTATTGCCGTTGGTCTATGACGAATTGCGACGACTGGCCGCACACCGGTTGGCGGGTGAACGCAACGGGCACACGCTCCAACCCACCGCCCTTGTGCATGAGGCGTGGCTGAAAATTTCCGGTGCGGATGAGCGCACCTGGAATGGGCGGCAACATTTCTTCGCCGCCGCTGCCGAAGCGATGCGGCGCATTCTTGTGGATCGTGCGCGACGTCGGCTCGCGGCCAAACGGGGTGCGGGCGAGGTGTGTCTTGATGCGGACGAACTGGATATTCCCGCGCCTGCGCCGGATGATCAATTGCTGGCGGTGAGTGAAGCGTTGGAGAAGTTCGCGCAACTGGACGCGCGCAAAGCTGAACTGGTGAAGCTGCGTTACTTCGTTGGAATGAACTTCGAGGAAGCAGCGGAGGCGATGGGCATTGCGGTGCCGACGGCCAAGCAGTGGTGGGCTTACAGCCGCGCGTGGCTCCGGGTGGAGATGGCGGGGGCATTGCCGGGCGGAACGAAAAGTAGCGGCGGGCCTCCCGGCCTGCCGTAGAGGACGGCATCCTGCCGCCCGGGAAAAACCGTCCGCATTTCGTGAGCAATCATTTTTGGCAAGGCTTTCTCGAAAACCACGTTTTTTCCGCCGGGCTGGAAGCCTCGGCTCTACGTCAGCCAGGATGGCTGACGCTACAGTTTACACACAGGCTCAAAACATTCGCACCGGCTACGCCCGCTTTCCTTTCGGAACGTGCGTGGCCCAGGTCTGGCCGGATTCCGGCTGGACGTGGGTGAACCCGGTCCCGGCGGGCGGATTGGGAATGTGGATGAGATGTTGGCAGCCGGGACATTGAATTTGCCGGCCGGCGAAATGCGCTTCGCACTTGATCGGCTGGTCGCAGTGCGAACAGTAAAACTTGAATTCGGTTGTGTTCATAGATTCTACCTCCATAAGCGCAAAAGCCGGGGGGAAAGTATGTCGAAATTATTCTCCATACTTTTTACCGACGGACTGCGCTTAATCTGGTAGATGAATCCAACCGACCCAATTATGAACTCTGATTCTCAACGCGAGGCCGCGCTGTTTCAGGCCGCCGCCCAGCTAACCGGCCCCGCCCGCGCGACATTTCTTGACGGCGCATGCCTCGGCGATCCCGCGCTTCGGCAGCGTCTCGAAGCGTTGCTCGCCGCGAATGACAGCAAAGATTCTTTTCTCGAACCGGAAGCCGTCGCACCCAACCGTGAACCGGTCAAGACGATGAAGTTGGAACTGGCGGACGAACCTGACGAAGCCGTGGGCCAGACGCTGGGTCGCTACAAGTTGTTGGAGCGCGTCGGCGAAGGCGGCTGCGGCGTGGTGTATGTCGCCGAGCAGACCGAACCGGTGCGGCGACGCGTGGCGCTCAAGGTCATCAAGCTCGGCATGGACACCAAGCAAGTTGTCGCCCGGTTCGAGGCGGAGCGGCAGGCGCTGGCCATGATGGATCATCCGAACATCGCCAAGGTGCTCGATGCGGGCACGACCGATGTGGGCCGTCCGTTCTTCGTGATGGAACTGGTGCGCGGCATCCGCATCACGGATTACTGCGACCAGGCCAATCTCAGCACGAAGGAACGGCTCGATCTGTTCATCAAGGTTTGCCAGGCCATTCAGCACGCGCACCAAAAGGGCATCATTCACCGCGACATCAAACCGTCAAACATCCTCGTCACGCTGCACGACGGCGTGCCGGTGCCGAAGGTGATTGATTTCGGCATCGCCAAGGCGACGGAAGGACGGCTGACGGACAACACGGTTTACACGCAGTTGCACCAGTTCATCGGCACGCCCGCCTACATGAGTCCGGAACAAGCAGAGATGAGCGGGCTGGACATCGACACGCGCAGCGACATCTACAGCCTGGGCGTGTTGCTCTACGAACTGCTGGCCGGCAGCACGCCGTTCGACGCGAAGGAACTGATGGCCTCGGGTATCGACGCGATGCGGAAGACGATTCGCGAGAAAGAGCCGGTGCGGCCCAGCACGAAGCTGGGAACGCTGAAGGGCGATGAACTCACGACCACGGCCAAGCGGCGGTCGGTGGAGACGTCGAAACTGGCGAACCTGTTGCGGGGCGACCTCGACTGGATCGTGATGAAGTGCCTAGAGAAGGATCGCCAGCGCCGCTACGACACGGCCAATGGACTCGCCGCCGATCTCAAGCGTCACCTGAACAACGAAGCCGTGATGGCCCGTCCGCCCAGCCCGACGTATCGCTTCCAGAAACTTGTTCGTCGCAACAAACTGGCTTTTGCCGCCAGCGCCGCCATCGCGGCGTCGCTGCTCATTGGGATCGCCGTGAGCACCTGGCAATACTTCGAGAAAAGCAATGCGTTCGAGCGCGTGGTCAAGTCGGAGCGCGAGCAGGCGCGGCTGCGCGGCGGGGCGGAGGCGGCGGAGCGCGCCGCGGCGGAGCAGCGCGATCTCGCGCAGGAGCGGCTCCTGGACTCGCTGATCCGCGAGGCGCAGTCCATCCGCCAGGCAAAGCAGGTGGGCTATCGGCGCGAGGTCGAGGATCGCATCCGGCAGGCGCTGGCGATTCCCTCCGCGCAACGCCGTCTCGAGACGTTGCGCGATGAGGCGGCGCAATGTCTTGGGGACGCGATGGGGCTGAGACCCCTGGACTTCAGCGCACTTCCAAAAAATTCGACATGCACCGCGCTCGATGCGAGCGGCAGCGTGCTGGCCGTGGGGACGGAAAAGAACGGCGTGCTGGTGCAGGAAACCACCCAAGGCGCCGCGCCTGTTTCCATCCCCGTGGATGGGAAAGTGACGAGTCTCGCGTTTTCCCTCAAGGGCCGCAGGCTGCACGGCATCGTCAGCACGGGTGCCGCGGCGCGGCTCGCTGAATGGCGGCGCACGCCGGACGATTCGTGGCGGCAGATCGAAAGTCGCGAGCTGTCCGGCCCGGCAAAGTTGTTCGATTCGCAGGAAGGCCCGGTTGCCGCGGTGACGCGCGAGGGCGCGACGGAACTCCTCGCGATCGAGACAGGCAAAGTCCTCGCCCGCATCCCCGGCACGCCGGAGACCGGCGTGCCGGCAGTCCTCGGGCTGGGCACGAATCTTCAATTCGCCGCGATCGCTGCGAAGTCCGCGCAGGGGGAGTCGGATTGGGAGATTGTGATCTGGGACTTGCAAGCGGCGGCGGTGCGAGCGCATTTGAAGCCGAAACTCGGCGGGCTGCTTTCGGCTTCCTTCGGTGCGGACGGTCAATACGTGGCCTGCACCTGCGAAAATGGCATTCAGGTTTTCAACACGGAGCGCTTCGAGCCCGTGTTCACCGTGCGTGGATTTTTCAGTGGCGAGACGGCCACCGGAGGCGCGCTCGGTGGTGGAGGTGCCGTGCTCGCCGTGCCGCTCCAGCAGGAGGATGGCGTGCGGCTTATCCAGGTCACCTCCGGCGCGGAGATTGCGCGGCTGTCCACCGACGGTCCACCCTTTGGGGTTCGCTATTCGCTCGATGGCGGGACCCTTGTGGCGCTGGGTCGTTTTTCGCCGCGTGTGCTTCGCCTCGAAGACAACCCGGAAAAACTTTCCCTCCGCGGTCACCTCGGCGGCGTGCCCGCGGTCGAGTTCAGCCCCGACGGCGCGCTCGTCGCCTCGATCGGGAAGGATCGGAAGATCCGGTTCTGGGAAGCGCGCAGCGGCAGGTTGCTCGGCGTCTCGGAGGACCTGCCCTCATTCGGCCAGACGCTGGCGTTCAGCCCCGACGGCCGGCTGCTCGCCTCGGGCGACTACCAGACCAGCCTCATTCAAATCCGCTCGACGGAAACCCGCCAGCTCGTGGGCACGCTGGGTGAGCCAGGTGCCAGCGACTGCACATGGTCCTGCCTCTTCAGCCCGGATGGACGGACACTTTTCACAGGCGGCAACCTGCTGCGCGCGTGGGAACTCACATCGCAGGCTGGCGCGCCCCCGGAGTTTCGCCCGCTCTTTTCCGAAAAAGTGTATGCCCGGAACCTGTGCCTCGACCCCGCCGGGCGCGTCCTTGTTTTCGAGGGCGATGACAAGGCCACTTCCAAATCCGGAATTTGGTTCCGCCCGCTCGAGCCCGATGCCAAATCCGAACTTTTCATCCCGAGCAGCCTGGCCGTGCAGAGCATTGGCATTTTGCCCGGAAGCGATGAAGTCGTGTCCTCCCGTTCCCGCGACCGCAGCCTCTCCTTTTTCAACCGGCAAACGAAGCAGGTCACGCGGACCATTCCGACGCTGCGCGCTGGCGAGAAACCCGGCACTTATATGTCCAACTTCAAGCTAAGCCCGGACGCCACCCGCGTCGCCGTCGTCACCCACTCCGGCCGCGGCGTCCGCGTCTTCGATACTGCCAGCGGCCAGTCGCTCTACACGCTGCCCGAGGATTTCGGCTCCGTCTGGTGGCTCGCCTGGGATGCGTCCGGTCGCCGGCTCGCCGTCTCCCGATCCGGGGGCGACATCGCGATCTGGGATGTCGGGAAAGTCGAGTCGGCCCTCGGAAATCTGGGGCTTGCCCCATCGCCTCCGTCCACGACCGGCAATGGGAAAGCCATCCAGCGCGCCGAAAAATAGCAGACAGCCATGAACCCCAACCGCGAAGAACTCCTGTTTCAACTGGCGCTGACGAAGCCGGCGGAGAAACGTCCCGCTTTTCTCGAAGCTATGTGCGAAGGCGATTCCGCGCTGCGCCAGCGCCTCGAAGCCTTGCTGGCCGCGCATGACCAGCCGGGTGGACTGCTTGATACACCCACACCTGCCGTCAAAGCGACCATCAAGCTCGATCTCGCCGATGTGCCCGACGAAGCTGTTGGCCAGACGCTCGGTCGCTACAAGTTGCTGGAGCGCGTGGGTGAAGGCGGGTGCGGCGTGGTTTATGTCGCGGAACAGACCGAACCGGTGCGGCGGCGCGTGGCGCTCAAGGTCATCAAGCTGGGCATCACAAAAAAACGTGAAGCGCTCATCACGCCTCACGTTTTCACGATTCACGAAAACAGTTACTTCGTCAGATAATATTTCTGCGTGTATTCCTTGACCATGCGGTCGGTGGTGAACTGTGGCACGACGGT
>JAYWBR010000365.1:0-3760 GCA_043781315.1 Verrucomicrobiota bacterium | reverse complement strand
AGATCGTTGAAACCGCACCGGCGGCAAAACAATAATTGTTATGTCAGCTAACCCTCGCGCAGACAAGTATTCGATGGAGAAGATCCATCGGCGCGAGCGGTTCGCTGATTTTGCTCATACGTTGGCCCGGGTAGACTGGCAATTTTTTAACACCCATACATTTAATAATCCATTGCCTAAACCTTATGTGCGCGGGTCAATGTTCTGGCGCTGGGCGCGGGACGTGAGTGAGATCAGCGGAGTTCCCTATAAAAACCTGCTTATAGCGTTGCGTGGTGAGCAGGGGGAAATCGGGGCAAGGCCACATTTTCATAGTCTGTTGAGAGTGGCCCCTACGTGCAACATGATGAGCCTACGTTCGCAGATGTTCCGGTCGTGGAAGACCATTACCGGCAATGCGGACGCGGACTTTCGGATATATGACCGCTCACTCGCGGGAGCGGATTACGTTTGTAAGTGCCTAGGTGGTGCTAATTCGTATGAGATCAATAAATTCTCAATCGCCGAAGAAACGACGCTGTCCGGTTCAGTCATCTCTCTCATCAGGGTGCTGGATGCAAAGGGGGACAGACGTTGCCGTGAGCTCAATTGTAAAACGGGCGGGTTGTGAAATCACCTGGGTCATAACAGTTCAATGGCGGTTTATAGGATGGCAACATCCGCCGCTGCATTGGCTTTCCGGGTGGGAGTAGCATTTGAGATAAAACCGCCTCGGTCGTGCGGGCATGGTTTAGCGGTCTGGCTTGACGTGGTTAATTTCACGATGTTGGACGTAAAACGCTAGGCTGACAATCCGCGGTGGTCTGACCGATAAAACGCCGAAAGATTGCGGCAGTTGAGAAATGGATGGGACCCGGCAAGGCCGGCTACCCACCCGGCGCGGAGCGCCGGGTGGGTGGCTGGCCCGACGGGATAGCTTGTAGAATTCCTATGCCCAAAAATAATTAACGTATGACCGATGAACTGACACAAACTGCAATGACTACCTGGGCAGCAAAAGATTTGCCGGCCCGGTTGCTGGCGGCTCAAGTGGCGAAGCTGCTGAACTGCTCGCCGGAAGATGTCGCCATTCTCGTCAGTGCGGGCAAGCTGCGGGCACTGGGTCGGCCAAAGCCGAATGCGGTGAAGTTTTTCAGTGCCGTTGAACTGATCGCATTGCTGGCGGATCGTGACTGGTTGGACGACGCCACAAAAACCATCGGCAATTTCTGGAAACGAAAGAATGCCCGCCGCAATGGATTGCCATCGGACAAAAAAATCGAATTTGCCGCTGTGGATTGACCTGAACCTTCCCAAGAGTTTTCAAAGATTACTTGCCGTCATCGAGTTTAGTTTCACAATCCAAGCCACCAAACAAGATGCCCACCAGCACCGCTGGCAAACAGCCGTCAAAGACAGGGCATTCATTCCGTTGCTGTCGCGGACCATCATCGAAACCCCCGGCGAACTACTGTTGAAAGTGATGCAATGCGGTAAAGTGTCCACGAATGTTTACCTCCGGCGGTTACACAACTTTTGCGCGGATATGAACTGGTTGCCGTGTGGATGCGAAACACAAACTGATCGCGGCGGCGGACGTGACCAACGAGGTGAATGATCTGCAACAACTGGCCAGCGTGGCGCTAGCGGCCAAGAATAATCTGGAATTAAAGCAGACCGAAGTGGTGGCGGATGCGGGGTATTACAACGCGAGCGAAGTCAACCAATTCAATTTTCAAAAGCTGGCCGGCGCGGATTAAATCCCGCGTTACTTTGATGTCAGCCTCGCTGGGAGTGGTTGACCTCGGCGGTGTCGAAGAACGTGAAGCCCTGTTCGATCGCCGACCAAATCAAGGAAATCATCTCCTGCTTTTCGCCCGCCAGGCCGTAACCGAAGCGCGTGCTCTGGACTGGTTCGTCGGCATTAAAGGCCGCCGAGCGTGACTGGATTAGAGGCGGGTCCCCAACCGACGGAGTTGTGCGCTTGCACGGTCACGCTCCAGTTGGGGGTAAAATCAACTCCGAAATACACTGTGAATGTGGAGCCGGTCACGGTCTGGGTGATCGCGCTGCCACCGTTGTCAGGCGTGATGGTGACGAGATATTGGTCAATGGGACTATCGCTCGGATTGGCCGCCGACCAGGAGGCAATCAGCGTGTCGGTTGTGCCTGCGGGGTTAAGGACTGCCCAGCTAGCCACTACATTGGTCGGAGCCGAAGGACCGACCGTGGCGATTTTGGTCGTTAGCTTGATGGGCAACGAGTCCGGACTGGGTCCACTCACAGCGTTGTTCACCACGGTGATTAGATATGTGGTCTGGGGCTGCAGTAGGTCGATCACTCCGTTGGTGGCAGATCCGGTCACGGTCGTGGTCAGGATTGAAGCCGGCGAGTTGACCGGCGTTGCGGTGAGGATGGAAGACGTGACGGCAATCGGGTTGATGCCATTGGGCAACCAAGTCACCAGAAACTGGTCACCGGACTGAACGGCGGTCAAATTGCTCGGCACCGCCGCAAAGGGAACGATGAGATATGCCAGCCCGCTGGTGTTGTAAAGGATGTCTCCGAAGTTGTCGGTGGCCGTGAATGATGCGTTGACCACCGCGTTTGAAACAACGGAATAAGAAACCACATTGCCGGCGAAATCCCAAGTGGCGGACGCCCAAGCTGTATAGGTGGTGGTATGATAACCGCCGCCCCGCCCGCTGCCGCCACAACTGGTTTTGAGATTCACCATGCCGGTCGGGTATCCGGTGACGGAATCGAAGCCCGTGGCATACACCTGCTCTTGGATGCCGCCACAGGAAGCGCCTAGAATGGCGAAGGCGTCGTTCTGGGGCAGGATCAAGCTGAACGGTTTAGGTTGAAGCACCAGCCGATAAAAACCTTGGCCCGATACTGGCGAATTGGTGATGTTGATCGCCCGCATCGCTCCGCTTCCGGGAATCCCGGATTGAATGTTCGTCCACGGCTGCGAAAGACTGGAAGACGTCTGCAGGCCATAATAGTTCGTGGTGGTGGTAGGAAACGACAAAATTATATTCTGGCCCGGAACGCTTATGCTTAAGTTTAACGGGCCCGCCGTTACACTCGCCGCGTTCGCATAGAAAGCTGACGTCAAAGATGCCGTCAGGAGCCATATTCCAGTCAAGGTTTGTTGAAGCTTTGTTCTCATAACCCGCTGCGATTCTTAAAAGAGAATTAATCCAACTTGGAATGCAGTCAAGCCGATATTGTTTTTTGGCTAAAACTGCCACACCAACTTGGACATGTCCGCGCCGGCAAGATTTTTCCGAATCAGGCATTGATTGATTTTATTCTTTACCACGTTTGATCACGCGGTTGCTGCGACTGCACGATTCGTAAGGGCGACTGGAAATTTTATAGGATAATTTTACGGGCAACATTTAAATTAGTTTACACCAAAAATGACACGAAGGTTTAACTCCCTTCGCGCGCTTCATGTGCAATCATTCTTATTATGTTTTTGTTTAATTCATTCAAAAAAACCTTCAACGAAACCTTCAACGATTTCTTCAATAACCGAGTAGGTAGGGTGTAGGTGACGGGTTAAGTTTGGTCGGTGGCGTGTAGTGCTAAAAACTGCTTGAACCCCTGTAAAATCGAAGTTAGAATGGCCTTGTAAATCAGGGTATTGAGGCTGGTTGCTGAAGAAGACTGCGTTCGATTCCGACCCTCGCCTCCATACCTAACTGTGTGTGCAGCAATGGTTTTAGTGGTTAGAGAGTCCCAACGGACACCGAAACGGACACCAGAAAGG
>JAYWBR010000364.1:0-3766 GCA_043781315.1 Verrucomicrobiota bacterium | reverse complement strand
ACCAGCGAATGTCATCCGCGAAAAAATCCATGCGCCGCAGATAGCTGATGCAATCCTGCCCGCCGTGACGCAGCGCCAGACACTCGCCTTCCGGCCAGCCGTCCTGATAGCGCAACGCCAGCGCCTTCAAGCAAGCTGCCGCGCCGATGCTCACAAACTCCGTCTGGCTCAAATCCAGCGCGACCGACTCGACAAACGCTTCGGGATTGAACCGCCCCGCCCGCGCCTCGCTCAACAGAACGTCGGCGGTGAATTGTTTTGGTATTTGAATCGAAGTGCTCATGCGTCATTCAGAAGTTTCGTCGTTGGCGTCGGCATTCGAGTCGGGCCGCAGGCGGAGCAGCAGTTTGTGCCAAACGCCTTTGCGCCTGTCCTTCAAGCGGTCAATCAACGCCAAGCGCAGCGGTTCAGACATCGCAGCGATGATTTCACCATTCACGTCAGCAAATTCCGCCGGATAGAATTCTAGCGGATAGGATTTGTCAGCGCAGATGCGTTCCAATCGCTGAAGCGGCGACAACTTTTCCAACTCGGTGCAAACGCCGAGCCGTTCGAGCGACCGAGTGTGGGTTCGTTCTCCATGTTCCTCTCGATTTATGCGGTGCTGGATTTCGCGTTGAAGTGCGCGCTCCCGAACCTCGCGACTTTCACGCTCGGCTCGCTCTGCTTTTTCCCTTTGTCGGCGAGACTCGGCCTCTCCAACGCGCTGCCATGTCTCCGCTGGCGAAGGCGAGCCTTCACGGCACGCCTTCCATTGGCCTCTGGTTCGCTGAAAGTTGAACGGGATGTATGGATTTGTCGTGTGAACGATTATCCAGTCGGCCAACTCGGACCAGACCGGCAAGGGATAGTGCTGCCTGAAGATGGCGAACGACCAATTCACCATCGAAACCGAACCGCCCCATTCCGAATAGCCGCACTCCTCCGCAACGGCGAGTCCGCGAATCATTGCAGCGCCGTCGGCTGCGGAAAGCAAAGAGATGCACTTGAACTCATGCTCCGCGCCTCGCGCCAGAACGTAGAAGGAATACCGGCGCAGTTTGTCGAGACGGTTTCGCAATTCGCTTTCCGAGTTCACGTCAACGTTTCCCAACTCGATGAGAACTCCCCTCGTCACCGCGTCCAAAGGCCAGAAGCCGAGGTTCTGCATCGCTTCCATGATTGAGGGCGCAGTGTATTGCTCGTCTCCGAACCGAAGCTTGATGACTTCCTTCAACCTCGCAATCAGTCCGGGCGGCCAGTCGCGAATCACTTCGGCAAACGCTTCTTTGTCCGGCTGAAACCTGTAATGCCAGAACTCATCCCAAAGTCTGATTTTTGGCAAAGCAATCATGGCATTTCAATCGCGTGAAGCGGCTACGCTTGTCCCGCGCACAACGTCGCGAATTTGGGTTGCCACTGCCGGGATGCCATTCGCACTGTCAGTGCCAAGAAGTCCGGCAAGAGTTGGGGAGAGCGCGACCAATTGTTGATGCGTCAAGCCGTGGCGGACAGGCAAGATGACTTTCTTGCCACTCATTTCGATGGCGAACAACGCATCCAACTCTGCCTGCGGCCAGTTCTTTGTGAAAAAGCTGGAGGACACCACCACCACACCGTAGCTAGATGCTCGAAGTCCCTCGTCAATCTTGCGTCGCAGGCTATCTCCAAGTCCGAGCGTCCATTCATCAAACCAAACGCGAAGTCCAAGCCGCGTGAGTTCTGCCGCCAGTCCGCGCACGAAGGATTCCTTGTCCTCACTGGCGTGCGAAATGAAAACGTCGTAGCGGACACTCGGCGGGAGG
The DNA here is from genome assembly GCA_043781315.1 of Verrucomicrobiota bacterium. Lineage (GTDB taxonomy): Bacteria > Verrucomicrobiota > Verrucomicrobiia > Limisphaerales > CAIQOK01 > CAIQOK01. The sequence continues at coordinate 1,982 of JAYWBR010000364.1, read as the reverse complement.
ATGCTGGTGAACGTGGCGATCTGCTTTGTCCAGTCGTGGGCGAGACATGAGTAGAGCGGACATTCGGTGTAGTGCTGGGGTGTGCAGAAAGCCCATGCCCATCTTGGGTCATCTGCCGAAGCGCCTTCTTTTCCGAGACGCTGGGCCGCCATGTCGCTATCCAACTCGTCGGCGTGTCGCGCCAGAAATGTTGCGAAGTAGCCGAACGTGTCGAAGAGAACCTCTGGACAGAATTTATGGAACGAGCGGGTCGTTTGACCGTCCCCAGCAGTGCTGGTTTCTTGCTCACGAACCACGGGCCACAAAGGGTGTCTTTGCCATCGCTCCTTCAACGCCGTGTCTTCTTCAGTGGGGATTGATGTGCAGCCAGCTTGACCGAGGAGAGAAAGACTTTGGTAGTAACGGGGACACGAATGCACCGAAGCAAATGGACAGCGTGGCGAAAGTCCCAGCCTGTGACTTTCAGCGGAATACCATTGAAAATTCGGAATCGGCGCTATGGAGCGTTCCTGTTTCACGCCTTGCGGCGCTTGGTTTGCAGGTTCACGACCGGATGGCCGGAGTTTTTCTGGTGCTCGCGGGCTTCGGCAAAGAGGCGATCCACGTCGTGTCCGTAGGAAGCCGAGAGCGTGTCTTTGACGCGCCAGATTTCCCGCAGCACCAAGTCGCCGTCGGTCGGTTGGTCGCGAAGCAACTTTTTCACATTTTGCGGCGCTTTGGAGGCTCGACCAGCGGGTGACCGGACAGTTTCTCGCGCTTGCGCATCTCGGCAAAAAGGCGATGCACGTCATGTCCGCGCGCGGCGGACAACTCGTCTTTGATGCGCCAGATTTCCTGGAGCACCAAATCGCCTCCGCCTTTGATTTCTGGTTCTGTTGCTGTTTTCATCACGTCATTCTCCGAGGAATTCTTCCGGCGTGTAAATCTCCGGAAGTGTGTAGCCCTGCTTTTCCACCAACCGACGCAGTCTCCCTACGATAGCGGCGTTGGCAATGTGCCGGCAATTCCATGTGAGCAATATATCCATCTCGTGAACGGTGGCGAGGGCAATGTGTGCGGCGTCGCCGTCGGCATTGGCGGGCACAAGTCCCGATTGGAGAACGTCGGCGGCGAGCGATTCAATTCCAGGCGTAGAAACTAACAGGGTGAGTTTCGCCACGAGTTCGAGGCGGCGCTGCGCCATTTCGCGTTCTCCGGCGGCAATTTCATCCAGCACGACCTGCGACGTGAAAAGCCCGTGCTCCGCGCGTTTCAATTCCCACCAGTCGCGGGTGAGTTGCTGGCGGGCGGCTTGCAAGAGGTCGCGGGCGGGGCGCGCAACAACGTAGCTCGGAATGGTGCTTTCGATGTAGATGCGCATGGCTGGAGTTTACGCTCGCCGTTCTTTAATTGCAGCCAGAATATCCGCCACCACCTCCGCCTTGGGCTTCGCGCCTTGGGGGCCGCCGTGGTGGAGACGCACGCTCACCGCGCCGGCTTCCAGGTCGCGACCGCCGATGACCAGCATCGTGTGGACGCGCAATTGTTCCGCGTTGGAAATTTTCGCCTTGAACGGCGTCGCGCTGAAATCCGCATCCACGCGGACCATGTTCGCGCGCAGTTCGGCCACGATGGGTTTGGCGTAATTGATCAACGCTTCGTCGTCGTTGAGCGTGATGACGCGCACCTGGTCGGGCGCGAGCCAGAGCGGGAAGTTGCCCGCGTAATGCTCGATGAGGAAGCCGATGAACCGCTCATGCGTGCCGAGCGGCGCGCGATGGATGCAGAGCGGCGGCATTTTCATCTGCGGGGCTTCTTGGACAGCGAGGTGACCAGCTTCAGAAACTCTCCCGCCGCACGGCCCGGCTGGCGTTGCTTCGGCCAGACAGCGACAATTGTGCGATTGGGTCGCGGCGCGGACAACGAGCGATACTCCGGCGGATCGCCACGCCCGGCTTGCGCGGCCATCGCGGGAATCAGCGAAATGCCCAGACCGGCGCTGA
>JAYWBR010000363.1:0-3773 GCA_043781315.1 Verrucomicrobiota bacterium | reverse complement strand
CCGCCCAACTCAAAGTCCTGAAATCCATCATCCAAACCGAATACAAATGAAAGACGAACTCTTCCAACAACTCGTCACCAGCCTCAAGGAAGGCGGTGCCATCCTGCGCGGGAAAACGAAGCCCTCGCGCAAAACCAAACTCCACTGGCCAGACGCCCGGGTCGTGCGGGAAAAGCTCGCCCTCAGCCAGAGCCAATTCGCCGCGCTCATCGGCATCAGCCCCCGCACCCTGCAAAATTGGGAGCAAGGCCACCGCCGCCCCGAAGGCACAGCCCGCGCGCTGCTCCGCATCGCCGAGCGCCATCCCGAGGCGGTGCTGGAGGCGCTGCACGCGTAACGTCACCGCGCCATCTGCGGGGGACACAATATCCGAAACTTCACTGGCTGCGACTCATTCGGAATCGCAGCGGTGACGCCGGGCAAGTTTCTTCACACACTACGAACCATACAGCCATGACATCCATCGAAGCCCAAGTGCCGGAAGCCGTGATGGAACAAGCCCGCGCCCTCGCCGAGCGTGAACGCATCCCGCTGGCGCAGCTCATTTCCCTCGCAGTGACGCAATCCGTCGGCGTGTGGAGCCACGAGAGCTACGCAGCGCACCGCGCGCGCGGCGCTTCACGGGCGGCGTTTGACGAAGCGCTGGCCGAGGTCCCCGATGTGCCGCCCATGCCGGGAGATGAATTGCCGCAATGAAGGCGAGGTAGGCCGCACGCCCGAAGGCACGGCCCGCGGCATCCTCTACACCACCTTTCACGTCCCCGAGCACCTCGTGAACGTCGTCACGAGCAGCGAGTGCGACGAGGACACGATGTGCCCCGAATACAAGGTCGTCGCCGTGGATGTGGAGTGCGTGAGTGCGCCAGTGGAAAAGAAGACCGCGCAGCCGGAGGCGGTCGCTGCGAGGTAGCCTGCTTAGCATGCCATCCATCGCTCGTGATCTGGAAGAACCCGGCTCCCTATTCGTCCTATTTCTGCACGGTTGTCAGACTGGTCGGACCGCCCATGCGCGTAGCCCTTCGTAGCTGAAACCTAGGTAGAATGATACGGGGCGATTTTCATCGCGCCCATATGCCATGTCTGCAGCCGCCGGAACGAAGAATACTTTCATGTTCCATCGCAATTCGATTTCCCCCGATTGGGGAGCGTGGATCTTACTCACCACACCATGTATGCGAAGTAACGGCTGCGTGTTCCTCCAGAATCCGGCTGCGTCGTCCCATCCCCCAAGCTGATCTTGGTGAACCAGGCGACGCAGGCCTGTTCCAGTTCCCAGCCACTCAAAGCTTCGGGTGCGGTCACGTCGAAACCCCGCTTTTGCCCGACATATCTCGATGTTCTTCTGCGCATCGTTCGCCGCGATTGCTGAACCATCTAGTGCCTCAAGCACCTTCAGCACATAAAGGTAGTAGATGGCATCAAGCGAGTCGCCGCGCATCCGCCAGGTAGCAATCCGATCGGCTGCCAAAGCGAGGGAAGGTGGCGGCGACTGGAATCTGGCTCCTTGTAACCAAAGACGGATGTTTCGGTCTTCATTGGGCTCCTGCTGAATATTTGTTTCAAGCAAATCGAGGGACCGCTGCAACTGCTTAGGCAACATTTTCTCCCATTGTCGCTCGCAGCGTGCAAGCTGTAGCCAAACAATCTGCCTACGAATCGGTGGTGCATGGACAAGCGGTTGCCCAGTTGGTCCCTTGCGTTGGAGGAGCTGATCCCAGCGCTGCAAAGCTTGATCGTGCGCACCGTAAAGCACATCTAGCTCTGCGCGGCATTTCTCCTCATACTCACTGGGAGCTTCGCCGCGCCGCTGTTCCCGCACATTGCCAAGGAGGTTTTCGATTCGCTCGAACCCTTCTCGCAACCACGGGTCAGTACTTTCCTTAGCGAGAGCCGCTGCGGAATCTTGTTCGCCCCTTGCATAGTCCAGCACCCGAAGCGTCATCTGAGCGTCGCTGATGTAACCGTAATCCTCGTCTGGCGCTAGCCGCCGAGCCTCTGCAAAACACTCGGATCCGCGTTTTGCCGCTGATACGACGGACTCAAGAGATTCCTTCTCTCCGATCTTCTGAAGAGCAAGATTCCGGAGCGCCATCCCTTTCATGTGATGAAGGACATGATCTCCCTCGTTTAGGGTAATCGCGTGGTTGATCGCCTCCTCAGCTTTCACGAAATCACGACGCTCAATAGAATGGTAGCGTCCCAGATGCGCCCAGAAGTGTGGATTTTCAGGAAAACGATCCACTAAGTGCTCAAAAAGCCGGAGTCTTGCATCGGAACTTGGGAGATCGGTTACCAAACGTGCAAAACGATTTTCGCCCGCAGAGACACCGCTCAACAACTCGGCGTCATTTCGGCGAACGCAAATTTGCTCCAACGCCGTTTGCAATTCATCCGGCGGCACCGGCGCGCTCGTACGGCAAAAGTCCACGAAATCGCGTGCCAGTTCGCCGAGGCGCGCCGTCCAAAGGCGCGTGTCACTCGCCTCGGGACTCAAAGTGAGTTGAAGTATTTCACTGCTTACGAGTTGATGCACTGGCCGCCAGCGTCCATCTCCGTGCTCGACAAGGAGACCTCGCGCTTCGTCGCAGAGCACTCTACTGAACTCCACCGGACGTGTGGGCGGGAGTTGAAGCAATTCGGCGAAATGCGAAGCCGCTAATGCCTGCTGGCCGTAGTCGTATGCGAGAGCCAGATACTGTAAGACTCTGATTTGGGGAGGCGGAACGTGCGCAAGATGGTTCTGCACGTAAGATCTTAAGCCGGTGAAGTCAGCAGCAAAAGCCGTCAGTCCGAAAAGAAATGGAGTTCGCGAAGCGGGTGAGCCTGCAGCCAACCCTCCAATCTGTGGCTTGCGAACCGGAACTTCACGCTCAAGCGTAACCTGAAAGCGTGTGGTTTCACTTGTGGTAAGTTGAGCCGGAAGAAACGCGCTGCGGCCTCGGGCGGTCGGAGGCTGATACCGGCGGAGTACTTGCAGTAGAACCGACGGGACGTGTTTGCCGGCTAGAAGGTTTGCCAACTGATCCGCCTCGTTCTCGGGGATGTCACCACCTTCGCGAAGGATCACAACAGCTTGACCGGTCAACTGGTAGATCCGTGCAATTCGTTCGGCAGTTTCGCGTGCTGCGCAGCGACGCAATACAAGCGCAGGGTAGCGTTGGTGTAACACCCAGAGCACTCGACGCGCGATTGTGGATCCGCCTGCACCGGGTTCGTGATAAATGTTCACGCGGCTGGATCGGCGCTCTTCAAGATCCTTCTCGACCATCCGAAGCAGATCCGCAGTCTTCTCCCGCTCAACATCGGCCTGAAGGCCCAAGTCGAACCACGAGATTTGACCTCCGCGGAGAAAATGACGCATCGCTTCTATGCCTTCCGCCGGGCGCGTTCCTGCTGAGATGTGAACCAGTTCCAAGTCCTCTTCGAGATATGTGAGATTCTCACCAGAGATGTCTTTCGGGGCACCCCCAGAGCCGGGCAGTTGCACGACGTGTTCAGCGCCCAGTTCCACCGCGCGTGCATGCGCCGCGAGGCCGTCTAGGAAATGGCGGATGCTCATCGGCACTACGGTCGCCATGCCGTGCTGCTCCAAAGTGGTCCATTCGTCCACTGAACCCCCGGTCTCAACTTTGAAGTGCAACATTGGTTAGTGGCGAATGAAGCATTGATTGGGGGTTTTGTATCCATGTCTTTTTCTGGGTCGGTTGTTTAGTTGGCTGGCTATTACATCACACAGTTCCTGGGTCACGCGTCTCATGCTTTCCCCCTTGGGC
>JAYWBR010000362.1:0-11334 GCA_043781315.1 Verrucomicrobiota bacterium | reverse complement strand
TTAGTGGATGGCTACTCGCTGCTGCACAACTGGCCCGAGCTGGCGCCGGGCCAGCCGCGTCATTCCGCCGCCGCCCGCGACGAGTTGATCCGCCAGCTTACGCTTTACCGCGATGCCTCGGGCACGCCGATCACGGTTTTTTTCGACGGTGCCGGCACGGCTCAAGGACCGTCGGAGTATCATTCCACGCCCGAGGTGGAAATATTGTTTTCCTCGGCGGGCCAAACCGCCGATGACTTGATTGAACGCGCGGCGTACCGGTTTCAGCCGTATGGTGAAGTCCTGGCCGTGACCGACGACCATGCCGAGCGCGACACGGTGGTCGGCATGGGCGGGCTGGCCTCCAGTTGTGATAATTTCATCCAGACCATGGCCAGCGCGCTGGAAACTCAGCAGCACGACCTTCGGCGGCACAACCGCCGCGAACAAAATGATTTTAACCGCAGATCGTAGCCAATCGGAATGAACATGAGGTTCTTTCAAAACCTTGCGGGCGTAGCGGCGTCTCGGCAGAGCGCTGCGGCTTTGCCCCAGCAGATGCCAGTTGGCGGCGCTCTGCCGAGACGCCGCTACGAATTTTTGAAGCCTCCTCCTCTGCCAGAACTTTTGAGCCGCGCCGCGTGCCGCCGGATTTTTCAAATGGGCTGGCTGCTGCTGCTCGGCATGCTGGGGGCGCAAAATCTTTTTTCCCAGACTCCGCCCGCCGCCGCCCGCCCGCCGAACCGCTGGCTGCTCATCATGGAAACCTCGCGCGCCATGCAGCCGCGCGCCGAGACCATCGCACAGATCGCCGGCAATCTGGTGCTCGCCGGCATGAGCGGACAGATGCGGCCCGGCGACACGCTCGGCCTTTGGACATTCAACAGCGATCTGCACACGGGCACTTTTCCGCTTCAGACCGTGACGGCGGACAACACCAAGACCATCGCCGAACGGGTGGCGTTGTTTGTCGCGCAGCAAAAATTTGAAGGGCGGCCCGGCCGCGACAAGGTGTTTCCGTTGATGAACACGGTCATCAGCAACTCCGAGTTCATCACGGTAATTTTCATTTCCGGCGGCGGCGAAACTTTCAGCGGCACGCCGTTCGACAAGGCCATCAACGCGATTCATCAGCAATGGCAAAGCCGGCAGGACAAGGCGCGGCAGCCGTTTCTGACCATGCTGCGCGCCCAGCACGGACGCATCACGGACTTCGAGGTTGGCCGGCCGCCGGGACCGCTGAACCTGCCGCCGCTGCCGCCGGAGTTGCTGCTGCCCGATCCGGTCGTGGAAAAATCCACGCCGGCCAAACCCGTCGAGGCGGTGCCCGCGCCGGTGGTGCCGAACCTTATTGTACATGGGCGGAAACCGGAGCCGGCGGCGGCCACCGGCACCAATCCGATGCCGGCGGTGGTCGAAAAAACAACTCCGCCGACCACACCGCCCGTGCCGGCCATCCCGACAAACAGCGTGGTTCAAACCAAAACCAGTGTCGCACCAACGGCGGCGTCAGTTCCAGCATCCAGGCCGGTCACCATTTTACCGACCATCCCGGTTCAGGCGCGGGCGGCCACAAACGTGCCGCCTGAACTGGTGGCGACGGTTCCGGCCGTTAAAAATAATTTCTGGCAAATTGGCGTCGTGGTGGTCGGGGCTTTGGCCGGGCTGGTGTTCGTGCTGATGCGCCGGTCGCGTTCCCAGCCACGGGTCAGCCTCATCACCCGCTCGTTAGACCGGGATAAGAAGTAGGATGGAGAGAAAAGGCCGGGCCTCACGCAAAGTCCGCCAAGGACGCAAAGAAGTCAGATGATTCCGCTCACCGTTTCGGTCTTTGCTTTCAACTTTGCGACCTCTGCGGCCTCTGCGTGAGGTTTCCACAAGATCGTTTCAGTTGAGGTTGGGCGCACCCGGTTATCCAATGCGGAACCAGCACGTCTTCAAGTAGGCCGGCTCGGCGCGGGACACCGGGAAGTCCGGCGGCTGCGGAACGTAGTGACGCTGGAGAATTTTCCGGCCAGCGCTCCGGGCGGTGGCTTCCACGCTCGCCAGAAAAAGTTCCGGCTCCCAATCCGCCGCGTTGGTGGAGGCAAGCAGGAGTCCGCCGGGTTTGAGCAACGGCAACGCGGCCGCGACGAGTTTTCCGAAATCCTTCTCCACCCGAAACGCGCCGTGTTCCTTCGACTGTGAGAAGGTGGGCGGGTCGAGGATGATGGCGTCGAATGCGCGCGATTTTTTGGCGAGGCGGCGCAGCCAGTCGAAGGTGTCGCCGAAAATAAAATCATGCGCGGCGGGATCAAGGCCGTTCAAGGTGAAGTTGCGGCGGCCCCATTCGAGATATTTTTTCGAGAGATCAAGGCTCGTGACGCGCGCTCCGGCTTGCGCGGCGCAGACGGAGAAGCCGCAGGTGTAGGCGAAAGTATTTAGGATCTCGGGTCTGGGGTCTGGGGTCTGGGGTGGAAGCAGCGGAAAGTCCGCCGCGACCTGGCCGGTGAGGAAGCACCGCCGGTTGTCGCGTTGATCGAGAAAGAGTCCGACGGAGTAGCCTTCCTGAAAACTCAGCTCGAAGCGGATTCCATTTTCGTGGATTTCAAACCGCTCTGGCGCGGTTTCGCCGAGAACGTGTTGCGGTGAAGTTTCGCCGGGCGTGGTGCGGCGCACCTGGCGGTTGAGAATTTTGTGGTAAGTGCCGCGCGCGGAAACCTGCTGAGCTAGCCGGGTTAGTTCCGCTTGCTGGGGTTGAGTCAATTCACTGTCGCTTTGGGACAGCAACCAGTCGCCGAGCCGCTCGACAAACCAGCCGGGCCAGCCGTCGCTCGCGCCGTGAACGAGGCGGAAGGCGTTGGTGGCCGCCGCGTCAATCACGGCGGCGCGCAGGGCCAGGCGCGCGTCGGCGGCAAAATCGGCGGGCGCGCGGAAGGTCACGAGCTTGTCGCTGGCGGGATGACGCAAGGTGATTTCCGCCGCGTGCAGACACACGCGCGGAAAGGGCGAGCCGCCGTAGAGGGTGTCGCCAAGAATCGGGAAGCCGTGGTCGGCGGCGTGGACGCGGATTTGGTGGGTGCGGCCGGTGCGCGGTTCGGCCTCGACAAAGGTGGAATCCGGGATTTTGGATTTGAGATTGGCGTTCCGGAAGATCGTCTCCGCCGCGTCGCCGGTCGCGCCGCTGACGTAGCGTTCGCCGAGGCGGGAGATTTTGGAAACGGCGGTGAGTTCGGTTTGCTTCAGCCCGTGATGCGTGAGCAGTAGATATTTTTTGCGGACATCGCGGCGGGTGAACTGTTCGGTGAGCGAGCGGTTGGCCAGCGGAGATTTTCCGAAGACGAGGACGCCGCTGGTTTCCTTGTCGAGCCGGTGGATGATGGCGAGCCTAGCCCAGCGCGGTTCGCGCTGACGCAGCCAGTCGTACAGACCTTCGCCGGCGAACGGCGCGGGCGCGTGGGTGTTCAGCCCGGCGGGTTTGTTGACCACCAGCAGGTGTTCGTCTTCGTGCAGAACGCACGGAGCGGGGGAAATTTGTGACTGGGCCGACATGGGCAGGTGCGGACGGAAGGTCAGAAAAATTTCCAATCACCTTTCCACACGACCCAGACGGCGAGCAGGAAATTGGTGATCGCATGAGCGGTCATCGCATCGCCGAGCCGGTCCTTGCGGATGACGAGCCATTGGTAGGCGAAGCCGCAGAGAATGCCGGCGAGCCATTGCTGATGGGAAACCCCAAAGATGATGGAGGTCACGAGAAAGGAGGTGGCGTGAAACTGCCGCAGGGGCATTTCCAGAAAATTGACCCGCACAAAATAGCGGTAGAGAAAGGAACGGTAGAAAGCCTCCTCGAGCGGCGGCACCACGAAGGTCATGCCGAGAATCCGGACCACCATGAACAGCCAGGCCAGCGCGGAATCCTGTCCGAACTCGGCATGGGGATTCCAGACGGGACCGGACGCCTTGGCCTGCGGATAAAACGAATCCAGGCCCACCCACATCACGCACACGCCGACGCCCACCACCACAGCTTCCCAACTGACGGCCCATTTGATTTCGGGAACGAACGCGCGCATTTCCCAGACGAGCCACGCGCCGACGAAGGTCTTGCCGAAGTAAAACCAGAAGCGTGTTTGGTCGCCGAGGACAGACGGAGCGGAGGTGAGCAGCAGAAAAATGACGAAGGGCGCGACGCGGGCGTAGATGGGCGAGGCTTTGGATTTCTCCCGGAAATAAGTCATCGCGCAAATGTCCCGAAACTTGGGGGAAACTCCAAGGAAATTATTTTGCCGGGGTTCACTCCTCGTCGAACTTGCGTTTGATGAGGGCTTCGATTTCAGCCAGCGCACTGGAGGCATCCGGGCCGATGGCCGAGATGGTCAGCTTGCTGCCCGGGCCGGCGGCCAGCATCATCAAACCCATGATGCTTTTGCCATTCACTTTTTCGCCGTCCTTTTCCACGAAGACATCGCACTGGAAACGGTTGGCGGTTTTGACGAAGAGCGCGGCGGGCCGGGCGTGAATGCCCAGTTTGTTCGAGACGTGAAAGTCCCGGACAAGGTTGGCTTCATCGGCTGGTAGTTTTTTGGCGCTCATCTGGCTGGACGGATAGTAAACCCACCCGGCCGGAGTTAGCCAACATTTTTTCCCGTTTTCCAAAGAAAGCCGGACAGACTCACGGTTTGACGGCGGCCGCCATCTTGGCGAGGAGCCGTTCGTTCAGGGCTTTCGCGGGATTGGAGCCGGCCAGGTTGAGCTTGGTCTGGAAGGCGGCGACTTCGATCAGGCGCGCCAGATCGCGGCCGGGGCGGACGGGGAGAATGATGTGCTTGATGTCCAGCCCGAGGATTTTCACGAACTGATCATCCATGCCGACGCGTTCCACGTCCTCGACTTCGTTCCAGGCTTTCAGCGTCACGACCAAATCCACGCGTTTTTTGGTGCGGATGCTTTTGACGCCGAACATGGCGGCGACATCAATGATGCCGATGCCGCGGACTTCCATGTGATTGCGGGTCAGCTCGGAGCTGGTGCCGATGACGTTGTCGCCGTCCTCCAGCAAGACCTTGGTGATGTCGTCGGCCACGAGGCTGTAACCGCGTTCGATGAGCGCGAGCACGCTTTCGCTTTTGCCGATGCCGCTTTCGCCCCGGATGATGACGCCGATGCCGAGGATGTCCACCATGCTGCCCATCTCGGTGCCGTGGGGCGCGAACAGGGCCTCCAGCGCGAGCGTGGCGCGGTTGATGAAATTCATCGTGACGAGCGGCGTTTGAAAGACGGGGACGCCCGCTGTTTCCGCCGCCTGCGTGAGAGCTTTGTCCGGAGCCAGGCCGCGGCTGAAAACGAGGCAGGGGATTTTGAACTTGAACAGTGCGGCGTAACGGCGGGCGCGCTCGGCGGCGGACAGGGACTTGAGAAAATAGGCCTCGGCGTGGCCAATGGTCTGGACGCGTTTGAAGGCGAAGTAGCGCGTGAAGCCGGACAGCACAAGACCGGGGCGGTTCACGGTGGGTTCGAGAATGACGCGCTCAAGGCCGCCCGCACCGGTCAGCATTTTTAATTGCAGTAGGTCGGCCTGGTCTTTGAAGAAGCGTTCGACGGTGATGGTGTCGCGTTGCATAATTTTTTGATGCGTGAAACGTGAAACGTGAAAATTGGCCGGGTGCTCTTTCACGCATCACGTTTCACGTTTCACATATTAAACTCCGGCCCGAGATAAATTTCCCGCGCCTTGGGGTCGTTCGCCAGAAACTCCGCGCTGCCCTCGACCAGCACCTGCCCTTTATGGATGATGTAGCCGCGATCAATCAGCTTCAACGTCTCGCGCACATTGTGGTCGGTGATTAAAATGCCCAGGCCGCGCTCCTTGAGCCGGCGGACGATTTTCTGCACTTCATAAACCGCAATTGGATCAATGCCGCTGAACGGTTCGTCGAGCAGCAGCAGCTTGGGATTCGTGACCAGTGCGCGGGTGATTTCCAGCCGCCGCTTTTCGCCGCCGCTCAACGTGAAGGCTTTGCTTTTGGCCAGCGGCGTGAGATCGAGCTCCTCCAGCAGATATTTCAGCCGCACGGCGCGCTCGGAGGAATTGATTTTGCACGTCTCCAGGATCGCCAGGATGTTTTGCTCGACGGTGAGCTTGCGAAACACCGACGGCTCCTGCGTGAGATAGCCGATGCCGAGCCGGGCGCGCTGATGCATCGGCAGGTGGGTGATCTGGTGTTCCTGGAAGCGCACCGCACCCGCGTCCGGTTTGACGACGCCGACGACCATGTTGAACGTGGTGGTCTTGCCCGCGCCGTTCGGGCCGAGCAGACCGACGATTTCGCCCGCGCCGATGTTGATGGAAACGCCGTTGACCACGCGGCGCTGGCCGTAGGTTTTGACGAGTTGATCGGTGGCGAGCAACGCGGCGGTGGCGCTGGCGGCGGGCGGGTTGGTTTCAGAAGGCGAACTCAAGCGTGGTGTTTTAAAAAAGTTTTAACGACGGCGCGTTCGTGCCGGAAGTTTTGGCGGGCGGCTGCCCCTGCATCTGCAAATTTTCCCCGTGGATGGAATCGGTGATGCGATCATAAATGATCGGGTCGCCGGTGCCGCTGAACATGGCGGATTCCATGAACACGTTGCCGGTCAGGGTGATGGTGTCGTTGGTGGTGGTGCCGGTGGTTTTGTAGATGTTGACGGCCTTGTCGCAGGTCACATGCACCGGGCGGTTCTGGTTGTCCGTGCCGTCAAGCTTCACGTTGCCGGAGGCGATGATGGTTTCCGGCCGGCTGCCATTGGTCGAAACCTGCGCGGTCAAGACATCGCACGTCATTTTCATCAGTGCATAAATCACCCGCACATGGCCGCGATAAACGCCGCTGCGGTTCTTCAAATCAAAATCCCCCGCGTCGGAAAAAATTTCCACGGGCGGGTTGGTGGCCGCGAGTGCGGGGCTGGCATTGGTCGGCGCGGGCAATCCCGGCAGCGGCAGGTTGGTCTGGGCGCTCGCGGTGAAGGCGAACGCGGCGGCGAAAAGACAAAGAATAACTTTCATGGTTTCGGCGCGGCGGGCCGCGCGTTGTTGATGATCGTATGCACGCGGTTGGAGAGCGTGAGAGTCTGGTTGGTCATATGCAGCAAAAATCCTTCGCCTTCAAAAAAAAACCGGCCGTCGCCGCTTTGGGCTTCCAGATGACCGTCGGAATAAACCGTCTTTTGGGTGTAGTCGTAGAAACACTGGGGCGCGCGCACGACCAGTTGGTTCGTGCCGTTTTCATTGAACAACTGCCATTTCACGCGGCGAATCAAAACCTGGTGACTGCCGGACTGGAGTTCGGCCTCGTCGCCTTCGAGCAGGGATTTCATCTGGGTTTCGTGCGGCGGTGGGAAATTTTCCGGCACGGCATAGTTGGAGACCACCATGTTGGCGGATCGTTCCGGCGCGGCCATCAGGGCGGACGCCACCAGCATCAGCGCCAATGATCGGGCGGAAACCTGCCGCGAGTTGCTCGTGAAAAGTTTCCAGGTCATTGGGCGGCGGCGTGGAATTTCAAAAGCGACTTGAGCAGCGCCGGCATTTCCGCCAGCGGAATCATGTTCGGCCCGTCGCTGGGCGATTGGTCGGGTTGCGGATGGGTTTCGATGAAGATGCCGTTCGCACCCGCCGCCAAAGCGCAGCGCGCCAGCACCGGGGCAAATTCCCGCTGACCCGTCGTGCGATCCCCGCCGCCGCCGGGCAGTTGCACGGAATGGGTCGCGTCGAAAATCACCGGGGCACCGAAGCGTTTTAAGATCGGAATCGCGCGCATGTCGGACACCAGGTTGTTGTAGCCGAAGGTGGTGCCGCGTTCGGTGACGAGAATTTTTTTTGCGCCCGCGCTCCGGGCCTTCTCGATGACCTGGCCCATTTCGAGTGGCGAAAGGAACTGGCCCTTCTTCACATTCACAATGCGTCCGGTGTGCGCGGCGGCTTCGATCAAATCCGTTTGCCGGCACAGGAACGCGGGGATTTGCAGAATGTCAACGACCTGACCGGCGGCGGCCGCTTGCGCTTCCGTGTGAACATCCGTCAGCACGGGCACGCCGATTTTTTTGCGGACGTTGGCCAGGACTTGCAGCCCGGCGTCGAGACCGGGGCCGCGCACGGATTTGGCGGAGGTGCGATTGGCCTTGTCGAAGCTGGCCTTGAAGACATACGCGATGCCGAGCTGGTCGCAGGTTTTTTTCATCGCCGCCGCGATCTTGAGGCAGAGCGCCTCGTTTTCGATGACGCACGGGCCGGCGATCAGAAACAGCCGGCGGGCCGTGGTCAGGGATTTCCAGATGGCGGCGTCATTGAGCACGCGCCATTTTTAGCAGCGGCGCGGGGAATTGTAAATGACCCGTCCGCCGTTTGCCCGAGGGAACTTGCCGGCAATAATCTTCGACTCTTCCGCTTGCCATTTTTTCAACTGATCAGCAACAACCGTGGCGGCTGGCCGGAGCGGGTGGCGGGCGCACGGTGGATGCAGGGGGGAACTGCACTGCCCGGCCAGTCCGTGGCGATGCGCCAGAGATTGCCGAGGCCGAAGGAAAAAGGCTGCGCCGCCGGGACGGGCGCGTAGTGGAGATCGTAGCAGTTCTCTTTCAGGTATTCGCGGAAGTCGGCGTCATCTTTCCCACCAAAAAGCTTGAGGAGTTCGGCGCGGGTGGCGGGGAGATCCACGCGCCGTTGCGCCTCGTCGTTGCGCAAACCCTCGCTCGCTGATCCGTGGTAGGTGCAAAGCCAGGTGTCGGCCTCCACCGTGGCGCTGTCTGCGTGAAAGGAATAAACGTCCGTGGATACGGCGGCGTCCTCGTCGCGGGGGTAGCCATGAATGCAGTTGAGGACGGGGTCGAGGTCTTGCTCCCGGAGCAGTCGCTGATCTGCGAGCAGGATGGCGATGGCGGTCCGGCCCGCGTCGCTCACTGGGAGTGACAGTAGTCTGGTATCGTCGAGGGTGATGATCCCCTCACTGGCACCGAGGTGTTTCACGACTTCGTTGAAATCGCCCGGCAACGTGCGCTGCCAGCAAAGCGCGTTGACGCCCTCTGCGAACGGGGTCGAGACCAGCTCGGAAAAACTGTTCACCGTTTTGATGCGGGTGTAGCCGGGCGGCTGGGTGAAGGGAGTCATGCGTGCGGCAAAGGAAGCGCCGGTGACGGGTGGCGGCCCACGGTTTGCAGTTCAGGATTGAGCGCTTCGTTGAGTGTGGGTGACAACTTCACGATCCGGATTGTCGCTTTGCGTGGCGTCCGGTTCAAGGATGCGTTTCTGTCCGCATAAGGCATCAGCCGTCCTGAGCATTTACCCATGTCGGGTTCGTGGGCGGATGGCCCGTTACGCCACCACTTGCTCAATCGCATCCGTGGGCTGGCTTTCGCCCGCGTCATTCACGGCCGTTACGCGCACCTTCACATGCACACCGGGCGTGAATGTGTTCATGTCCACCGACGTGTCATTGGCCGTCAAGGCGAACACAAAATCCTGATCCACGCCCTGCACCTGTTTGAAGACGTGATACCGCACCGCGCGCGGTGCCGCCGACCATGTTGCCAGCAGATGGCCAGTGGCCGCCGGTGACACGGCCAGATTCTCCGGCACGTCCGGCATGGCGCTGTCCGCCGGCACATTGAAACCAAACTCCAGCCAGCGCGGATCGTGGTCATCCAGGAACTGCTGCAACTCGCGATACAGCTTGCGCAACCGTTCCTGCAACGCCCCCGCCGCCGCATCCCGGGCGTCCTTCTTGTCGCGTTGATCGCTCCACCCGGCGTTGACCGCGCTGACGGCCGCTGCCAGTGCATCATGCACCGCCAGCGCCTGCTGATGGGTCATCAAGCCCGGCACTTCCAAGGCGGGATGCGCCGCCAGATACAGTTCGAGCGACTTCAACAACGCCGTGCGTTGATCCTGCGTGCCCGGCACCGCGAGGGAGCGGCCGGTGAAGCCCACCTCGTCCCACGCCTGGGAATAGCGCGAGCCGAGCGTCTTTTTGAGCACGTCGCGCGCGGTGGTGATGAAGGCTGTGCCATTGGTGTCGGCGATGGTTTGCACGTCCGTGGCCGCGAGCCGGGCGGACTTGGTGGCCTGGTAGGCATTGTTGGCGGTCAGCGCGGACAGCAGATCGGCGCGGACCACGGTTTCCGTGTTGTGCATGATGCCGAGCGCGGTTTGCAACGAATGCAGGCCGGCGGCGGATTTTTCGGCGAAGGACGACAAGTCATCAAACGCCTGGGGGATCGGATTTTTCATAATAATAGTGACGAACCATTTTTACTTTTGTGATTTTGTTTACGACTTACAACCTCGCGCCACACGGCGCGATGAGGTACAGCGATACGTCTTCGGGCAGTGAGGCGATGAGACTTGAAGCTTGTCCGACGGTTTTTGAAAATAGCATCGCCCTTGCCAACGATGGAACCGGCCGGTTGCCTCAATAAACAGCGGAAAAACAGCCTCTTTCACTGAGCCGGATCGAAGAAACAGGAAACAATTACCTACTGGAGCCGGAAAATAATTCCCAGCCGCCGGAACCGGGGCGGTTTATTCATCGTGGACGCGGGGAAATTGAAACCAGCGGCGGGCAAGCCGCTGCCAGACAAGGTTGCGGCTGGAAAATGGTGATGGCATTGAGAATCCCAAACCCGCAGCGGCTTGCCCGCCGCTGGTTCCGCTTTGCCTTGATTCCAAAACCGGGGGCGGCAAACTGAATATTTTTCCAAGCGGGCGCTCAACAATGCTTTGCCTTGATTCCAAAACCGGGGGCGGCAAACTCGGCCACGCCACGCCCGCGCCCGCGCCGTCGCTTTGCCTTGATTCCAAAACCGGGGGCGGCAAACTACGGCTGGGCTAATATATGCGCTTCCAATAGCTTTGCCTTGATTCCAAAACCGGGGGCGGCAAACTAGTTCGGGGTTCGCGCCGATGGCCGCGTCAGCTTTGCCTTGATTCCAAAACCGGGGGCGGCAAACTTCTTAGATTTCCTCCCATCCCAAGCTGTCAGCTTTGCCTTGATTCCAAAACCGGGGGCGGCAAACTCGAACATGCCATGTCCTCAACGACCTATCAGCTTTGCCTTGATTCCAAAACCGGGGGCGGCAAACTAAAACGCCATGAATACACCAGAGACGCAATGCTTTGCCTTGATTCCAAAACCGGGGGCGGCAAACTCCGCGAGGGTTTTCCATCATCCATCCGCAGCTTTGCCTTGATTCCAAAACCGGGGGCGGCAAACTACCACGCATCACCACGCCTGCGACTGCCGCGCTTTGCCTTGATTCCACAACCGGGGGCGGCAAACTTTCCCAGACGTTTACCTTCATGGAAGGTGCGCTTTGCCTTGATTCCAAAACCGGGGGCGGCAAACT
>JAYWBR010000361.1:0-3783 GCA_043781315.1 Verrucomicrobiota bacterium | reverse complement strand
TTCCCGGCACGACGCCGAAATAACCGGCTTCGGGATTGATGGCGTAAAGCCGTCCGTCCGGGCCGGGTTTCATCCATGCAATGTCGTCGCCGACCGTCCAGATTTTCCAACCCTTGAAATGCGCCGGCGGCACGAGCATGGCGAAATTTGTTTTGCCGCACGCGCTCGGAAACGCCGCTGCGACATAAGTTTTTTCTCCGGTCGGCGATTCGACGCCGAGGATTAACATGTGTTCCGCCAGCCAGCCTTCGTTTCGCCCGAGGAACGAACCGATGCGGAGCGCGAGACATTTTTTCCCAAGCAGCACGTTGCCGCCATAATTTGAGCCGACGGAGATGACGGCATTGTCGTGCGGAAAATGCGCGATGAAACGGCGGTCGGGGTTCACGTCCAACATGCAATGCAGGCCGCGGTTGAAATCCTCGCTGTCGCCCAACTGCTCGTAAGCGACCTGGCCCATGCGCGCCATGATTCTCATGCTCAACACGACGTAGAGGGAGTCGGTCAGTTCGATGCCGACCTTCGTGAGCGGCGAACCGAGTGGCCCCATGAGATAGGGGACGACATACATCGTGCGGCCCTTCATCGCGCCGTCGCACAGCGCGGCGAGCTTGGCATACATGGCTTTTGGAGCCATCCAGTTGTTCGTCGGCCCGGCTTCCTCCTGCATCGGCGTGCAGATGAAGGTGCATTGCTCCACACGCGCCACGTCGTTGGGATTCGAGCGGTGATAATAACAGCCGGGCAATTTCTCCTGGTTCAACTTCACGAGAATGCCTTGCGCCACGGCTTCGGCGGTCAACGCTTCCTTTTCGGCTTCCGAACCGTCGCACCAAAAAATTCTATCCGGCTGGCAGAGTTTGGCCTGTGATTCGACCCAGCGGAGGACGGATTGGTTCTCCGTGTTGCAGTTCCCTAACGTCGGTTTGTTCATAAGCATTTTGCCATCACCAAAAGATGTCCGTTCGAACCGCAGGGAGCTTTGCAAAATTTGGCGCGCGTTCAACTCCTATTCTGATTGGCGATAGTCCTTGATAGAAATTCGCCAGTCAGCTTTCCTAAAGCCATGCTGACAAAGACCGTCGCGAAAACCACCATGCACAGCCGCGAGCATGCACTGCGGCCGAATACCTGTTAGCGGCCTCTACACTTTATGAAAAAATCACGCATATTCATCCTTCTCGCCTGTTTCATCCTCGGACTGCTTGCGGTGTGCTGGTCCCGCGCGCAAACCCCAAGCCACCCATTAAAGTTGATAGTCAACGGAGTGGAAGTTCACACGTTGATGTCGGACCAACACAATGCTTTGGTTGGGTATCTGGAGGCGGCAGGCCAAACAAACGCACTCGAGCTGCTCCGCCAATATCGATGCACTTACAGCACTGACCTGTCGGCATCGGAACTCGGGGACACTGTTGCCATCCTGAAATATCTGCGCGAGGGCCAGAAGGACCAAGCCATTTATTTGCTTGAGCAACACCTGAGTCGGTATGCCAGCCTCATGTGCAACAGCTACGGCGGGCTTAACCCAACCAACCGTGAGCGGGCCAGCCTGCAGTCGCTGGAGCAGACCCGGGACTATTTCGCCAAGTTCCCGCATCCCGAGTGGGGCACAGAGACAGAAAGGGCAATGAACGAAGTTTTGCGCCTCGCAAGTGAGAAGCCCAAGAAATGAAATCAGCCGCTAACCAGTCGCCGGAGCCAACCGCCGTTGGCGCTGTCCGTTCCGCTGTCGCGGTTCACGCCACGCGTCGGCGGTGGTTCAGTTTTCTGCTTTAGACCGTTCAGTCAATACGGCCCGCGAATATGTTCCTGCACCTTCACCTTGTAAAACTGGCTGAGTTGTTTGTGCAACACGTCGGTGAGCGGCGGGAGTTTGGAGACGCGTGCGTTCGCCAGCACTTGTTCGGGCCGGCTCGCGCCGGTGATCACGGTGGAGACCGCGTCGTGATCCAGAATCCAGCGCTGCGCCAGATCGGCCAGGGACATTCCTTCTGGCACGAGTTCCTTGAGCGCATCGGCGAGTTCCACACCTTTTTCAAACGGCAGGCCGGCGAAGGTTTCGCCGACGTTGAAAGCCTGCCCGTCGCGGTTGTATGTCCGGTGGTCGGTCGCGGCGAACGACTGCGTCTTCGTCATCTTCCCGCCGAGCAAGCCGCTGGCGAGCGGCAGGCGGACGATGATGCCCACACGTTTCTGCTGCGCCTCGGCGAAGATGGTCCGGGCGGGTTTCTGCCGGAAAAGATTGAAGATGATCTGCATTGAGCAAAGCCCTGCCTGCGCGAGGCAGACCTTGGCCTCGTCCATGGATTCCACGCTCGCGCCGAAGTTTTTGATTTTCCCCGCGCGCTGCAACATCCGCAGCCATTCAAAAATTTCACCTTGCTGCAACACTTGCGGCGGCACGCAATGCAACTGTGTCAGATCCAGCGCTTCCACGCCGAGACGTTTCAGCGAAGCCTCGGTCGCCGCCCGCACACCGGCCTCCGTGTATTTGTCCGGGTAAAGGTCGGACATGCGGCCGAGCTTGGTGGCGACGAAAAATTTCTGCGACGACTGCTTGAGGAATTTGCCGATGAGCGTTTCGCTGCGGCCATTGCCGTAAACGTCCGCCGTGTCGAGGAAGGTGACGCCCGCATCGGCGGCGGCTTCGAGAATGTCAAAGGCGCGCTGGTCGTCGAGGTCGCCCCAGTCCGCGCCGCCGAGCTGCCAGCAGCCGAGGCCGATCTCGGAAACTTTCGTGTGGGTTTTGCCGAACGTGCGTTTGTTCATGCGGGCATCGTAGGACGCTTGCTCAGGAACGTCCAGCGTCGCAGCGACAAAAATCAGGTGCGCTCCGAACCAAAGGCAGATTCATTTCAAAACGAACTGGAGTTGGTTCCGGGCGGCCTGGTTGACGCGGTCAGCGCGTCGAACCTCATCTTCCCAACTGCCCTCCTCTGTAAATTTATAGCGCGAGTAAGGAACCTGACCTTTGGTCGGTGCGGGTGGGAAGCGGCCATCGCGCCCCGGCCAGACAACACGATTTCAATTCCACTTTCCGCTGGCGGGGATTGCCGTGCCCTGCCCTTTCCGCCACACTCCCGCCCATGCACCAGACCACTGAAGCCCGCCGGCTCGCGGCGAATTCTCACACCGAACCCTGGCGTCGTTTTGGGCCGTACCTCTCGGATCGTCAGTGGGGCACGGTGCGCGAGGATTATTCGCCGGGCGGCACGGCGTGGGAATATTTTCCGCATGACCACGCCCGCAGCCGCGCGTATCGCTGGGGCGAGGACGGCATCGCGGGCTTCAGCGACGACCAATGCCGGCTCTGTCTCTCGCTGGCGTTGTGGAACGGCCAGGATCCGATTCTCAAGGAGCGTTTGTTCGGCCTGTCCAACGAGGAGGGCAATCACGGCGAGGACGTGAAGGAGGCGTACTTCTACCTCGACGCGACGCCGACGCACAGTTACCTGCGCGGACTCTACAAGTACCCGCAGGCCGAGTACCCGTACGCGCGGCTCGTCGAGGAGAACCGCGTGCGCGGAAAACTCGCCGGCGAGTTCGAGCTGGCCGACACCGGAGTGTTCGACGACAGCCGCTACTTCGACGTGACGATGGAGTACGCGAAGGCCACGCCGGACGACATCCTCGTTCGCATCTCGGTCGCCAACCGCGGGCCGGAGAGCGCGACGCTGCACGTGCTGCCACAGCTGTGGTTCCGCAACACGTGGAGCTGGGGCCGCAGCGGCGAGGCGTACCCGCCGCGACCGCGGCTCGCAGCCGACGGCCCGTCGCGCG
>JAYWBR010000360.1:0-3783 GCA_043781315.1 Verrucomicrobiota bacterium | reverse complement strand
GGGCACGCCGGCCGCGAGCCAGTTGGTGGCGGAGTTGAGATTCCACACGTTCGTCAAAGCCACCACGCTGTTGGTGCCGGTCCAGACGATGCCGGGCGAGCCGACGACGGTCACATAGAGCGTCGAGCCGGCGACGTAATTTGAAAGCGTCGCGGTCTGTCCCTGCGGCACGATCACGTTGGTGTTAAACGTGGCCGCGCCGACGAAGGAGATCGCCCCCGCGTATTGCAACAGCGGGAACGTGCCCGCCGTGACGGTGCCGGAGAGCCGGACCGTGTTGGTGCCGTTCACCGTGAGCGCTCCCGTCTGAAGAATGGGAGCGGTGGGATTGCTGCCGGTGCTCAAAGCAAACGCGAGCGTGGTCTTGTCCGCCGCCACGCTGCCGAGCGTGAGCTTGCCGACCGTGGCGGCACCCGGGCCGGTGAACATCGCGCCAAACGCCGCGTTGCTGGAAACCGTGACCGGGCCGGTGACCTGATGCGCCGGACCCACGAGCAACGAGCCGGCCGTCACTGCGGTGGTGTTGGTGTAGGTGTTCGCGCCGGTGAGGTTCAACGTGCCCGCGCCTTTTTTGGTCAGACCGCCGCTGATGTTTTGGGCGAGCACCGGCGTGTTCGCAGTTGCAGGCGTGACTGCCGCGCCGCCGCTGGCAGCATCAACAGTCACGGAGAGCACATCACCCAGGCTGTAGCCGGAACCCGGACAGGTGACGGTGACGGCGGTCACAACGCCGCCGGAAACCGTGGCGGTGGCGGTCGCATTGCTGCCGCTGCCGCCGCTGAGCGTGACGATCGGCGAGTCAATGTAGCCTGAGCCGCCGCTGGCGAGTGTGATGGAACTGACGCCGTAACCCGCCGCGCCCAGCAACGGCTGCGGAACCGTGATCGAAAAGCCGCCGTCGTCAAACGTCGCGCCGTTCGCGTAAACCGTCGCGCTGTCCAAACTCTGCATGAACGTGTTGTTCGCGGTGCTCGCTTTGAGGGTGCCGCCGTTGAAACTGATCTTGGCCGCGCCGGTGCCGGTGCCGCGCGCCACTTTGATGGCGGTGACGGTGCCGCCGTTCAGATTGGCGGTTCCATCCCAACCCGTCTGGTTGGCCACCGGGCCGATGGTGAGACCCGTGTTGGTAGGAACATTGATGACCGCCGTGCCCGAGACGTTGAGCGTGCCCGCGCCGCGTTCGCCGACCATGATGCCGCTACTCGTGGCGAAGGCGGAGGTGAAGGTGCCGCCGCTGATGTTCGCCACACCGATTGAAAGCGGGCCGCCGGCGGCGATCGTCATCAGGTTGCTGCTGATGGTCGTCGTGCCGCCGCTCAGATTCAATACTGCGCGGTCGTTGTTGAAACCAACCACGATGTAGCTGCCGCAGTTGAGCGTGCCGCTGGTCATCGTCATGGCCCCGTAACCGCCGGTGCCGGCACCGAGGCCGAGCTGCTGCATGACGTTCAACGTGCCGCCGTTCAAAAGAATGTCGCCGGCGGAAGTGGCGGCCGAGCCAGCGATCAAGCTGGAGGTGAATTGTCCCGCGTTATTCGCCGCCTGGAATGTTCCCGCAGGAATTGCCAGCACGCCGTTGAGTCCGGCGGTGTTGCCGACGCGCACGACGGCGGCCAAAACTTCCGTGCCGTTGTTGCGCAGGGTTCCCTGGCTCACGGACAGGTTGCCGGTGATGCCGTTGCTGCCGGTCAGGCTGATCGTGCCGAGATCCGTCTTCGAAAGCGCGCCGGAACCGGTGATCACGCCGCCGAGTTGCAGCGTCACGTTGGTGGCCACGCTGATCGTGGACGCCGCCGTCACGCCGACCGCGCGCGTGGCGTTGGTGGTGCTGGCATTGACCTGCAAGCTGCCGCCGCCCAGGGTTAGTTTGCCCGCCGAACCGCCCAGCGCGGAATCATTCGTGATGATGACGGAGCCGCCATAGATCAAGGTGCCGCCGGTGAAGTTGTTGCTCGTGCCGATGGTCAGCGATCCGGTATTGCTCTTCACAAGATACCCGCCGCCGACCAGACTGCCCGCGCCGGCAAAACTATACGGCAGCGTGTTGTCGAAAATGACGGGGAAGGAAGAAAGTCCGACCGTCAGGTTGATGTTCGTCGGCTGCGGATTGACGAAGTCATTGGTGAGCGTGTCGTCGAAGAGCACGGCATCACCCACGACGGTCGCACCATTCGTGTATTGCTGATAGATCGAGTCCACTCCGCCGTCTTTCCAGTTGATCGTCGTATTGATGTCCCAAGCGTTGCCAGCAGTTCCATACCAGGTGAGGAACTTGGGCGAGGTGGTGACATTCAGGTCAATGGATTTGTTGGCTGTGTTGTTGACAAGTGTGGCGACCACGCCCGGCGGCAGCACCACCGAGAAATTGGCGAGGCTGGCCAGCGCCGCTCCCGTGTACTTGATGAGGGCAAACTGGCCGCTCTTCAAGCCGAGCGCGGAAATGTTCAACGTAATGGTCGCACCTGCGGTCGTGACGCCGCCGGCCACGTTGATGGCCGGGAAGGTCGGGTTGGCGCTCAACGCACCGTAGCTGAAAATATTGGTCGCGTTGTTCTGGAACGTCAGGCTGCTGGCCAGCAGCGAGGTGCCGCTGGAGACATCCAACGAGAGGGCCGCATTGTTGACGGTCAGCGCGCCGGAAGTGGCCGGGGTGATGGTGGAACTGTTGAGGCTCAAGGTGCCGCCGTTCACGACGGTGCTGCCGGTGTAGGTGGAGCCGCCCGAGAGCGTGAGCGAACCCGCGCCGCTCTTGGTCAGGCCGCCGCTGACGTTGGCCGCCAAGGTGGGCGTGCCCAAAGTGGCACCCGTGCCGCCGCCGCCAAACAAGGTGACCGTGGGCGGGGTGGAATAATCATTGCCCGGATTGGTGACCAGAATGTTGGTGACCTGGCCGCTGGTGGCGCCGCCGACGGAATAATCAATCTGTGCAATCGCCGTCGCGCCGCTGCCATCAATGTTGGCGATCACCACGAGCGGCGTGTCCAGGTAGCCGGAACCACCGGCGGTGAGCGGGATCGAAGCGACCCCGTTTCCACTGGGTGCGAGCAACTGCTGGCCGATGGTGACATCGAAGCCGCCGTCATCAATCAGCGCGCCGCCGCCATAGACATAGGCGCTGTTCAAGCCCGTCATGAACGTGGGGTTCGCCACACTGGCCTGCAAGATGCCGCCGTTGAAGTTAAAGGCACCCGTGCCGGCACCGCGGATGATTTTGTTGACGTTGATCCGGCCGCCCAGGAGGTTGACGATGCCCGACGACCCGGCGCCGGTTCTTCCCAAAAACAAACCGTTGAAAACATTCGTAACCGCCGCCGTCCCGAAGACGTTCAAGATGCCCAATCCGTTTTCGCCGACAAAGGTTCCGCCATTGGCCGCGTTGGTGGCAGTGAATGAACCGCCGCTCAGATTGGCCACGCCGATGCAGCCCGTGCCGCCGGCACCGACCGTCATCACGTTGGCCACCACGTTGACTGAACCGCCGCTCTGGTTGAGCACCGCGCGGTCGTTGTTCAAGCCGACCACCAGATAACTGCCACTGCTCAACACACTGCCGGCATCCATCGTGAGGGACGAATAAGGCGAGGTTCCCACCGCGCCGCTGCCCTGGCCGATGTGGAGTTCGCTGACCGTAGTGAGCGTGCTGGAATTTAACTTAACAAAGCCACGGGCGTTGGCCGCCGCGCCGATTTGAATGCTGGGATTGCTATTTTTGTTCGCGTTGACAGTCGCGCCGATCAGTTCAAGCACGCCGTTTTGATTGGCGTTGGGGCCGACGTTGTAGAG
>JAYWBR010000359.1:0-11370 GCA_043781315.1 Verrucomicrobiota bacterium | reverse complement strand
TTTGACGATTTTGAAAGTAATTATGCGAACAGTGCGAAACATATTTTCGGTGCCGGCCTGGTTGAAAGTCATTCGACTCGGAGTGCTGGCCTGGGCGGGCGCGGGCGCGGTCAGCGCGTGGGCGCAGCCGGCCAACGATAACTTCGCCAGCGCGACCGTCATTACGGGAATTTTTGGCACGGTCATCACCAACGACAACACGCTCGCCACGGCCGAGCCGGGTGAGCCAAGCCACGCGGGTTTTGCGGCGACTAACTCGGTCTGGTATAAATGGATCGCGCCGCTGGACGGTGAAGTGTCCTTCGACACGCTGGGCAGCGTTGACTCGAAGGGTCGGAATTTGGATACAGTGCTGGCGGTTTATACGGGGGCCGGCCTGGCTTCTCTAAGCCAGGTGGCGGCCAATGATGATTCCTATCCGTCGCTGCGGTATAACGGCACCACGACGCGGCAGTTTAATATCAGTGGTCAGAATACTTACGTTTTAGACACCAATAATCCGCCGATAAATGCACTCTATTTTGGGCGTGATTTTCCTCTATTTTTCCAACCTTTCAGCGGTCCGAGCGGGCTGCGTTTGAACGTCAAGGGCGGCACGACGTATTACATCGCGGTGGACAGCAAGGTTCCCACCTATGCCACCCTGTTGCCGCCGAAGCCGAACGGGTTGATCACTTTGAACTGGGCTTACCACTCCTCGGGCGTGTTTCGCATGGCCACGGAAAACATTGACCACACGGGATCGCCCTTCGGCAACGGCGGATTGGTGGATACCAACGGGAACCCGCTGCTGCTCTATCAGTGCGCGGAAACGGAAACCAGCCGGCGATTGCCAGGCACCGTCAATGCCAACCAGTATAACACCACCCTGCACACCTACTACCCCTACAATGTGCCTGGTGTGCTGGTCACCGTCACGCGCACGGCGGGTTCCTCCGGTCGCGTCCTGGTGGATTACACCACGGTGGATGGCGATACGAACTTGATCACAAACGGTGACGACGTGGCGAAAGCCGGACAGGATTATACCCAGGTCAGCGGCACCTTGATTTTCAACGACTACGAGATGAGCAAGACCATCCTTATCCCGATCATTGATCGTCCGCCAAGAGGGCAGCTTGATTCAGGGGCGCACTTGAACCGGGATTTTTTCGTGAAGGTGTTCAATCCGCGGCTGGATCCGGCCGAGTCCACCGATTTGTCGCCGCCGCAGGTGGACCCGACCTACTATCAGGCCGTGGTGCGGATTCTGGATGCGGACCTCAATCCCAACGGGCCGGCTTACCTTGATGTGGTGACGGCTATCCCGCCCGGCAGCACCAACTTCTTTACCAACACCATCGTCACGCTGGTTCCCACTAACGCCGTGTTCAACTTCCAGAAGACCAGCTATCAAGTGGGCCGGGACGTGGCCGCGTATTGGGTTGGAACACCCATCACCGTCTATGTCATCCGCACCGGCACGAACCAGGAGTCGCAAACCGTCCACTGGCGCGTCAATGCCGGCTTCGTCACCGATCAAGGCGCGGACAACCGGAACATTGAGTTTCCGCTCATGCCCGGTTCCGATTATGCCACGCCCAACCCGACGAATTCCGGCGGCGTCCAGGGAGCGACCGCTGATTTTGATTTCCCCGGCGGTTACAATGGCACCCTTACGTTTCCGGGCGGCAACGATCGCAACCCCCAGCCGATTACCTTCAATATCATTGACAACGGCCTCCAGCAGTTCAACGAGGACTTCCAGCTTGAGCTGTATCAGTTGGACAGCAACGGCAATCCCTACCAGGCCGGTATGATTGCCGCCACCACCGTCACCATTTTGTATGACGATTTGCATCCGCCCGCCGGATCGGTGGATGAGTATTACAACCCCGACCTTGGCATCAATATGACGCCACCGGTCAATAGGACGCTGCCCCATCCCGGCACTGACGGCGAGGTGTACGCGGTGGCGGTGCAGGCGGACGACAAGGCTCTCTTCGCCGGACATTTTGGAGGTTTCAATGGCGACACTTTCAATGGCATTGCCCGCGCCCTGACGAACGGTTTGCCGGACGCGACCTTCAATCCCGGCGACGGCATTTTCAGCCAGGGCGGCGACTTCATCAGCAGCCTAGTATTGCAACCCGATGGGAAAATCATCATTGGCGGCAGCTTCCCTTCTTTTGATGGTACGTTACGGAATGGCATTGCGCGCTTGAATGCCAACGGTTCGCTCGACACCACATTCGATCCCGGCACGGGTGCGAATGGAACGGTCTGGGCCGTGGCCCTGCAAACGGATGGCAAGGTGATCGTCGCCGGCGATTTCACTTCGTTCAACGGCACCAATCGCGTGCGCGTGGCGCGGCTGAATGCCAGCGGCGGGCTGGACACCACCTTTGATCCGGGAGCCAACGGCCCCAATGCCGCTGTCAACGCCCTCGCCATCACCCCGGCGGGCAAGATCGTCATGGGCGGCGAGTTCACCCAGTTGGGCGCGTTTTCCTACAACAGCATTGCCCGGCTCAACGCGGACGGCACGCTCGATACCACCTTTGCTCCCGGTGCGGGCTTGGATGGTTTCGTCTATGCGCTGGCCTTGCAGCCGGACGGGAATCTGCTGGTGGGCGGCAATTTTTCGCATTTCAACTCGGCCTATGCTTTTGGAAGCTTGGTACGTTTGACCTCCACCGGAGCGGTGGATCCAAGTTTCACGCCGGGGTTGGGAGCCAATGGCACAGTATTTAACCTCAAGCTTGCCAGCGCTGGCACCCTCTACATTGGTGGCGCTTTCACCGCCTTTAACGGAACCCATCGGCTTGGTCTGGCCCGGCTTTATGCCGATGGCACGGTAGATACTACGTTCCTCGATACAGCGTATAACCAATTTGCCGGGCTTCCCCGGCAGCGTTTTAACGATTCGCCCGGAACCGTCTTCTCAATCGACTTTCAAAGTGATAGCAGCGTTATGATCGGCGGGTTCTTTAGTCAAGTCGGCGGCGGGCAGTTTGATCCATTGATTCAAACAAACAATGATTTGCACATCTGGCCCGAGCCGAAAGTTCGAAACGGCATTCGCAACCGCGATAATATTGCGCGGCTGATCGGCGGGGCCACGCCGGGGCCGGGCAACGTGGGACTCTTGAACAATGCCTATTCCGCCAACGCGAGCCAGTCCTCTTTGTATGTCAGTTTGATCCGCACCAACGGCACGCTGGGGCCGGCGTCGGCCAACTTTTCGGTGCTGCCCGGGCTGGCGCAGAGCGGCACGGACTACGTTTACAACAACTCAAATCCGTTCTACTGGATCACTTGGGAATATACCGGCCTGACGCGCATGCACAGCGACGGTCTGTGGGGGACCAATACCATCTTTCAAGATGTGTTCAATGGATTCTGGAGCTTTGGCAACAACGGCCCCGGCGCGGTGATCGTCTCGATCAACCAAAACCAGACCACGCGCGGCAATCTGAACGCGTCGTTCCAGTTGGCCAACCCGATTGGCAACGACCAGTTTTATCTCGGGGGCGAGAACATCCCGCTGGGTGTGGCCTTGGGCCGCAGCACCGCGCCTTTTACAATCATAGACGATTTGAAAAAGGCGGGCGTCATAGGTTTTACTGCTTCAAGTTACTTCGGAAGCAGCAACAGTGCGCCGATCAGTGTCAGCCGTACTAACGGGAGTAGTGGACAAGTCACCGTCAATTATGCAACGAGCGATGGCACAGCCCTGGTCAACGTAGATTATCGGTCTGCCAGCGGCCAACTGGTCTTTTCCGACGGCCAAACCAACAAGAGCTTCAATGTTCAGATTATTCAGAGCAACTATATTAGTGCGGTTGAGAAGAGGGTGAATCTTGCTTTATCTCAAGTCGGAGGCAATGGAGTTGCGTTGGGTTTGAGCAATGCAGTGCTCAGAATTATCAATCCGAACTTCCAAGGGTATCTGAATTTCTCCGCCACCAATTTCTCCGCCAATCTCAGCGCGGGGGTCATGGTGGTTACTGTCACGCGCACGGTGGGCAGTCAGGGCACCTTGACTGTGCAGTGTGTCACCTCCAACGGCACGGCCATCAATGGCCTGGATTACGTCGGCTCGACCAACACACTTACTTGGAACAATGGTGACGCTTCCTCCCGCACCCTGAGCTTCCCCCTCATCAACAGCGGACTGGTGGGCGGCACCAAACAGTTCTTCGCCAGACTTTTGATTCCAACCTTGAACGGTGCCGGTGCGCCCACTTTGCTCGGCGCGGTGGCGAACACCACGTTGACCATCACGAATGACAACAGCTACGGCGCCTTCCAATTCAGCGCACCCAGCTACACCGTCAATGAAAACGGTGGCTACGCGACCATCACGGTGACGCGCACGGGTGGAGCCTACCAGTCCGTGTCGGTCAATTACTCCACTGCCGATGGCATCAACACCGTTGCCACGGTTAATTACACAGGAACCAGTGGCACGCTGGTCTTCACTAATGGGGAACTGGCCAAGAGCTTTACGGTGCCGGTGCTTAACGACGGGTTTATTGATCCCTCGCCGTTCTTTTTCAACGTCAACTTGACGGCTTCCGTACCGGCGGGGTTGCTGGGATTCCAGACCAGTTCACTGGTAAGGATCGTGGATGCCCAGTCCTTCAATCGGTCATCTGGCTCGGCAGACGTGACGCTGGATGCTGCTGCTGGCATGAACAATGACGTGCTGGCTGTGGCGGTCCAGCCGGATGGCGGCATTGTGGCGGGCGGTAGTTTCACCACGGCCAACAGCGTGCCGCGCAATCGCATCGCCCGCTTGAACAATGACGGCACGCTCGACGTGGGTTTCCTGGCGGGAATGTCCGGTGCCAACAACACCGTGAATTCGCTGTTGGTTCAAAGCGACAACCGCATCGTCATCGGCGGTGCCTTCACCTTTGTCAACGGGGTGCATCGCAACTTCATTGCCCGCCTGACCACGGATGGCACGTTGGATACGAGTTTCAATCCGAACGCCGGCGCGGACAACCCGGTCAACGTCGTGGCGGAAACCTTTCTGAGTGGCACCCGCAAAATTTATATGGGCGGCGCCTTCAACAACTACAACGGCGTGTCCCGGAAATTTATTGCGCGACTCAACAACGATGGCACGCTGGACAACTCCTTCGTGGTGCCGGGTGTGGATGGCGTGGTCTTTGCCATCGCCACTTATCCCACTAACTCCATTTATGCCGGCAAGGTCCTCATCGGCGGCGACTTTGTTCATATCAACGGCACCGCCCGCAACCGCCTCGCGCGCTTGAACGCGGATGGCTCTTTGGACGCCACCTTCGATCCGGGCATCGGAGCCAGCGCAACGGTGCGCGCGCTGGCCATTCAAAGCGATGGGCGGGTGTTGCTGGGCGGGGGGTTCACCAATGTGAACGGGGTTAATTTGAATCATGTGGCCCGGTTAAACGCAGATGGTTCGGTGGACGCCGTGTTTATTTCCGGTGTGGGTGTAGGAGCCGACGACACCGTGGATGCGATCGCCCTCCAGCCGGACAACCGGATTCTTCTGGGCGGTCTGTTCGCTCATGCCAGCGGCGTCACCCGCAACCGCATCACCCGGCTCATGCCCAATGGAGCCATTGATCCAACCATCAATTTTGGCACCGGCGCAAACAGTTATGTCGCCGCCCTGGCCTTGCAGCCGGATGGCGCGATAATTCTGGGCGGTGGTTTCACCACCTACAACAGCGTGCCCCACGACCATTTGGTGCGGATTTATGGCGGCTCAATCGTGGGTTCGGGCAGCTTTGAATTCACCTCCGGCACCTATCAGACGGATGAAATCTCCAGCAACGTCGTCATCACCGTGCGCCGGGTCGGCGGCACCAGCGGGCCGAACCCCAATGGTTCCGGCAATGTCACCGTGGATTTCAACACCAGTGATGGCACGGCCGTGGCGGGTGTTAATTATACCACCGTCAGCAGCACCCTCGCTTTCCCCGTCGGTGAAGTGGTGCAAACGGTGGTCATACCGGTGTTTGATGATCAGGTGATCACACCCGACCTGACCGTCAATCTGGTATTGACCAACGCCACTGGCGGTGCCGGCATCACCAATCAACCGACCGCCATGTTGACGATCGTCAACAGCGACAGCACCATCAGTTTTTCATCCCCGGTCTATTCGGTGAACAAGAACAGTCCGTTTGGCATTGCGAACATAGACATCCTCCGGCAGGGCAGCACCGTCGGCGCGGTCACCGTCGAGTTCACCACCACGACCAATGGCACGGCGGTCATCGGCACCGATTATCTCAACGTGAGCAACCTCGTCACATTCAATCCGGGTGTTTCCAATGTCACCGTAGCCATTCCGATCATCAACAACAGCCTGCCGCAGGGCAACAAGACGGTGACGCTGCTGCTGACCAACGCGGCCAGTGTGGTCAGCAATTCCGTGAATCTGTTCCTGGTGGCTCCGTCCGCCGCCACGCTGACGATCATTGACACGGTGCAAGCCCCCGGCCAGGTGTTGTTTCTCGCGACCAACCTCGTGGTCACCGAAGCCAGTTCCAACGTGGTCGTGACCGTCCTCCGCACCAACGGCACCTCGGGCACAATCTCGGTCGCCTACAACACGATACCCGGCACCGCCGCTCCCGGAGTCAACTACAACACCGCCGCCGGCACTCTAACCTTTGCCAACGGCGAGACCGTGAAGACCTTCAACCTGCCGCTGTTGGAGAATAGTCTGGTGCAAGGGCCGGTTACTCTGAACCTGACGCTCTCCAACCCGACGGGTGGAGCCACCATCCTGGGATCCACCAATCTGCCGGTGACTATCCTAGACAACGATGCCGGAGTCGCCTTCTCCAGCGCGGCCTATGTCGTGAACGAGACCAACGGGTCAGTCACCCTGAACGTGTTGCGCCTGAACAATACGAGCGGCACGGTGCAGGTCAGCTACGCCACCACCAACGGCTCGGCGCTCGCCAACACAAACTACCTTACGACCTCGGGCACACTGACGTTTAATGCCGGCGAATCCAACAAGTCCGTCATCATACCGGTCCTGCACGACTTCCGCGCCACGAGTAATCTGACCTTTGGTGTGAACCTGTCCAATCCCACCGCCGGGGCACAACTGGCCTTCCCCAGCACTGCCAGTGTCATTGTAATGGATGCTGAAGCCGGTCTGGGCTTTACCAACGCCAACTTCTCAGTGTTGAAGAGCGGCACCAACGCCATCCTGACCGTGTTCTGCTCCAACCCCAATGCGGAGCCGCTCTCGGTCAATTATGCGACGGCTGACGGGACGGCCGTGGCGGGGATTAATTACGGGGCGGTCAGCGGCGTGCTGACCTTTACCAATGGGGCGGTGACCAATTACATTTTGGTTCCCATCGTCAACAATACACTGATCGAAGGGGATCTTAACTTCACGGTCACGTTGTCCAGTCCGACTGCACCCGGACAGTTGATCGCGCCCAGCACGGCCACGGTCACCATCACCGACAATAATGCCGGGTTGAGCTTCTCCAGTCCGACCTACAGCGTATTCAAAAATAGTGTGAGTGCGACCATCGGCGTCATCCGGACCGGCTTTACCAACAGCACGGTGTCAGTGAACTATGCCACGTTGGACGGCTCGGGAACCAATGGTGTGGATTACTCTGCGGTGAGCGGAACACTGGTCTTTACCAACGGCCAGACCAGCCTGAGCTTTACGGTGCCCGTCACTGACAGCACCACGGTGAAACCCGACAAGACGGTGCTGTTGCAGTTGTCTAATCCTGTCGGAACCAATGGCGTGCTGGTGACGCCGAGTGCGGCGTTGCTTACCATCCATGATAACAGCGGCAGCCTGGTCGTGCCAGCCGGGGTGGCGTTGCTGACCGAAAGCGGTCCGGTCAACGGGGTCATTGATCCTTCCGAGAGTGTGTCACTCCTCTTTGCCTTGCGTAACAGTGGTGGCACCAATACGGCCAATCTGACCGCGACACTCTTGGCGACCAACGGTATAACCTCGCCGAGCGCGGCGCAAAACTATGGCACCTTGTTGGTGAACGGCGCGTCCGCTTCCCGGCAATACAGCTTTACTGCCAGCGGCAGCAACGGTCAGCAGATTGTCGCCACGTTCCTGTTGACGAATGGCACCGTGAGCGCCGGCTCGGCCAGCTTCACTTTCACGCTCGGCAGCGGAACCACCTCGTTCACGAACGGCGGGGCCATCACGATTCCGTTACAAGGTGCGGCGTCACCGTATGCCTCCACCATGAATGTCAGCGGCGTCGGCGGTTCACTGACCAAGGCGACCGTGACATTCAACAAGATATATCACGGCTCCGCGTCGGATATTGACACCCTGCTGGTTTCACCGACTGGACAAAAAACTTTGTTGATGGCCAATGCGGGCGGCTTTAATGGATTGACTGGCGTGACCTTGACGTTCGATGATGCCGCCGCCGCCTATCTGCCGCAAAGCAGCCCGATTACTTCCGGGACAAACAAGCCGACACCTTATTTCCCGGTGACAGTCTTCCCGGCACCGGCACCCGCAGCGCCTTATACCACCAACCTGGCGGCCTTCAACGGCAGCAATCCGAACGGCACCTGGTCGTTGTATGTCCTGGATGATACGGCGGTCAATTCCGGCATGATCTCCAATGGTTGGGTCTTGAATCTCACCGCCGTGAACCTTGTCGGCGCGACGGCGGATTTGGTGGCGGGCATGACTGCGGCCAGTTCGGTCATAGTCAGCAATAACCTGACCTATACCATCACTGTCACCAACTACGGGCCTTCCACAGCGACGGGGGTGACTCTGAGCGATACCTTGGCAGCCAGCGTGAGCCTGGTTTCCTCCAACGCCTCGCAAGGCAGTGTTTCCGTGGTGGGCAATCAAGTGACGTGGAATGCCGGCAGTCTCCTGCTCACCAATGGCGCGGTGTTGACCCTGGTAGTCAAACCTTCCACTACTGGAATCCTCACCAACAACTGCTATGTGCAGGGTAATGAATCCGATCCCAACCTGGTCAACAATGCCGCCACCACCACCACCACCGTGGATCCCATCAAAGCGGATCTGGCGTTGAGCCTGGTGGACGCGCCCGACCCGTTGTGGAGCGGCAACAATATCACCTATACCATTACGGTCACCAACGGCGGCCCGGCCACGGCGGCCGGAGTTACCGTGACCAACAACCTGCCACCTTCCGTGGTCTTCGTGTCTGCGAGTCCGGGTGGTTATGTTCTCTCCGGCAACGTGCTGGCCTTTACAAACCTGGGCAATGTCCTGGTGGGCGGTCAGACGGTGGCGACCATTGTGGTTCGGACAACCACTGACGGGACGCTCACCAACACGGCGTTCACCGCTTCACAGGTGACCGATCCGCTCAAGGGCAACAACTCGGCCACCGTCAAGACGGTGGTGAACCTGTTGCAACTCGGCGGAGTCAAGAGCGGCAACAATCTGGTCATCTCCTGGCCGACGAACACGCCCGGCTATGTTTTGGAAAGCGCGACCAATCTGAATTATCCAGCCGTCTGGACCACCGTGGTCAGCCCGGCGCCCGTGGTGAGCGGCGGACAATTCGGGGTCACCAACAGCATTGGTGCCGGTGCGAAATTCTTCCGGCTGCGCGCGCCGTGATTGCGTAGTGGCACGGGCGTCCCGCCCGGGAGTTGCGGTGACGAGATTGAGGGTGGTAGAAACACACGGGCGGGACGCCCGTGCCACTAGGCCAGCGGCGCGTTGCCGCACCGCCGGTTTTACCGGAAATTATTGGTGACTGGAATTTACAACATGAAAATGCGCTCTCGTTGGTTCACTGCAACTCTGGCCGCCGGTGTGATCGCGGCGGAACTGTTTAATCCCCCGGCGCGCGGAAGCGCCCAGGCGTCCAACCCGTTTCCTTCGTCGGTGGCGCCGCGGAACTGGCGGCCGCCGGCCGTTGCTGCCAGCGCGCCCGGTGCGCCACTTAAAACGCCGGCCCTCCCCGTGGTCAGTGCTGCGGCCGTGAACAATCCCTCACCGCTCACCTCGGTCGCGGCTTCGTGGGAAGGCATACCCACGCAATTCACCCTGGAGCCGCCGGATCCGCACGGAGCGGCGGGGCCGAACGGCATCATCCAGGTTGTCAACGTGCGCATCGCCTACTGGAGCAAATCCGGCCAGGCCTTATGGGGGCCGTTGGCGCTGGACGGCATGTTTGCCAGCGTCGGCAATAATTCCTTCAGCTTCGATCCGCGGGCGCTCTATGATCCGGGCAGCGGACGGTTTTATGTTTTGTTGTTGGAGCAGGACAGTGCGAACAAAAAATCCTACTTGAATGTGGCGGTGTCGAAGACCTCTAATCCCGCCAGCAGTGGAAACGCCGACTGGTTCAAGTATCGCATCGAGAATACCCGGACGAACAACGGCACGGCCTACTGGGGCGACTATCCGGGCTTGGGCTTTGACGGGCAGGCGGTCTATATCACCGTCAACCTGTATGATTTCAACGACGTGAATGGCGACGCGCAGATCACGGTGCTGGACAAGGCGGCGCTCATCAGCGGCACGGCGACGCCGGCGTTTGTCTATACGTCGGGCGGGCCAAACGGAGGATTCACTTTGCAACCTTGCACGGTGGTGGGCGGCGGCAGTCCCGGCAGCGTGGCCTATTTTGGAGAAACCACCTTTAATAGCGCCGCCTTGCGGGTGTGGGCGTTAAGCGATCCCTTGGGCGCCCGCACCCTCGCTTCCGCCACGGTTCAGATTCCCGACAACGGCGGATCCGCTCCCTCTGCCGGCGCGCCGCAACCCGGCACCGCCATCACCATTGACACCCTTGATCAGCGGACACAGGGCAACGCTTTCTGGCAGAACGGTTCGATCTGGTTCTGCCACACCGCCGGCGGCACCACCGGCAAGTCCATCATTCATTTCTATAAAGTGGGCGTGAACGGATTTCCCAATGTCGTGCCCACGCTCGGCGAAGCGGGCGTGATTGATGGCGGGGCGGGCGAGTGGACCTATCAGGGTTCCATCGGGGCCAACCCGGTGGGTGATATTTGCATCGTCTATACCCAGTCTTCCCCGAACCGTTTTCCCAGCATCTTCGCGACGACCCGCTCTTCCGGTGCCGCCAGTTTCGATGTGCCGGTGCTGGTCAAGGCCAGTCCGGGTTTTTACCGGGGCAGTCGTTGGGGCGATTATGCCAGCGCCACCCCGGATCCGCTGAACAACAGCTTCTGGGTCACCCACGAATTCGCCCGCTCAACCGCCGGCGGAGACTGGGGCACCTGGTGGGGAAACATCCTGGCGGTGAACGCGCCCTTCTTTGTCGTGGCCACCAACTACCTGACCGGTGGCAACGGCAATGGCATTGTGGATCCCAATGAGTGCAACCAGTTGTCGCTGGTGCTGGTCAA
>JAYWBR010000358.1:0-3806 GCA_043781315.1 Verrucomicrobiota bacterium | reverse complement strand
ATCCGGGGCGCATCGGACTGGATGAGATTTCACTGTTTCCACAAAAAACTTTTCGTGACCGCCCGAACGGTTTGCGCGCCGATCTCGCGCAGGCGATTGCCGACATTCACCCGAAGTTCATGCGTTTCCCCGGCGGCTGCCTTGCGCACGGCGACGGCCTTGACAATTTTTATCGCTGGCAGGAAACGATTGGCCCGGTCGAGCAGCGCAAGGGGCAGCGCAACGTCTGGGGCTATCATCAGAGCGTCGGTCTGGGTTACTTCGAGTATTTTCAATTTTGCGAAGACATCGGCGCAACGCCGCTGCCGGTCGTGCCGGCGGGCGTGAGCTGCCAGAATTCCGGTGCGGGCGTCACGAAGCGCTGGGAGGAAGGCCAGCGCGGATTGCCGCTCGACGAGATGCCCGCCTACATCCAGGACGTGCTCGATCTCATCGAGTGGGCGAACGGCCCGGCGACTTCGCCGTGGGGCGCGAAACGCGCGGCGGCGGGCCATCCTGCGCCGTTCCATCTGAAATATCTCGGCATCGGCAACGAAGACAAAATCATGCCGGTGTTCAAAGAGCGCTTTACGATGATTTACGAAGCGGTGCAGTCAAAGCATCCCGAGATCACCGTCATCGGCACGGTGGGGCCGCGCCCGAACGACGCGGACTACACGAACGGCTGGAAGATTGCCGACGAACTGCGCGTGCCGATGGTGGACGAGCATTACTACAAACCGCCGCAATGGTTCTGGGACAACCTCACCCGCTACGACAACTACGACCGCACGAAATCGAAAGTTTATGCCGGCGAATATGCCGCGCACGAGAAGGACCGCGCCAACACGCTGTGCTCCGCGCTCGCCGAGGCCGCGCACCTGACCGCGCTCGAACGCAACGGGGATGTCGTCCAGCTTGCCTCCTACGCGCCGTTGCTCGCGAAGCAGGGCCGCACGCAATGGCGGCCGGACATGATCTATTTCAGCAACACGAACCTGCTGCGCTCGGCGAATTATTTCGTGCAGCAGATGTTCGGGCAGAATTCGGGCGATGTTTATCTGCCGGTGAAAATTTCCACGAGCAGGAGCACGCTCGCCGTCTCCTGCGTGCGCGACACGAAATCCGGCGACGTGATTCTCAAGCTGGTGAACAATGATTCCAATGCCGTGCCATTGCAGGTGAATTTCGCCGGCACCGGCAAAATCAAATCCGCCACGCGCACCGTGCTCACCGGTGAAGCGACGAGCGTGAACCGGTTCGAGCAACCCGGTGCCATTGCGCCCGTCAAGGAAGCATTTCCAGCCGGAGCAAATTTTATCTGCCAAGTTCCGGCGAGTTCCCTGACCATCCTGCGGTTGAAAACAAAATGAGGTGGAGCGGCACGCGGGCACTTTTGCGTCACGGCCGCGCCCGTTCGCCGTAGGCGGCGGTTTGCAAACAGTCCTCGGCGCGCGGCTCACGGTTGAGTGTGATCAAAGTCGGGTGGAGGCTGTGCTTGAAGGAATGTTCCGCCTCGTTCTCGTCCTCGTCGTCCTCGTCGAAATTAATGAATAAAACCGAGGACGAGGACGAGGACGAGAACGAGGCGTTACCCTCACCCGGTTGTCATCACACCCCGCATGTTGGTTTCGGATAGCCCAGACTTGACGGTCACGGTTCGGGCGATAATCTCACCGCACGCCGCACTGCCATGCCGAATATTTTAAGTTTTCTCAATTCGCCGTCGGGTTCGCTGACCTTGGTCGGGCTTTGTCTCGCCGCGATTATCTGGCTCTATTTCTACAACAACCCGCTCCGGCATGGGCGGTGGTTCATGATGCGCCGGTTCATCAACTGGTTTCCCCTCGGCATGACCTACGCCTTTCTCTACATGGGCCGGTATAATCTGGCCGTGTCCAAGAACGCGATGGGAACATTGATGTCGAACCAGGATTTCGGCTGGATCTTTGCCGCCGGCACCTGGACGTATGCCTTTTCGTTTCTGGTCAACGGCCCGCTCGTGGACAAAATCGGCGGCAAACGTGGGATTCTCATCGCCGCCATCGGCTCCTCGCTGGCGAACATCCTGATGGGCGTGCTCACTTATCTGGCGGTGACGGGCCAGTTGAAGATGAAGCTGGTCGTGGCTTTTTCCCTCATCTACTCGGTGAACATGTACTTCCAAAGTTACGGCGCGGTTTCCATCATCAAGGTGAAGTCGCATTGGTTCCACGTTCGCGAGCGCGGCGTGTTCGGCGCGATTTTCGGGACGCTGATTTCGTTCGGCGTTTACTTCGCCTTCGATTGGGGCCAGGCCATTGTAAAAATGACCAGGGCCAATCCCGCCGGCGAACTCGGCTGGTTCCACGGCCTGCTGCAAAAAATCTTCGCGGTCCCGGGCCAGCCCGTGGACGCGACGTGGGCGATCTTTTTCATCCCCGCCGTGATCATGATTTTCTGGGCGGTGCTGGACTGGTGGCTCATCAAGGACACGCCGGAGGACGCCGGCTTTGCCTACTTCGACACGCACGATGCCTCGTCCGGCCAGATGCATGTGGAGTTCACCACGCTGGAGTTGTTGAAAAAAGTTTTGACCAGTCCGGTGATGCTCCTGATCGCGTGCGTCGAACTAACCTCGGGTGTTTTTCGCAACGGCATCGTGCAATGGTATCTCACCTTTGCCAAACAGGTGAAACAGCCGGGCGCGGAATTTTTTGCGGAACACTGGGGGTTGCTGCTCTGCCTGTTCGGCATCGCCGGCGGGTTTGCGGGCGGATTGATTTCCGACAAGCTCTACAACTCGCGGCGCGGTCCGCCCGCCGCGCTGCTGTGCGGCGTCGTGCTGGTCATGGCGGTTTTGATGGCCGTCTGTCTGTTCACGCAACCGTTGGTGGTCGGCTTCGCGGCGGTGCTCATCGTGAGCGCGGCGATCGGCATCACCTCGCTGATGTCCGGCACGGCGGCGACGGATTTCGGCGGGCGCAAAGCCACCGCGACGTGTTCCGGCATTGTGGACGGTTTCGCGTATCTGGGCAGCGGCGTGCAGTCCGCCTGCCTCGGCTACATCACCACTTGGAACTGGCAATGGTGGCCGCTCTTTTTCATTCCGTTCGCGCTCATGGGAGTTTATCTCGCGGTGAAAATCTGGCACGACCTGCCCGCCGCGACACAAAAGTACATTGATGAAGTGGAGAAAAAACCGGTGCCCGAACTGGCGTTCGACTAGAGCAGGCAATGGCCTTTGACTAGGCTGCGGGCTGGCGCTCCAGCTTCCTAAGTCGCCGCTCGCGCTTCTGAATTTCCCCGCGCAACAAACCTTCCGCTGACCAGCCGTTTTGCTGCGCCAGTTCCGCCAGGGCAAACAGTTCGCCGGCGAGCGTGGGTTTGGTGAGCCGACGTTTTCCTGCGGCAGTAGTGAGGAGCTTGGCCTTGCGCGCTTTCTTCACGAGCTTTTCCGCGCGCAGCAACGCGGGCAGATGCTTCGGAATTCCATCCAGCGCCGAGGGCCGCGCGTGTTTCGTCCCGTGCTTTTCCGCGCGCTTGATTTTTTCCCAGTTGGCCCAGACCTCGTCCACATTCTTGACCTTGGTGTTGCCGAAGACGTGCGGATGACGGCGGATTAATTTATCGGTGATCGTCCGCGCGACTTTTTCAAAATCAAACGCGCCGCGTTCCTTCGCTAGTTGGGCGTGAAAGACCACCTGCAACAGCAGGTCGCCCAATTCCTCTTCGAGTTCATGGTCGTCACCAGCCTCGATGGCGTCCAGCAATTCATAGACTTCCTCGACCGCGTGCCAGCGCAACGAGCGGTGATCTTGCTCGCGATCCCACGGGCAGCCCGTGGG
>JAYWBR010000357.1:0-3813 GCA_043781315.1 Verrucomicrobiota bacterium | reverse complement strand
TCAACGAATTCATTTAAAGAAGGGTTTTTTAAGTAGTCCAGCTAGAGGTTTCCTTGTCGCAAAAAATTACGTGTATGCCGCAACTAGCACATGGCATTGCTTTGATTGGTAAGTGATGCTTTTAACAAGCCAATATGAAAGCCACCAATACATCTACTCAGCCCGCGCGTTTTGCGCGAACTGGTTTTACATTGATTGTATTGCTAGTAGTTATTGCCATTATCGCGATTCTCGCGGCCATGCTACTGCCGGCGCTGGCCAGTGCTAAGCAGCGTGCGCTCCAGATCAAATGCGTCAACGGCGTCCGGCAGGTCGGACTGGCGGCGACGATGTATGGCGGCGATTTCAACAACCGCCTGCCGTATGGTTTCATGATCGCCGGTGCGAGCGGCTACGGCATTGACACCAACGCCTGGCAAAGCTATCTCGACGTGAAGAGTGGCAGCGGCGGATTTAATAATCTTTACACCTGTCCCGCGACGGCCGCTCTGACGAAAGGCGTTGATCAGCCTTCATATGCCGCCAACGGAAACAGTCCCCGCTTCGCCGTGGACGCCGGCGCTTACCAGGTCAACGGCCAGACTAATTTCTGGCCCTACCTCGAATCCATTCATCCGTGGTATAGCCCGGCTTTTCCCCACTTCGGAAAAAACCTGGCCCAGTTCAGTCCCGGCAATGATAAAGGGATGAGTTATCTCGACGGCTCGGCGGTCGCGGTTTTTTTTGACTGTCACGCCGAAGCGCGCAAGGCGGACATAACCGGACTCTCCGACGACAATAAAATTCCAGTGGTCCGTCCTGCTGACGGTCAGCGCGCCAACTGGCATGCCTTCTGGCGCGGCACGACCGATCCCAGCGGAACCTAAATCCCATGTTTGGCCTCATCCTTGCCTGTTTCGGATCCGTCTTCAATGTGCTGACCGACGCCTCGCGCAAGAAGATCCTTGACCGTCAATACGACGCGGCGGTCATCGGCTTCTGGTGCAAGCTCGTGGCTTTGGGATTTTATCTGCTCACACTTGGCGTTGTCATCGCCTGCGGTTTCGGATTGCAACTGCCGCCCATCGGCGCAGCGTTGAATATTTCTCCCGCGCTCGCCTTCGTCTTGTATCTCATGCTGAACGCGCTGCTTGAAGGCACGGCTATTCTCCTGAACTACCGCGCGCTGCAAGTTTCACCGCTCTCGTTCTGCGTGCCATTTCTCGCGCTGACGCCGGTGTTCCTGCTGCCCATCGGCAAATTTTTTCTGCACGAACAAATTGTCGCTGGCATGGTCGTCGGCGTTTTCATCGTCGTCGTTGGCTCACTCGTCATCAACCGCCAGCTTTTCGCGAACGGCTGGCTCGAACCGGCCAAGGCCATCGTGCGTGAAAAAGGCAGCCGCTATATGATGCTCGTCGCGCTGCTGCTCGCCCTCACCGCCGCGCTGGACAAATGGTTCGTTACCAGCGGCGGCGACGCGGCGTTCGGCGAACGCCTCTCTCGCTCGTTCACGCTCTCCATCGGCAAATCGGTGATGCTCGCGCTGTTTTTCGTCGGTTTGGCGTGGTGGCGTTTGCGCGGAAATAAAAATTCTACGGAAATCAGTGCGCCCAAAAACGTCTGGACGCAAGCATGGCGCGACGTGCCGCAATGGATTTTGCTCGCGGCATTTTTTGAAGGCATCGTCCTCGTGCTGCAACTGCTCGCGGTGCAGTTCACCGTCGCGGCCATTGTCATCAGCATCAAACGTTCGGGCATCCTCCTCGCGTGCGCCGTGGGCTGGTTTGTGTTCAAGGAACGTGGCATCACCGACCGCGTCATCGGCTCGTGCGTGATGATCGCGGGGGTCGTGATTTTCTTTTTGACGAGGCCGAACGCGCAGGGCGCGTCGCTGATTGATTTTACCGGCGCGCTCGGCGTGGCTGCAGTGGCGCTCCTCGGCATGGGCCGCGCACTTTATCTTACCCGGCACACGGCAAAGGCCGCCAGCGTGGCCGCAAATCTGCAAAATTTATCCGGGAGCAAGGCATGAAATTTATTTTGGACATGGTGCATCACAATCCGGGCGAACCGCCTTTCAAATCGCGGTTTCTCGACCCGGCGCACCTCGCGGACTATGGCTTCAACGGTCAGGTTTTCAAGCATATCAACTGCGTCGCCACGTTTGCCGCGAGCGGTGTGGATTGTTTTCCCGCCGGCTCTCCTGAACGCGCGTGGCTGGAAAAATTCACACCCGGCATCGAGCGGGAAATCCTTGCGGCAAAAAAACGGGGGCTGAAAGTTTTTTATCATATTGACCTGTTTGTTCTACCCAAGCGGCTAGTTGAACATTTCAAAACGGAAATCGGCGACCCGCAAACTGGCCGCATCCTGCTCGACAAACCCAAGACGCTGGAACTGCACAAAATCTTGTTCGACGAACTCGCCACAAGGTTTCCACAGGTGGACGGCTACATCGTTCGTGTCGGCGAGACCTATCTGTTTGACACGCCGCATCACGTCGGTAACGGCCCGATCCCGCGCGTCGGCCCGGCATGGACGCCAAATTACCTATATGCTGAAACCATCGCTGGTCGCGAGTCATCCGAGCCGCGCTGGAACAAATCACAGGCTGACGCGTATGTGAAATTGCTCCGTTTTTTGCGCGCGGAAGTTTGCGCGAAACATGGCCGCCAGATTTTCTTCCGCACCTGGGACATTTTCCCCGACAAGCTGCACGC
This sequence comes from Verrucomicrobiota bacterium, assembly GCA_043781315.1. Taxonomy (GTDB): domain Bacteria; phylum Verrucomicrobiota; class Verrucomicrobiia; order Limisphaerales; family CAIQOK01; genus CAIQOK01. The sequence goes on along the minus strand of JAYWBR010000357.1, from coordinate 1,111 downwards.
GTCGCTGCCGCATTACCTTGAAGTGACCGATCAGGTTCAGCCGCATCCCAAGCTGGCGTTTTCCATCAAGCACACCGCGCTGGATTTTTGGCGGCACACGAAGGTCAACGAATGTTTGACGCAGGGCCGTCACCCACAAATCATCGAAGTGCAATGCCAGCGCGAATACGAGGGCAAAGGTGCTTATCCAAACTACGTCATGGACGGCGTCATCAACGGCTTCGAGGAGAACGCAAAAAAAATCGGGCTGCGCGACTTGGTTTCGCATCCGAAAATTCTTGGCGTGTATTCATGGTCACGCGGCGGCGGCTGGTATGGGCCTTACATTGAAAATGAATTGTGGCCGGACTTGAACGCCTACGTCCTCGCGCAGTTCGTCAAAAATCCCGCGCGCAGTGAGGAGCAGATTTTTCTGGAATACGCCACGGAACGGCTGGGGTTGTCCAACGGCGATGCGAATCGTTTCCGCGAACTTTGCCTGACTTCCGCCCGCGCGATTCTGAAAGGCCGTCACTGTGAGGTCTTCGACCGCGTGTTGCACGAATCCGTTCTGCCGACGGCGTGCTGGATGCGCGATGACCGTCTTGGTGGCAATCAACAGCTCGCCGAGGTTTTCGATTATCTCCAAAAAAACAATCTCGCGGACGACGCGCTCGCGGAAAAAGCCGAAGCCGTCCGTCTTTGGGAGCGCGTAGTTCTGCTCGCGCGCCAGATTGAATGGCGCAACGCCGACACCAAACACTTTGCAAATGTCTCGGCGGAATACGGATTGAAACTTTTCCGCGTCGTCGCCACCGGCTGGCGCGTGATGCTCACGGGTAAAAATCCGGCAAACGACACTGTGCTCGAAGCCGCGCTCGCGGCCTACGACCAAGCGTGGACGGATTACGAATCGCTCGCCGCGCTGCCCGGCTGTCCGACGCTGTATTCTGGAAATTATTTCAATCTGCCCGGCCAGCCGGAGGTTTCCGGCCTCGCCGCGAGTGTCGAACACCTTCGGAAATTTGTAACCGCTCAGGTGATCAAGTAAATTCCATCCGAAATTCCCATGCTGAAAATTTTTCTGCGGCTCACGCTGTTTCTGCTCGCAGCCCGGCTCTACGCGCAGCCG
>JAYWBR010000356.1:0-3816 GCA_043781315.1 Verrucomicrobiota bacterium | reverse complement strand
CGACGGCCCGCATCGCCAAGTTGAACCGACAGCTTCTGCTGGATGCTTATCCGCAGGAAATGGGTTCCACGTCGAAAACCTCAAGTTTTGAATGACGGCCAATCGCTCACGCTTTAATTTTTCCGGGATTAAAGAAACCTAAAACGCGCTTAACGAAATAGCATGTACCACCTCAAATCAATTGGCACCCGGGTGCCAGCCGGGCGACTTTCCGGCCGCAGCTTGCCCAAAAATCATTTCTCACTTCCGGGACTTGCGATGGCGGTTTTAAGTTTTGGCCTTTGTCATTGGGCCAGCGCGGAGGTGACGCCGGGAGAAATCGCGTTTGCGGAAATGAATTGTGTCGCCTGTCACCAGGCCTCGCCGACCATCGCGCAGCGGTTGGCGTCCAGAAAGTCACCGCAGCTCGGCCAGTCCGGTTCGCAGCTTTCGCCCACCTGGCTGCGCGACTTTCTGCTCAATCCGCAAAAGGAAAAATCCGGCAACCTGATGCCGGATATGTTGCATGGATTGTCCGCGGTTGAAAAATCGGCAGCCGCCGACGCCCTGACCCACTATTTGGTTTCGCTTCAGCCGGCCGATACCAATTCTGCAACGCGGTTGGAACCCGCCGTGGTGGTTGAAGGCGGAGAACTGTTCCATAAGGTGGGGTGTGTTGCCTGCCACGCGCCGCAGGAGTTGCCGGTGGTTTCGACAACGGATTTTTCCGGGGATTCTCCCAAGGAGCCGCGCAGCCACTCTGGACTTGCCGAATTGGCGACGAACTCTATTCCGCTGGGCGAGCTTGCGAAAAAATATACCGTAAACTCGCTCGCTGCCTTTTTGCGCGATCCGCTGAAGAGCCGGCCATCCGGTCGGATGCCGCGTCAACGGCTGGACGAGAAGGAATCTCGGGCCATTGCGATGTATCTCTTGCGTGATCAACCGGCACCGGTTCCGCAATCCAAGATCCCAGGGCTCAATTACGAAGCGTTTGAAGGGCTCAAAGATCAGCTGCCCGATTATTCCAAACTCAAAGCGATCGCCAGCGGATATGCAACCAACCTCAGTCTGGAGGGACTGCCACGCCGAAACGCCACGGGTCTGAGGCTTCGCGGCCAGCTGACAATTCCGCGCGAAGGTGATTACACATTCTGGACGTTGTCGCGAGACGGTTCGCAACTCTTCGTTGATGGCAAGTTGGTCGTGAATAATGACGGCGTCCATAAACCAACTGAGAAAGAGGGGCGCGTCAAACTTTCCGTCGGTGATCACAGTCTTACGGTTAATTACTTTCACCATAGCGGTCCGGCAGTGTTGAAAGCGATGTGGTCCGGCCCTGGCATTAAGAAGCAGGAAATTCCCAATTCGGCCATCTCACTTGCGGACAACGGCCAATTCATGCACGTAGCGGGAGAGCAGCCGTTTGTTCTCGATGCCACCAAGGTTGCAAAAGGTCAGCACGTTTTTGAGCAATACAACTGCGGAGCCTGTCACGAAGTAAACCAGCCAGGACGCAAGGCTAAACCCTTGGAAAAATTGGCCGGGAAGAACAATGGTTGTCTGGCGTCGAAACCTGCCGCCAGAATTCCAAGCTTTGCACTGACGGAAAAGCAGCGCGCGGAACTGCGTGCCTTACTCACCAACTTGTCCGGCTTGGAACAGCCGCTCGCGCCCGCAGATCAGGTTCATCGCACAATGACGGCCCTGAATTGTTACGCCTGTCATGGCCGCGATGGTCAAGGTGCACCGACTGGATTGCGCCGGGCCTATTTCAAAGTCAACGGCACGGCCGATCTCGGCGAAGAAGGTTCGGTTCCGCCACACTTGAATGGCGTGGGCGCTAAACTCAAACCGGCTTGGCTGGAAAAAGTTCTTGTCGGCGGCGTGAGTGTCCGTCCTTACATGGCCACCCGCATGCCGCAGTTTGGCGAGGCGAATGTGAAAGCGCTGGCCGCCGCTTTCCGGCAGGCGGACGCCGGCCAAAAGGGCGGTCACGATTTGTCCGTTGATCCCGCGTTTGCAAATGGCCTGCGGTTGGTTGGCAACGAAGGCTTGAGTTGCATTGCGTGCCATAACTTTGCCGGCCACCCATCACTCGGTGTGCCAGCCCTGGACATCACGACCGCTCCGGAACGGCTGAACTCGGATTGGTTTCGACGTTACCTTTTGGACCCGGCCAAGCTCCGTCCGGGCACGCGCATGCCGCAGTTCTGGCCGGGTGGTGTGGCTGCGAACAAAACCATCTTAGAAGGCAATACGGAAAATCAGATCACTGCCATCTGGTCGTACCTCTCCAGTCCGACGGTGGCGAAGAATCTGCCGCCCGGACTCCTCGCTCCGAAGATGGAACTTGTGCCGAAGCGCGAGCCGCTGATCTATCGCAACTTCATCGAAGGCGCTGGGTCGCGTGCGATTGGCGTGGGGTACCCGGAGAAGGTCAATCTCGCGTTCGATGCGAACCAGATGTGTATTGATCTGTTGTGGCATGGGCAGTTCATGGATGCCTCGCATCACTGGACAGGTCGAGGGGAGGGTTCCCAGCCACCGCTGGGATATAGCGTATTGAAATTTACACCCGGAGTTCCGTTCGCGGTGCTCGATGATTCCCAAACTCCCTGGCCGAAAACTTCCGCCCGCGCCGTGGGATACCAATTCAAGGGATACATGTACGACGACCGTCGGCGTCCACAGTTCCGCTATATGTTTGGCGACGCGGAGATTGCAGAATTCTTCCTGCCGGAAAAATTCGCGGCCAATGCGGAAACTGGTTTGCGTCGGACATTAACCCTGCATGCGGCCAAGCCCATGGCTGGTTTGTGGTTCCGGGCTGCGCTCGCGGACAAGGTGGAGGAGCTGGGGCAATCCACTTATCTGGTGGACGGCAGCATTCGGCTTGCGTTCCCATTCTTTACCCAAAAGGTAAATAATGGCAACACGCCATCGCGCCCACAAATCACGGTGCGAATGAGCGCTGGGAAATATGAATTACTGGTGCCGGTGATTTTCGAATCCGGTGCCGCTGAAATTATGGAGGAAATCTCATGGTGAAACGCGCGTTGTTGGATTGTTTGAGTTTGTTGTCCGTCAGCCTGATGCTGCCCTTGCCGGTTCTGGCTGCTGAACCCGCGAAGGACACGCGGACGTTGGCCGATCGGGAAGCGGAGTTCTACCGGATCGTCACCGTGCCGCCGCCGCCGCAGGTTTTGTTTGAATCGGGCGGGCTTCAACTGCTTGAGCCAGACTCCATCGCGTGCTCGACTCGTACAGGCGACATCTGGATTGGGAAGGGGATACTCTCCAATCCCACGCAGACCAAGTGGACTCTCTTTGAAAGCGGCTTGCACGAAGTCCTGGGCCTGGCTTGGCGCGACGGTTGGATTTATGCCCTGCAGCGGGGCGAACTCACCCGCCTCAAAGACATCAATGGTGATGGCCGGGCTGATGTGGTGGAAACGGTTTGTGACGGCTGGGGCATCGGTGGCGATTACCATGAATATGCGTTTTGCTCGAAGTTTGATCGCGCGGGAAACATCTGGGTGGCGTTGACGCTCACGGGTTCATTCTCCAGCCAGAACCCCTACCGCGGTTGGTGCTTGCGCGTGAATGCCGACGGCAAGATGACGCCCACGGCCTGCGGAGTGCGTTCAGCCGGCGGCGTCACATTCAATGCCGCCGGGGATTGCTTCTATACCGACAACCAAGGTCCATGGAACGGCGCTTGCAAGCTGCATTGGCTCAAGCCCGGAAGCTTCGTGGGGCACCCGGATGGTATGCGATGGTTTGACGAACCGGCCACGAAAGATGCCGTGGCTGCTGCGGGTTTGAAAAAGCCCG
>JAYWBR010000355.1:0-3825 GCA_043781315.1 Verrucomicrobiota bacterium | reverse complement strand
GCGGCTGGCATTGGCGGCACGCGCCGTGGCTTACGGCGAGCAGCTTGAATACTCCGGGCCGGTGTTCGCCGCCATCACCATCCATGACCATCAGGCGGAATTAAATTTCACACACCTGGGGGGTGGCTTGGTTGCTCGTGGTGGCGAGCTGAAAGGTTTTACCATCGCTGGTGCAGATGGCATCTTTGCGCCCGCCACTGCCGTCATTGAAAAAAACCAAGTCATCGTTTCTGCTCCGGCGGTGGCGAAACCGGTCGCGGTCCGCTACGGCTGGGCGAAGACGCCGGAGGTGAACTTATTTAACCAGGAAGGTTTGCCGGCGACGCCGTTTCGCACCGACACCAATCGGTAAACCTCTGCCGCATTTACAATGAGAAAACTCCCATCATTTCTTGCGTTTTCCCTGGTGCTGACCTCTGCCTTGCGGGCGGAATTGATCATTCCCGCCATCCTCGGTGACCACATGGTGCTGCAGCAAAGCGACGCCGACGCCCTCCCCAGCCCATAAGAAATGAACCAATCAATTAAATGCGAACCCGGGCGAATGGTGTCCCGGCAAATCAAAAAAATGAAAATGTTTAGCCAAATGAAACTGGTGCTGTTCTTGGTTGGCTGCATTACGGTTGGCGCATCGGCTGCCCCGCAGCCAAAGTCCAACGCGTTTGCCGTCGCCAATGAGGCTGGGTTTTTTAACCTGTTGGATCTCACCAAACCGGAACTCGCGCTGGTTCGCAAGGCTGTTGAAGCCAGCGACTGGCCCGCTGCCAAAGCGGCCTGGGCAAACCATCTGGCCACGCGTAGCACGCCGCGCTGGCTCTGGTCGCGACGGGATCGTCCGGCATTTCAGCAAATTTACGACGCCCAATTTGGTGGTCTGGCGCGCTTCACCAATGCCGCCGACCAGGTGATCGCGCGCCAGTTCGACTTTCTCGGCGTCCAAAAGCAACTCGCCCACGATCCGCAGTGGCTCCAAGGGCCGATCGAGTGGACGCATGTGCTCAGCCGTTTTGGTTACTGGCATGACATGGGCCTAGCGTATTGGGGCACGGGCCGAAGCGTCTATGCCCGTGATTTTGTGGAGTTGCTGGAGGACTGGATCAAGTCCAATCCGGTGCCCGCGAAAGTTTCCAATGATCGGGGGCTTCACGGTTCAGTCTGGCGCACGCTGGAGACGGGCATCCGCGGCCAGTCGTGGTTTGAAATGATGGAATTGTTCATGGATGCTCCGGAGTTTGACGCCGAGGCAAAATACCAGATGACCCGGTCGCTTGTGGAACACGCGCGCTATTTAAATGCCTGGCTTACTACTTTTCAAACTGGCAACTGGCAGGTCACCGAAGCTTCCGGATTGGCTACGATTGGCATCATGTTTCCGGAGTTCAAGGACGCGGCCGCTTGGCGTGAGCGCGGGCTGCAATTCCTCGTTGAGCACATGCAGAAAGATGTCGAACCAGACGGCCTGCATTGGGAACTTACTCCGGGGTATCACACCTGGGTGATGAATGAGTTCATGAACCTTTCATTGCTGTGCAAGGCCAATGGAATGGAAGCTCAGGGCCTGCTGGCCCGGCATGAGAAAATGTTCGAAGCCCTGGCGTCGCTCAGCCGACCGGATCGCACTTATCCACCAGTGGGCGATGCCGGTAAGTCTAGCATTGCAGATAGCTTGGGACGAGGCGCGTTGCTATATCAACGGCCTGATTTTCGCCATCTCGCCGGGACCAATTGTCTTGAAGATTGGGTGTGGTTGTTTGGCCCGGGAGTTTGCGGCCAATTCGCCGGGCTGGTGGCAAGTCCACCGGCTTATACTTCCGTGCTACTACCCGATTCCAACTACGCGATCATGCGCACCGGTTGGAAAGCCGATGACAACTATCTGCTCTTCGACTGCGCTCCCTGGCATGGCGGTCACAATCATCAAGATCGCTTGCAGGTCAGCGTATTTGCCGGGCGCGATTTGATCGTGGATTTGGGCCAGTGCAGCTACGACCAGCCGTTGTCGCTCGAACTGCGCAAGAGTGCCGCGCATAACGTGGTGATGATTGATGGACAAGAGCAATTGAAGTCCGATCCGAAGTTGTTGGCCTGGCACACGGCCCCCGATGCCGACTTCGCCTGTGGGCGGGTGGCGGCGGATGGCTTCTCGCATCAGCGCAGTGTATTGTTTGTCAAACCGGGCTATTGGGTGGTGGTGGATCACATCTTGGGACAGGGCAATCACCAGGTGACGCGGCTCTTTCATTTTCCCATCGGCCCGGTGCAGGCGGAGGGCAATGCCGCGCACACCGCATTTCCCAATGGGATGAATATTCGGGTGCAACCAGTGGACACCGCCAAGTTGAAAATGCGCACCGGGCTGATCCCCACCGGACCGGCGACGGCCCAAAATGCGTCGGTGGCGGCACTGATCAGCCAAGGCAAATTGCCCCTGACGCTCTGCACCGTGCTGCTGCCCTACGCCAATGTCAAAGACCTGCCCAAGGTGACGGCCATTCCGTCGGGTGCGGCTGGGGTGTCAAAGATTCGCCTCGATTTTCCGAACGGGCAACGCGATGAAATCGCCCTCAGTGACAAGGATGATCCGCTAGAGATCGGCTCACACCGCGCCGTCACTCGGGCTTTGTGTGTCCGGGAAGGACCGGAGGCCAGTTCCGTCATCGTGATTCCGCCCGGCGTGGGACCGGAAAAATTAGCGGTGAAGGGAAACCAAGTGCGGTAACGTGAAAGACTCTGCATGAGAATAAATAACCCGGAAATAAATTTTGAAAACAACACCATGACCTTGACTGAACCTGTCTCGCGTCGCTTTAAAATTAATTTAGTGGCTACCGTTGCCATCCTAATAGCGACGGCTTCGTTCGCGCAGTTGACCAGCAACACCATTGTGCCCGCCGGCGTTCGCATTGAACGTGCGGTGGAATTTCTTGCGCCCGGACGGAGCCAAAAAGCTGACCTCTATTTTCCGACAACTACAACTGCCGGCCAGTTGCGTCCGGCGGTGGTTATCATCCACGGCGGCGGCTGGAGCGGTGGCAAACGTGACGCCGAGCGGGAATTGAATATCGGCACCAACCTCGCCCTGCACGGTTACGTCGCCATGAGCATTGACTATGCGCTGGCCTCCAAGACCAAGGCGACCTGGCCGCAAAATCTTTACGACTGCAAAACCGCCGTCCGCTGGCTGCGCAAAAATGCGGAGCGATTGCAGATTGATCCCAACCGCATTGGCGTCATCGGCGGCTCGGCTGGGGGCCATCTGGCCGCGATGATAACCCTCACCACGCCTGCCGACGGGCTGGATCCGCAGGAACCTTACGGTGAACTTTCCTGCCGCGTGGCTTGCGGCGTGGATCTTTACGGCATTGCTGATCTGCCGACTTATCACGACGCCTCGATGCTCGGGAAATCTTTTGCCGAAGCGCCGGAATTATATCGTCTCGCCTCGCCGGTGACGTATGTGCGGAGCAACTCGCCGCCGCTGCTCATCATTCATGGCACGGCGGATACCACGGTGAATTTGAAGCAATCCGAGATCTTCGCCGACGTGTTGAAAAAGGCGGGCGCACCCTACGAACTCATGATCATTCCCGGTGCGGAGCATTCGTTTGATTTACAGCCGAAGCAACGCGACTTGCGCCCGGTTGTGCTGGGCTTTTTTGATCGGCACCTCAAGCCAGGGCTGCTGCCGCCAAATCCGAAATATTAACCCGCGTATGAGCAATCATTTCTTAAGGGAACCTCCGAAAACTACTTTTCGGGGTTGGGTTAATGGTGCTTGTTCGGTTTGAGGTGTGACTGGTTTCAGGGTGACTCCTTTTGTTGGTG
>JAYWBR010000354.1:0-3827 GCA_043781315.1 Verrucomicrobiota bacterium | reverse complement strand
TTACAACTTGTTTCGCAAACACCGGAGGGCGGCAGAGCAAAAATCCATCCGCCAGTTCCGGCTTGCCCAAGCGCCGCGCCGTTTCCGAAAAGCTCGCTGCGATGAAATACAGCAGGCTCAATTCCTTGAACACCTCGAAGCGATTCATGTTCGCATAAAGCGCGCCGACCAGCCGGGCCGCCGTTTCCAATTCCAACGTGGTCTGCGCGGCATAGGCATCGAGCCGCTTTTGAAAGCCGGAATCCTTCCAGCCTAGTTTCAAAATCTCGCCCATCCGTTGCACGCCGAGCAGCGTCAGCGGAAATCCGGTCGAGAGCAGCGGATCAACAAATCCGGCAGCGGACGGCAGCAACGCCCACCGCGTGCCGACCACGCGTTCACTTTGAAACGAGAGCTGAGGCGAGTGAACAAACGGAATCGTCGCCCGCGCGTGCCGGAAAATTTCCGCGACCGACGGAAGTTTTTGCAGCAGCCGTTGCCACGCCGGTTCGCCTTCCTTGAAATTCAGTTCGTCAGCCACCGCATCCGTCGCCGCCACGCCCGCGCTGGAGAGGCCGTTGTTGAATTTCAAAACCCAGATCCAGCCGCCGGGAAAAACGTGATGCACCGCCGCCTGTTCCGGCGGATACGGCGGCGTTTGTCCCGGCACGGAGAAACTATCCGGCAGCGCGCCGACGTTTTCAAAATGGGAGAACAGTCCCTGCGTTGCTGGAAAATTCGCGAGAGTTTTCTCTGACAGACCGAGCGCACGATGCAGAAACCCGCGCGGCCCGGTGGCATCAATCACAAACTCCGCCGAAATTTCCATCGGCTCGCCGGGCCGCGTTCCGGTGAGGTGCATTCCGTTCATTTCTTCGCGGGCGGTGTCCAGCAGCGTTTCATCCAAATAAGTTACGCCGAGTTTCTGCGCCTGCATGATCAGATACTGGTCGAAGTCCCGGCGATACCAATGCGTGTCGGCAATTTCTTCATTCGGACTCGCGCCGACGAGCAGTTGGTTTTGCCGCCCGGAGCGCGAAGCATTGCTTCGCGTGTCGCTCCCTTGATTCGCGTGGAGCGATGCTCCGCGCTCCGCTGAAAACGGTCTTCCGAACTCATGATGATAAAATGTGAAACCGCGCTTGAGTCCGCAGCCGAGGTGGGGCAGTTGCTTTTGCCACGTTCCCCATTTGCACAGCGGACGCACAAACGGCAGGTCATACGCCACCGCAATTTCTTCCAGCAGCAGGTTGGCCAGCGGCGTGGAGGATTCTCCAATCGCAAAGCGCGGATGCCGGCCGCGCTCGATCAGCACGGTGGAAAATCCGAGGCGCCGCGCGATCATCGCCATGAGTGAACCGGCAAAGCCCGAACCGACGATGGCGATTTGAAAATGTTGTGTGCTCATGCGCTGCGGCACTGCGGACAGTCAATTGGCGGCCGGATTTGCTGCGACAGGTTCATCGCGTGCAATCTTTGCCGGCGCTTTTCAAAACACACGGGACAGTCGGAAAAAGTTTCCAAATCCCAGGTGTCGGCGAAAACTCTGCCTGCTTTCAAGTTCAATGCCCGTTCTTGAGCGCGCTCCAGTGTGGCAAAGCGCGGAAGTGAGAAATTACCCGCCTCGCGCAATCTTTCCATCACTCCGTTGCCGCCGCGTGTCGGAATCAGTGAGACCACCGCCGCACCGCAGTCGAACGCGAATGCGGCGGACTTCACCGCCCACTCGATGACTTCTGCACCATCCAGAAACGGCGGCTTCACCAAAACAAACGCGCGCAGCGCAATTTTTTCTTTGCGTAAAAATTCTGCGGCGCGTGAAAAATGTTCGAGGGTGAATTTTTTGTTCAAGCGCGGCAACGCTTGCGGATGAATCGTTTCCAATCCTATCGCCACTTCCAGCGTGCCGGTAAGCAAATCGCGCAGCCGTAAAACTTTTTCGCCGATGAGCCGGGGATGCGATTCCACCACGACGTGCCTGGCAAAAGAAATTTTCCGTGCAATGGCAGAATAATCTGCCAGCGGAATCGCGGCGGGATCGAAGAAGCTGCCGCTGTTGTAGAGTTTGATCTGTTCCGGCTGGCGACCGAACTGCGCGAGCGCGAATTCAATCTGCTGCGGAATCGCGCCCGGCGGCACGGTTTCTGTGAGTGTGTTCTTCCACAAGTCGCACATCAAACAGCGCCACGGGCATTCTTTGTTGGTGAGTAGAATTGTGCCGGAACTCACGATGCGGCCGGCGGCGGCGAGTTCTTCTTCAAGAAAAAATCCGTGCGGCTTGAACGGATCAAGCGTTGCCGTGCGCGGCGGGCGCTGCGCCACGATTTGTGCGCGACCCCATTCGGGAAGTGCAGCGGTCGCCACAACAGGTTTCAGTTGTAGAGTGCCAGAAATTGCTTCCGGTATTCGGTTTCCTGGCCGGAGGTTTGTTCGCGCAGCCGCTTCACGGAAACCGCGCCGTGTTGAAAACGCCGCTTGGCAAACACCGGCATGGCGAATCCGGTGATGACTTTCACGCCGCGCGCAACGATTTCGCCTTTGAGCGCATAAAGTTTTTTCACGGACATATCGGTGAGCGTCTCGAAGGGAATTCCTTCCGCGACATCAATCACGTTCGGACGCGTGAACGGACTGAATCCGGCGAAACCAAAGTGCCGCGCGGGCGCGTAGGTGCGGAGATAGCTGCGGCTCAAGCCACCGCTGTAAGTGAGCGAGTGTTTGATGCGTCCGACACCCCAGCCTTCCTGGTAGAGCATGAGATTATTTACCACGCTGCGGATCGTCAGCTCGGGATTTTCCTCGATGGGATAATCTTTCAAATTTTCGTCGCCGCCGTCGCCGTCCACGAGATGTTTCCAATCGGGATAGCGCGCACGGATGCCGCGACAGAGCGCGAGGCCCATTGCGGCGCACTCGATGTCGAGCGGCTTGTAATCTTCCACGACGCGCAACGTCTCCGCAATGTCGAGCGAAGATAAATCTCCTTCGATGGGTTCAAGAAAAAGTCCGAGACCGAGTTGCTCCAGAAATTTCTGTGCCTGTCGGATGTCTGCGCCATCGCCGAGATTCAACGTGAACGCCTTGAGCCGGCTCGGACTCATGCCGAGTTGCCGCATCACATGATACGTCACGAGAAAAACTGCGCCGCTGTCAATGCCGCCGGAGAATGCCACGCCGATGGGTTCGTGCGACGGAATCGCCTTGATCCACTTCGCGATTTCATCCGCCAGCGCGCCGATGTAACGGCGGCCAAGGTCGTCGAGGTCGGTGGAAAGTGAATTGCGTTGCGGTGTGAAGTAGCGTGTGTAAGTCGGGTCGGGATCGGGGCAGCCGATGAGTTGCAGTTCCACGATGTAATGCGCCGGAACCATGCGTGTGTAGCTCGGATGAAATTGCCCGTCGAGTCCCTCGGCCTTGAGCTGGTTGTAAATCGCGTCAATGCGATCGGCCACGATGAGCGCCGGGCCAGCCGCGCGCTTTGCCAGAAAATAACGCATCGGGCGGTCCATCGAGCGCGCGAGGCGGACGGTTTTGCCATCGCGCGCAAGCAGCGCAAACGAGCCGTCAATCGCGCGCACGGCCTCGGCGTTGCCGGACAGCACGCGCTGGCGCGCTTCTTCCTGCGTCATATTGTGGATTTGATTCAGCGCCGGGTCGAGCAGGTCAACCACGCGTTCGATGTAGCTGTGCATGGAATGGAAAATAATTTAGACGCGGTTTTTATCAATCACCAATTGTGCTGGAGCGTGGGGAATGTAGCGGTGGGCGTCCTCGCCTGCCGTAGAGGGCGCGCGTCCCGCCGCCCGAAAAAGAGACGTGAACATTTTTTGCGCGCAAAAATTTCCAAG
>JAYWBR010000353.1:0-3828 GCA_043781315.1 Verrucomicrobiota bacterium | reverse complement strand
GCATGGCGCAGATGGGCATCATCCCGACGATCGCCTACGACGGAAATATTTTCATCTCGATGGGCCTCGGCACGCTGGACGCCGACGGCAACTTGCTGGAAAAGCAAACCCGGCTGATAGTCAAAGCGATGGTCGGCCTGATGAACATCACCTGCAAACACGCGGGGGTGGTTTAATCCCACATGAAAAAACGCACAAAGAGATTTTTAATTTCAGCAGTGTTAGCTGTTGTGCTAACAGTTGGCTTGCTTTATTTGGCACATCAGCCATCAAACGGACCAAATATTTTCACACTGAGCACTCTGCCATTTTACATGATTGGAGTCTTGTTTAGTGGTAACGCCCATCAGCCTTCGGAGATACCTGCGTATCTTTCAATGTATCTTTTTTTCTTTATAATTGTTTATGCGGGACTATTCATTTGGTCGAAGTTAAAAAAGGATTACGACACCTAAATTAAAATTATGACCACCGCCCGTGACACCATTGTTGATGCGCTGGACATCGAGAGCTTCGTGCTGTGCGCGGACGAGCGAGAACGCCAACGGCGTTCCATCCTTCAGCCCAGGGTTGGCGCGTGCGCCTACCCTGGGTCAACCGCACCCGCGACCTCAACCCTGAAAGGGTTGCAGCCTCAAAACCAATCCGCGCGCCACAACCCCTTCAGGGTTGAAATTATTTCCCATCGCCTACCCAGGGTAGCTCGTGCCTCGCAACCCTGGGCTGATGGCTTGGAACGCCGTTGGCGTTCCCCGGAATTTTCTGCGGAACCAAAATCATTCTCCGCCAAAAGTTTATTGCCCACCCCCAAAAAAAATTTATGACCACCGCCCGCGATACGATTGTTGATGCCTTGGACATTGAAAGTTTTGTCCTGTGCGAAAGCGAGGCGGAGGCGAAGGAACTCGTCGGCAAGCTGATGCAATCGCTCGGCCTCGCGCGGTTCGTCATCGTCTCGCTGGATTTCAACGGCCCCGGCGCGCATTTCCGCGTCCGCGCCTACATGAACAAACCCGGCGACACTTACACCTGGCTGAAGGAATGAACGCGAAACAAAATCGGAGCGCCGGTCTCCGACCCGGCTCGGCCAGCGCAATTTCCCCAACGCGCCGGGTCGGAGACCAGCGCTCCAAAACCTGCGACGTCATGGACTGCGGCGGGAAGCGCAGCGCCACGCCGCTTTCGCACGCACGAGAGTTTTCTGTAATCCGAAAGTTCCCCGCCCGCCCGAAAGCGGTGTCGCCGCTTCGCTCTGCCACCGCACTCCAAGACGCTGGCGCGAATGACTCCGGCTCCCGCGTGCGCGAAGCGTCTTGGACTGCGGCGGCCCTCCGCTGCTCTTTCACCAACATCACCCCATGAAAATTCTCCTCGCCCCGCTCGACCCGGTCCACGACGCCGGCTTGAAACTCATCAAGCGCAAGCTTGAGGTGCTCGGCTACCAATGCGTGCTGCTGCCGCCCGACATCACCGTGGAGGAAATCGGCGAGGCAGCGATTGCGGAAAAGGTGGACATGATTTTTGTCGGGCGCACCGTCGGCTACGGCGTGGAACAACTCTTCCGCCGCGTCCGTCACGTTCTCACGGCGCAGGGAATTTTCGGCAAGGTGCGCGTGGCCATCGGCGGCATGGCGGTCACGGATGAACTAGCACAAAGCCTCGGCTTCGAGGCCGGTTACGGCCCGCACACGACCATCGAGGAGATCCACGCGCTCATCGAAAAAAATCCCGAGCTTGCCCGGCACATCACGCATCCGGTCAAAATCAAACCGAAGTTTCCCTTCCCGCACGACAACGAGGTGAAGGATTCCACCACGCGCAAGCTGCTGGATGAAATCGTGGACGGCATCCTCGATTGGACTTCCAACAAGACTTCGCCGGGCGTTGTCCGTGCGCACATCACGGAGTCGCAGTTGCAGGAGGTTCACGGCTCGGTCGAGAGCTACACCGCGCTGCCGTTCACGCGGGATTACCTCGCGCAGTGTGATGAGAACATCGTGGATTTTTTCCAGAAGAACATCTGCCCGCCGAGTGTTCGCCAGATCACGCAGAAGGAAATTGACGCCTACAACCGGCGCATTGATATCGCCAAGAAAAATTTTCATCCACGCGTCTTGCAACATGGGCGCACCAAGCCGCTCGTCTTCGTGCAATACGGAACGGGCTGTCCGATGATGGACGGCATGCACATCAAGGTCGCGGAAAGCTGGGGCGCGGACGGCGTGCTGCATTTCGATCCCGCGTGGGGCGCGCGCACGGAAGGTTTGATGGATGGCTTCCTCACCAACGCCGAAGACGGCACGCCCGTCACTTACGCGAATCTTTCGCTCATCAAACGTTCGCTCGACAAGGCGACGCTCTGGACGGTGCGCGCGCATCGCGGCTTGAACACGCCGGAGATCGCCGTGCTGTCCGGCTTCCTCGGCGCGGACATGACGAAGATCAACATCGTCTATGGCTCCATCTGCGGCGGCACCGATCCCGCGCGGCTCACGGTGGACGGCGTGGATGCGATGCGAATTGCGGCGCGCTACAAAATGCCGTTCGACATCCCGACGAATGAAGAACTTGCCGGCGTGCCACCGCACAAGGCGTTCGCGGGAATGTTGATCATGGCGCAGCTCGGACGACGCCTCGGCGCGCAACCGATTTTGAAGCCGCTCCTCTGCCACGGGCCTTACATCATGGTGAACGAGTTGATGGAGCAGAATTATGTGGACTACAACTTCGCCAAAATTCGCGCGCTGCAAGAGATTGCCGACTTCCCCATCTGGCCGGGCGAGCCAATTGGTTTCATGACGCACACGGAGGAAAAGGAACAGTCGGCCATGACCACGTCGCTGCACGCTGCCATGTGTTCCACGCTGGGCGTGGATGCGATTACGACCGCTTCAACGGACGAAGCTTTTTCGCGCGGCCCGATCACCTCCGCCGGGCGCGTGGGTTCGTTGCGTTCGATTGAAGAGACGTTTCGTTTCTTCGGTCAGACGAACATCGCGCCGACGGCCAAGGCCGACGCGTGGAAGGCAGAATTAATCTCCGGAATAAACCAGACGCTCAAGGCCGTGGCTGCAGCGCCGTCGTTTGTGGAAGCGCTCTATCTGGGAATCCTGGGCGACAAGGCGGACGGCGTTTACCCGGGACGGGCGGGCCGGAATTCAGTGAGCATTTCGAGCCACGCCAGCCCGGCGGCAGGGCAAGCTGTGCCGGCGGCGAAATAACCGTCCGGTTACAAGGCAAACCACTTCGCGCCGAATCCTATCGCTTGGCTGCCAGCGCTTGAACATGCCGTTCAATGCGGGTGCTGGCTTCGACGAGTTGTTCGTAGCTGGTCGCAAAACACGCGCGACAGAAACCCGAGCCGTTCGCGCCAAAAGCGGTGCCGGGAACCATCGCCACTTTTTCTGTCTGCAACAAACCCACGGCAAAATCTTTTTCGCCCAGGCCGGTGCTGGAGACATCCGGGAAGGCGTAGAACGACGCGCGCGGCAGATGGCATTTCAGTCCAATTTCATTGAACCGGCGCACGATGAAGTCGCGGCGACGATGATACTGGTCGCGCATCTTTTTCATGCCGTCCTCGCCGTGCGCGAGCGCTTCGATGGCGGCTTCCTGGCTGATGATCGAGGCGCACATCATGGAGTATTGATGCACCTTCATCATCGCCTCGATGAGCGGCGCGGGGCCGCAGGCGTAGCCGATGCGCCAGCCAGTCATAGCAAACGCCTTGGAAAAACCGTGCAGAAAAATCGTGCGCTCCTTCATGCCCGGCAAACTCGCGATGCTGATGTGTTCGCCGTCGAAGGTCAGCTCGGAATAAATTTCGTC
>JAYWBR010000352.1:0-11479 GCA_043781315.1 Verrucomicrobiota bacterium | reverse complement strand
GGCAATGGGCGCGGGCTTCTCGGCTTTCAGGACTGGCGGGGTGATCGGAATGTAAAGTGTTGTTTCCATGCCGCACGCAGAACAGTTAACGACTTCGCCCGCGCTAGCAGAATCAAATTCGAGAAGATTCGAGCAGTGGTCGCAGGTGCATTTAATGAAGTCCATGGCAATGGGCGCGGGCTTCTCGGCTTTCAGGACTGGCGGCGTGGTTGGAATGTAAAGCGTCGTTTCCATGCCGCACTTTGGGCAGGTAACGACTTCGCCCGCGTTGGCAGAATCAAATTCGAGATGATTCGAGCAGTTGTTGCAATTGCATTTGATGAAGTCCATGCCAGCTTTTTCTGCCAAACCACGCCCCGACGCAAGCAAAATTCATGGCCTGCAAAACTTACTTGGGGGGTTTCCAAAAAAAATCGGTCGCATGTGAGAGCTGTGCGATGTCTTTTCACCTTGCTAATAGTCTTCAAAATAGAGGGTTCCCCAATTTTTTTGGGGGGATGACACCCGGCGTGGCATCCTTCGCGCAGAATTGCCCCCAGACCGCGCCCGGACGCGCGGCGGGAGTCAGCACAGCGGGCAATTTCTCGCCCCGGCAAATCGCGCCAGAGGCAAAACGCGAGCCACGCCCGCGAACGGAGTCCAGAATTTGCCGACACTTGCCGACACTTGTTTCGTCAAAATACTGTTTTGACGTGCCGGGCAACTTGTGGCGAGAAACTCAACATTCACCTTTATTTTCAGGCTAAACCAATGCCAGCGCGCGGAATTTTAAAACTGGCCAATCCGGGTTCGATTCCCGGTAGGGTCGCCAAACTTAACTTTTCCCCTTGGGCCTCCGGTAACAGCTTGAAAATCAAGCACGTTACAGCGGTTTGAATAATTCCCTTCTCAAAACTCACTCCTTCGGGAAAGAGCACCTTTTGCAACCGCTGTTTCTGGTCGCTCGAAAATTCCGCCCATAGCCGCGCTGCGTTGAGCAGGACGTGCTCCGCAAAGGCTAGCACTGCCTCTACGTCGTACCCTTCGAGCTTCGCATCACGCTCCTGCATTTCGGCAAACACGATCTGCTCGTTGAGTTTGTCGCGCTGTCTCTCGTAGGTCTCGCGGTCAACGGCTTTCTCGTAGAGGAACGCTTCTTCAAGGCGGTCTTTTGGGGCGTTCAAACCCTCGATCCTCTGCTTCAAACTGACACTGAGGGTGAGATTTTGCGCCTGTTTCTCCTTCCAAACGTCGAGCACGATAGCGGTGAAAAGCTTTAATTACTGTGGCTTCGGCTGCATTCGTTTCAAGAACTCTTCAAAGCTCCGCTCCAAATCAGTTTTCCGCACGCGGACGACTCGGCAGCGCGAATTAGGGCACCAGTAATAGCCGTAACGCTCCCTTCGGCCCTTTTGCCAGCTTGCCGTCAGCGGTTTGCCGCAGCAGCCGCAGTTCACGAAATGACGCAACGGAAAATCTGGATGGCTGCGAAGGCGCGGTGTGACGTTTGCGCGCTTTCCATTCAAGAGGGCTTGCACCGTGTCGAACAGTTCCTGGCTTACCAGCGGCTCAAAGTCCCCGCGCACCCGCTCGCCCCAGCCGTCCACTTGAATCCAACCGGCGTAAACCGGCTTCGTCAGCATTGCGTGGAAAGTTTGTTTCGAGATGGGTTTGCCGGCCTTGGTTTGCAACCCCGCTGCAATCACAATTTCGAGCACCTTCTGTTTGGTGTGCAGCCCGGTAGCGTAAAGCTCGAAAGCCTGCTTCACGAGTGGCCCGCGTTCTGGATCGTGAACGAGACTTGGGCCGGAGGTCCTGCCTTTGTTGATATAGCCGGGTGGAGCTTTGAATGTCCATTTGCCCGCTTGATTCGCGGCTTTCATCCCCGCAACCGTGCGATCCGCTCTCGCGTCGTTGCCAAAGCCGCATCCCGCCAACAGCAACACCGCGACGCTCAACGCAAGCGGAGCGCGGCTGTGTCGAAGACCAGCCGGAGCAGCCTCGCCAGACAGAGAGGTGTCGGAATCATCTGACGGCACAATACTTTCCATGCGCTGCGGCTGGTGCTGCGCACACAGCCGCGCTCCGTCAATCAACGAAAATCCTGCAATTGTATTTTTCATTTCAAAATGCTGAACGTCCGCTCCACCGGCTCGGCGGATTTTAATTTCGGTTCGATGCTGCGGCCGTACTGCCACGCGACGACCGTTACCTTCACCGGGAATTTTGCCCGCGCGGGAATTTTGGTGAGCCTCAATTCATCGCCAACAATTTCCGCCGGGCCTTCGCGGACATAGTAATTAACTGGTACGTCGGCGTCAGAAGCCGCGGCCAGTCTCATTTTGGTGACGCCAGGTTTCACATCGGCGATTTCTGGAAACGTGATGTGCTGCTCCGCGCCGTCGGTCAGGCGACCGGGAATTTTCAGCAACGCCTGCTGCACCGCGCTTTTGGACTTCGCATCGCCCGGATGCTCGGCCAGCAGCCAAATATCGCCCATGCGGCGGTCAACACTCACTGTCGCGCGATTGAAACGCACGGCGAACGTGTTCGTGCTCAACTGCTCCACCGGCCCGGTGATTCGCGAAATCTTGACCGGCCCGCCACCTGTCGCATGGCCGAGCGGCGAACCAACAGGCAAACCCGTCCAGCGCGAAAGATTTTTGGAGCCGCCTTCCACCGAATTCAAAAATGCCGTCGTCAGATGAAACGTCAAACCGTCGGCGTCCGGCTCAAACTTGAGGTTCACTTGTTGATGAATATCCACCTGCGGAATGGGTTTGCCGTCCTGCACGAAGCCGAGCAGCTGCGGTGATTTGCCAATCTGACTGGCGCGATAATTCTGAATCGCCAGCGCGGTCTCTTTGTCGAACGCCCAGAACGCATCGTTTGTGCCGCCGGTGAATTTTGCGAACGGTGCGGGTTTAATGGTGCGTGGCTGGTTCAGATGCCAGCGTTCGACGAGCCAGCCGGAGCGCGGGTCAACCGGTTTCAAGACCGGCGGTTGGTCAGAAGAATTTTTTTTCCGGCAGCCGCACCTCGACGGATTTGCGGATGAATAGTGCGAGAAATTTCACCAAGTCGTCCGAGTAATCAAAATGCCCGCGCCCCGGCTCGGCCAGTAATGCGATGGGTGCGCCGGGAAATTTCGCGCGGAAGGAAGTCAGGGAAGCCAGCCGGTCTTCCCACCATTCGTATTCGGCCATCACCCTTAGTCCGGGAATGCCGTCAATGTTCCGCCCGCCCCAGTCCACGTTTGGTTTCCCGTTGCCCACGAGCGGGTCTGCGGCGCGTCACCGTGAACCGAAAGAATCGCCAGCGTGCGCTGCGGATTCTACGCGGCGAAATTCCACGGGTAGCTCGCCATCGCCGAGTGGCCAATGGGGGTGACAGGCGCGAACTCCAGTTCACCGTAGCCGGAATCCGTCGCGAGCGTTTTCAACATTGCGCTGAATTCCACATTGGCCGCGTCGTTGTTCGTGGCGTTCTGCCAGCTCTCGAACGGCGGCGCGATGAAGATTTCCGCGATGCCGAGCTTCGCCAGTTCGGCGCGCATGATTTGATGCTCCAGGATTCCCTCCTCGATCATGTTGTTCTGACCGACGACGACGGCGCGGACTTGTTTGCAATCGGGCGGAATCCAAAGGAACGCACTGCCGTGGCCAAGCGGCACGGACCATTGCCAGACGGCATCCGCACGCCCGGTCAGGCTGGCGCAAAACAGCGGCAGCGCGACCAGATATGAAATTAATTTCATGGGTTGTTGAAAATATACGCAACGCAAACCCGCTGCACAAAACACTTCCGGTTTCACTGTACCCGGTCCGGTCGCCAGCTTTTCCCCAGTGTAAGGCGAGCCGAAGGCCGTCAAAGGCTTGACATGCTTAGGACGAATGCGGAAACCTTCACCCGTTGCCACGTCCAAGTCCCCAAATAAACCGTATGAAAAATCTGCTGGTTGCTCTGGCCTTTGCAGTCGTTGCGCTGCCGGCTTCCGCCGCCGAAAAAAAAATCATTTTCCTCGCCGGGCTGCCGAGCCACGGGCCGGGTGCGCACGAACATCGCGCCGGGTGTTTGCTGCTCAAGGCGTGTCTGGAGCAGGTGCCGGGCGTGACCAGCGTCGTTTACTCCAACGGCTGGCCGACAGCTGCAAATGCGTTTGACGGTGCCGCGACGGTGGTGGTTTACAGCGACGGCGGTGCCGCGCATCCGCTCTTGCAGGGCGATCATTTGAAAACCCTCGGCGCGCTCATGGACAAAGGTGTGGGGCTGGTCTGCCTGCATTATGCGGTGGAGCCGACGATTGAAAAAGGGCAGCCGGAATTTCTCAACTGGCTCGGCGGCGCGTTTGAAATCAAATGGTCGGTGAACCCCAACTGGACGGCGGACTTCAAAACCCTGCCCGACCATCCCATCGCGCGCGGCGTGCAGCCGTTCCGGATCGCGGACGAATGGTATTTTCACATGCGTTTCCGCGACGGCATGAAGGGCGTGACGCCCATCCTCAGCGCTGTGCCCGGAGAAAATACCACGAAGCGTAACGACGGTCCGCACGAAGGCAACCCGGTGGTGCGCGAACTCGTCGCGCGGGGCGACACGCAGGCCGTGGCGTGGGCGGCGGAACGCGCGGGTGGCGGACGCGGTTTTGGTTTTACCGGCGGACATTATCATCGCAACTGGGGCGATGACAATTTCCGCAAGCTCGTCCTGAACGCGATTTTATGGACGGCCAAAGTGGAAGTTCCCAAGGACGGCGTTGCTTCAAGCGTCACCCCCGCCAAACTCTCAGCCGATCTGGATCCCAAGCCGTTCCACCAGTGACGCTGCGTGGGACGAAATAAAAAACCATTGCTCGCCGGAAGTTTTCCCCCGAGACTCGCAACATGACCCAGACAAAAACCTTCGCCGGTGAATTCACGATGAATAAATCGCGGGGGTTCAGCGTTAAGTAGAGTTGAAAATCAAAAAACAAAATACCATGAACAAATCAAACGACATTCCTTCCCAATCGGCGGTCAACCGCCGCAGCTTCATCAAACGCACCTCCCTGCTGGCTGCCGGCTCGGCGGTCGTGACCAACTTCCCGTTTGTGCAGACCAGTCACGCTGCGCCGGATGACACCATCCGCATGGGCCTCATCGGTTGCGGCGGGCGCGGCACCGGCGCGGTCGGCAACGCCTTGGCCTCGGCGTCAAACGTGAAAATTGTCGCGGTGGCGGACGTGTTTGAAAGCCAGGCCAAAGCCGCGGCCGAGAAGTTCAAGGTCGCGCCCGAGCTTTGTTTCTCCGGGTTCGACGCCTATCAAAAACTGCTGGATGTGGGTGATGTTAATTACGTCATCCTCGCCACGCCGCCCGGCTTCCGGCCCATCCATTTCGAGGCCGCCGTCAAAGCCGGCAAAAATATCTTCTGCGAAAAACCCGTGGCCGTGGACGCGCCCGGCATCCGCCGCTTCATCGCCGCCGGCGAACTGGCGCGCGCGAAAAAGTTGTGCGTCGTCGCCGGCACCCAGCGTCGCCACCAAGCGAGCTACCTCGAAACCATTCAGCGGATTCACTCCGGGGCCATCGGCGAAGTGCTTTGCCTCCGCGCCTATTGGAATCAGGGTGCCATCTGGCATCGCGGGGATCACGGCGAAACCGAAATGGAACGGCAGATTTCCAACTGGTATCATTACTCATGGCTCTGCGGCGATCACATCGTCGAGCAGCACTTGCACAACCTCGATGTCTGCAACTGGATCATGCAGGGGCATCCCGTTCGCGCTTACGGCCAGGGCGGTCGCCAGGCGCTCGGCTCGAAGTCCGGCCACATCTACGATCACTTCGCCGTCGAGTATGAATATGCCAACGGCGTCCGCATGTTCAGCCAGTGCCGGCAGATTGACGGCACGGACGGCAATGTCAGCGAAGCCGTGGTCGGCACCAAGGGCGCGTGCAACAAATTGAGCGATGGAATTATTCTCGGCGAAAACCCGTTCAAGTTTGCCGGCACCCGGATTGATCCGCAGATTGTGGAACACACCGACCTCATCGCCGCCGTGCGTGGAGCCGCGCCGTACGTCAACGACGCCACCTCCGTCGCCCACAGCACGATGACCTGCATCATGGGCCGCGAATCCGCCTACACCGGCCAGGCCGTCACCTGGGATGAGGCGATGGCGTGGCAAACTTCCCTTGCGCCGGAAAAAATGGAATGGGGTCCCGCGCCAATCCGTGCCGTGCCGATCCCTGGAAAATATACGGTGAGTTAGTCTGGCGCGGAAAGAAAAGCACAGCGCAACGCGGCGGCCCCGAAAACCCGGCAGTGCCCGGAGTTGCTAGCGCGTTCTCCGCGCGCACGGGTCGCCGCTCCGAATGCAGGAAGCGCAGCCGTCGGACCAGTATCGGCAGAGCGATTTTTTTTCAACTTGCGCAAAACACAACACACCCGCAGGCGGAAGTCGTTTACGAAAAGTTTTCTTCAGGGTTGAAAGCGCCTCTATTCGCAGGTATTTTCTCGTGTCGTCGCGCCTGAAATAATTGCTGGCACGAGGATTGCAAGTGAATTTCCCGAAAGGAAAAACCATGAATCCTGACCACAACATGACAGTTCCGTCTGGAAGTTCAGCCCTCTTGGATTTGGAATCCTCAGCCCCCGGTTCTGAGCGCCCGCGCGTCTGGCTGGTGGATGACAACCTCGCGTTTCGCAGTGTGCTCGCCGAGCTGTTGGCGGATGTGTCCGGTTTTGATTGCTCACGCGAGTTTTCCTCAACCGCCGCAGTGCTCGCGGCGCTGGCCCGGGAAGCGCCGCCCGAAGTCATCCTGCTCGACAACCAAATGCCCGGAGGAGACGGCGTGGACGCGGTTCGTCCGATCAAATTGCTGGCGAGTTCCACGCGGGTGCTGATGCTCACCACCTGCTTCGACAGCCTGTTGCGCCATCGGGTGCTGCGGGACGGGGCGGCGGATTTTCTGCAAAAATCGTATTCCGTGGAACAGATCGCTGAACGCATCCAGGCGGCGTTGGACAAGCCGCAGGGTGTCGCCGCCGTCCGCCCCGGCGGATCCGTTCAGGAAGCGTGCGTGCCGGAAAAAAATGGGCGCGATCAATTCGGCCAAAGAGATTCGTGCAACTTGAATCCGCTCACCCGACAGCGGGCGGCCTGGGTGAACGCCTCCGGCCGGTTCGTGCGCGGAATGTTTCAAGTGCGCTCCTGGCTGAACCTGTTTTTTTGAGCGGCAGCAAGACCTCGGGGGCGGCAGCCACATCCGCGTCGCCGGTTTGGTGGCTCACCAAGTCCGAGCGTTTCGATTTTTGTGCGACGAGGTCGTCGCGCTCACGATTTCCGATGGCGGCTTCTCGCCACCTGCCACGAGCTTGCTGTGGCTGAAACTGAAGCCCGGTGGCGGCGGCGGGGTTGATTCAGTTGCACTCCGTTCATGCGGGATTTTACGTTCGCTGGCCGCCGCATAGAGCTTGCGTCACCGGCCTTTGTCCGCAAAAGTCCCGGCGATGGAATGGCTCGATCACATCTCCCAATTCTGGCCGCACCTCGCCGCCGCGTTTGACCTGCTGGCCGTGCTGCTCGCTTCGAGCCACGTCCTGCTGCACAAACGCGATGTCCGCGCCGCCACGCTGTGGATTGCCACCATCTGGTTCGTGCCGCTGTTCGGCCCGGTGCTGTATCTCGTGCTCGGCGTGAACCGCGTCCGCCGCCGTGCCGTCTCGCTCGGCGTGCATGGAACCTTTCAACGGCCCACTCCGGAAAATCTGGGCGAACCCAATCCTGCGGCCGCCGAGCATTTGAAACTGCTCGCCGACGTCGTCAACCGCCTGGTCGCCCAGCCGCTCGTGTCCGGCAACCGCATCCGGCCGCTCGTCAATGGCGACGCGGCTTTCCCCGAAATGCTCGCCGCGATCGAGTCAGCTCAAAAATCCATCTCGCTCACCTCTTACATTTTTGACAACGACACCGTCGGAAAACAATTTGCCGCCGCCCTGGACCGCGCGGTCGCCCGCGGGGTGCAGGCGAAAGTGTTGGTGGATGCAGCGGGCGCGCGTTATTCGTGGCCGCCGATCACACGCGAATTAAAACACCGCGGAGTGACGGTCGCGCGATTCCTCCCGTCGCTGGCACCGTGGCGGGTCGCCACCATCAACCTGCGCAACCATCGCAAGTCCCTGATCGTGGATGGCCGGCTGGCGTTTACGGGCGGCATGAACATCCGGCAGGGCAACGTGCTGCGCGACCAGCCGAAAAGTCCCGTGCAGGATTTGCATTTCCGCGTTGAAGGTCCGGTAGTGACGCAGTTGCAGGAGGCGTTTGCGAACGACTGGGCTTTTACCACGGACGAAGTGCTGGACGGCTTCCTCTGGTTTCCTGAACTGCCCGAGAACGGCCATTTGGTTGCCCGCGTGATCACGGACGGGCCGGATGCGGATTTTGAAAAACTCCACTGGACGCTGCTGGCGGCGCTGGCCGAAGCGCAAACCTCCGTGCAAATTCTCACGCCGTATTTTCTGCCCGACCCCGCGCTGGTGTCGGCCCTGAATCTCGCGGCGCTGCGCGGCGTGCGCGTGGACATCGTATTGCCCGCCCGAAGCAATCTGCCGTTCGTGCATTGGGCGTCGCGCGCACTGTGGTGGCAGGTGCTGGAGCGCGGCTGCCATGTCTGGCTCACGCCGCCGCCGTTCGATCATTCCAAGCTGATGATCGTGGACGGCCACTGGGTTTTGTTCGGCTCGGCGAACTGGGACGCGCGTAGTCTGCGGCTGAATTTTGAATTGAACGTGGAGTGTTACGGCCGCGAGTTTGCCGGGGCGATGCAGGCGGTTCTCGCCGGAAAAATTTCCGGCGCGCGCGAAGTGACCCTGGCCGAAGCGGACGGGCGCAGTTATCCGGTGAAGCTGCGCGACGCCACGGCACGGCTGTTTTCGCCGTATCTGTGACGGTTGGAGGAATAACTGGAACGCGGGCTTCAGCCCGCTTCAATGTCCGCACCTGGTTGATTTCTGATCGGTCTTTGGCAGTCGCAAGCTGAAGCGGCGTGAACGCCGCGCCCCTTCCATCACTCACATGACGGGTTCCTTCGCTCGGCCGGCTGTCC
The DNA here is from genome assembly GCA_043781315.1 of Verrucomicrobiota bacterium. GTDB lineage: Bacteria > Verrucomicrobiota > Verrucomicrobiia > Limisphaerales > CAIQOK01 > CAIQOK01. Next base: position 2,411 of record JAYWBR010000352.1, on the reverse strand, counting down.
CAAAACCGGTGCCTAAAATTCTTGCTGTCTCCGGCTCAAGTCTTGGCTAAGTTGTCCGATAAATGAGCAGACTGAACAGACCGCCGTTGATTTTGATTTCGCCGAGCATACAGAAAGCCGGCGTCGAGTTTGGTGACCAATCCATCAGCCTCTCCGAGGCGTACACCTGCGCGGTGACGGCGGCAGGCGGGATTCCGATCATCGCCCCGGCGGGCGTCCGGCGCGAACTGATGGCCGAGTGTGTGCGTCATTGCGACGGGGTTTTGTTGACGGGCGGCGACGATGTCGAGCCGGAGCTGTATGAGAAAAAGCTGCCAGCGAAACTGCGGCGCACGGTGGAGCCCACGCCCGACGGCGGCGAGCGCACGTTGCGCGAGTTGTTTTTGATAGATGAAATTTTTCGCCAGCACAAACCGACGCTGGCGATCTGCCGGGGCAGCCAGTTGTTGAATGTGGCGCTGGGCGGAACCTTGATCGTGGATATTCCATCGCAGGTTCCGGGGGCGCTGGAACATCGGCGCATGGATAAACGCAGTGAAGTGGTGCATGTGGCGCGGGTGACGGCGGATTCGCTGCTGGCCCGGATCACGGGCCGGAAAAATCTGGGCGTGAACAGCACGCACCATCAGTCGGTGGGCCGGGTGGCGGAACCGTTGCGGGCCGTGGCGGTCAGCGCGGACGGGATTGTGGAAGCCGTGGAATTGAGACGGGAAGTGGCGCACTGGCTTCCGTTTCTGGTCGGCGTTCAGTTTCATCCCGAACGCCTCGCGCCACGGCACGCGGAACATCGGGCCTTGTTTCGCGCGTTGGTTCAGGCCAGTGCCAAAAATCGAAAGAAAAATTTATGAAGGGAAACATACTGATCGTAGATGACGAAGCTGACCTGCGCGAACTGCTCGCGATGCTGCTGGCCACCGACTATGAGGTCAATCAAGCCGGCAGCGGCGCGGAGTTGCGGGAGGCCTTCGCCCAGCCGCAGCCCGACATCGTGCTGCTGGATCTAGGACTCCCGGATGCCAACGGCATGGAGTTGCTGCCGGAGATCAAAAAGCAATGGCCGGGCACCGAGGTGATCGTCCTGACCGGCATGGCTTCCATCGAGGCCGCCGTCAACGCCACCAAACGCGGCGCGTATCATTTTCTCAACAAGCCGTTCGACACGCAGAACCTCCTCGTCACCGTGTCCCGCGCGTTGGAACACAAACAACAAAACGAGGAGAACAGCACGCTCCGCCGCGCCTTGTCCACCATGAGCGGCGGCGCCTCGCCAGTCTTCCAAAGCGCGGTGATGCAGACCGTCGTCCGCACCATCGAACGCGTCGCACCGAGCGATGTGCCGATCCTGATCACCGGCGAAAGCGGCGCGGGCAAGGAAGTCATCGCCGACCTCATCCACGCGATGAGTCCGCGTAGCAAGGGCAAGATCGTCAAGATCAACTGCGCGGCGATTCCCCGTGAGCTGATCGAGGCCGAACTGTTTGGTTCCAAGAAAGGCGCGTTCACCGGTTCCATCTCCGACCGCGACGGTTATTTCCGCCAGGCCGACGGCGGCACGCTGTTCCTCGACGAAATTTCCGAGATGCCCATTGATACGCAGAGCAAGCTGCTCCGTGTGTTGCAGGATCAGGAAGTCCGCCCCGTCGGCGGCACGGTCAGCTACAAGACCAACTGCCGGCTTGTGGCCGCCACCAACCGCAAGCCCGACGAGGCCATCAAGGACGGCAAGTTGCGCGAGGATTTGTTCTACCGCATCAGCGCCATCTCCGTGCATCTCCCGCCGCTGCGCGAGCGCCGCGAAGACATCATGCCGCTCTGCCAGGTTTTCCTGAAACGCTTTGTCGCCCAGTCCAGCCGGCCCATCCGTGGCTTCACCAAATCGGCGGTGGACCGGCTCACCGCCTTCGACTGGCCGGGCAACGTGCGCCAGGTGCAGAACGAAGTTCAACGCGCCGTGTTGTTGTGCGAAGCCAACGAGATTGATGCGAGCGATCTTTCCATCGCCACTGCCAGCAGCCGCGTCGAATCCGAGACGGGCATGGACACGAACTTCACGTTGCTCGAAGGCGTCGAGCGCAATGAGATCATCCGGATGCTCAAGGAAACCGGTGGCAACAAACTGGAAACCGCCAAACGCCTCGGCATAGGCAGACAGACGCTTTACAACAAGATCAAGGCGTACGGGATTGAAGTGTGACGGAAATGTGATGCGTGAAAGGTGAAAGCGTGCCGTGCTATTATTTAACGAACCAACAAAACGTCTGACAGGATTTGATGCCTGAAAAATGAAACCAGATAGACCACAGATGCTGATAGCTAGCAGCTTGTCGGACTTACCCGCCGAAAGATTATTGAGAATAGTTTGAACCAAAGGCAGCGGGCCGGCTCTGATCTTCATGTCCGCTCGCTTCGTT
>JAYWBR010000351.1:0-3840 GCA_043781315.1 Verrucomicrobiota bacterium | reverse complement strand
GCACGGCTACGCCGACGCAAAAAGCGGCCAAGACCCCGTCGTTGTTCTTTTACATTTCGCAGCCCTCATCCGAATACATCCTCATTCCAGAAGTTTCGTCCGAACGTCGGCAATACATTCCGATTGGCTTCATGCCGAAGGAAATTATTTCTGCAAACACGAATTTTCTCATCGCCTCAAACAGCTTGTTTTATTTCGGCATTCTGACTTCGGCGATGCACATGGCTTGGGTGCGTCAGGTTGGCGGGCGATTGAAGTCGGATTACCGCTATTCCGGCAGCATGGTCTATAACAACTACCCGTGGCCGGAGCCGGTGAGTGAGAAGCAACGCGCCGCCGTGGAGGCCGCCGCGCAAAAGGTATTGTCCGTTCGCGCGGAATTCCTGGCCGACGGAGCGCCGGTCTCCGACCCGGCTCGAACCAAGAAACGCTCCCAACGCGCCGGATCGGAGATCGGCGCTCCAACCAAAACCGCCACGCCCGCCGATCTCTACGATCCGCTCGCCATGCCGTCTTCACTCGTCAAAGCCCACGCCGATCTCGACCGCGCCGTGGACGTTTGCTACCGCCCGCAACCCTTCGAGAGCGAACGTCACCGCGTGGAATTCCTTTTCGCGCTCTACGAAAAAATCACCACCCCGCTCATCGCCGCCGCCAAGCCCAAACGCGCCCGCAAAAAATCCGCTTACGCCTCGCCACCGCCCGGCCCGCCGCAACCCGGCATCTCCCCGGAGCAAGCGTTCGGCGATGCCGCCGATTACTTCTCCGTCAAAGAAGAAGCCCCGCCGTATCACACGGATTGAGCCGCGAAATACGCGAACCACGCGAAAGGAGAAAGTTTGCTCCCAAACTTTTCGCGTGGTTCGTGTATTTCGCGGTGGAAATTTTTCCCCCTCCCCCCGTATTTGTCCGACCCCAGCCGCCAGACTCGCGGGCGTATGGGAAACATTTTTGATCTGGATTCACCAACCACCGTGTCTGGTTTCACGCGCCGCCACCCCGGCCCGGTGCGGCGTTTGGACGCCTGCCCGTGTCCGGCGGGTTCGCTCATGTTGCGCTGGAAACCACCGGTGGGCGGCGCGTGCATCACCGGCTACCGCATCGAACGAACCCGCGAAGGCCGGGAGTATGAAACCCTCGGCGAAACCCAACGCCCCATCTTCTTCGTCAAGCAGGTGGCCTTGGATGAGCCGTGGTTTTATCGGGTGACGGCGTTCAACGCGCGCGGCCCGGGAGGCTTCCGCCTGGTCTGGCTGTTCCGTCCGTCGAGCGACGGGAAGATTCTGCTGACGCCCATCGCCGTGCTACCCGGTTTGCGAATGGACATCTGCGAATGAAAAGTTTCCACCGCCGGACGGAGCGCGGCTGTGTCGCAGCGACCAGCCGCAGCATGGACGAACGTCGTGAGGTCTCTGGATTTAGCTTGTGCCTCACTACTTGCGAAGCTGCTGCGGCTGATCCCGCGTTGCGCGGGACACAGCCGCGCTCCAGGGGCAGTGCGGGTGCGCCCACTGCGTAATTCGTTTCATTTCACGCTTTGCCAAGCCAGCCGGGTTTTGCTTTCATTGCGCCATGTCGAAATCCTCACTCGCCACCCTGGTCAAACACTGCGACCAAATTCTTCGCACCAAAGAATTCGGCGACTACGACGGCGCGGTGAATGGCTTGCAGGTGGAGAATCGCGGCGCGGTCACGCGCATCGCCGCCGCGGTGGACGCCAGCCTTGCCACGGTGAAACTCGCGATTGCGGCGCGGGCGGATTTGCTGATAGTGCATCATGGTTTGTTCTGGTCGCCGTCGCATCCGTGGACAGGCAAACGCTACGAACTGCTGCAACTGCTGATCGAAAACAACCTCGCGGTTTACAGCTCGCACCTGCCGCTCGACGCGCATCCCAAACTCGGCAACAACGCATTGCTCTGCGCTGCGCTGGGTTTGCGGAACTTGAAACCGTTCTTTGCGAGCCACGGCCAGCACATCGGGCTGCAATCGCGCCAGAAAATTTCCCGCGACGATCTGGCGGAACGTCTCGGCCGCGCGACCGGCGCGAAACCCCTGCTCATTCCAGGTGGCAAAGAAATCTGCGAGCGCATCGGCGTCGTGACCGGCGGGGCAGGGGGGGATTTGAAACTCGCGGTCGCCGAAGGCGTGGACACGTTCATCACCGGCGAAGGGCCGCACTGGACTTACGCGCTGGCGGAGGAACTGGGTGTGAATGTTTTTTACGCGGGCCATTACGCAACGGAAACTTTCGGCGTGAAGGCGCTCGCGGCGGTGCTTTCCAAAAAATTCAAACTGCCGTGGTCGTTCCTCGATCATCCGACCGGATTGTGAGAGCCGGTCGGAAAATGTAGCGGCAGCCATCTTGGCTGACGTAGAGCCGCGGCTTCCAGCCCGGCGGAAAAAACGTTGTGAGTGAGAAGGCCCGCTCAAATGAGGATCGCACGCGTACTCTGGATCGCTTATCCGGGCGGCAAGATGCTCGCCCTCTACAGCAGGCTGGAAGCCTACCGCTACGGTTCGGACTGGCTTTGAGTTCACGCTCGACACCCGCACTGGCAGTTTCCATCTTGTCGCCATGCCGCAAGCCACCGCGCCCATGCTTCCCAAACAGCTCGCCCAGTTGAAAAAACTGCTGCCCGGGGAAATTCTTTCCGATGCCGCCAGCCTCGCGAAATATGCGGGCGACAAATGGTTTGCCACGCATCAACCGGAGGCCGTCGCCCTGCCGCGCTCCACGAAATCGGTTTCCGCGCTGCTCCGTTTCGCCAGCCGCCATCATATTCCCGTGACGCCGCGCGGCGCGGGCTACGGCTACGTGGGCGGCTGCGTGCCGGTGCGCGGCGGCATTGTGCTTTCGCTGGAGCGCCTGAACCACATCGTGGAAATCAACGCGGCGGATTTTGTCGCCGTGGTTCAGCCGGGCGTCATCACGCAGACTTTTCAACAGGCGGTGGAAAAACTCGGCCTGTATTATCCGCCCGATCCCGCCAGCCGCGCCGACTGCTCGCTCGGCGGCAACATCGCCACCAACGCCGGCGGCCCGCGCTGCCTGAAGTACGGCGTCACCCGCGATTACGTGCTTGGTCTGGAAGTGGTGCTGGCCGACGGCGCCATCGTCAAACTTGGCGGGCGCACGCACAAAAACAAAACCGGGTTCGACCTGCACCGGCTGTTCGTCGGCTCGGAAGGTTTGCTCGGCGTGATTACGGAAGCCACGTTGAAATTGCTGCCGTTGCCGCCGTACCGCGCGAATCTCGCCGTCGGTTTTTCGTCCATGCGCGGTGCGCTGCGGACGTTGCACGCGATTTTTGCGGCGGGCATTTTGCCGTGCGCGCTGGAAGTGGCGGACGCCTTCACGCTCGCCGCCGCTTACCAACGCACGAAGAGCGAAAGCCTGCGCGGCTGCAAGGCGCACCTGATCGTCGAACTCGACGGGCAGAAGAAATCGGTGGCATCGGAAATTCGTGCGCTGGAAAAAATTGTCCGGCGGCAGCAACCGCTTTTCGTTCAGCGCGGCCTGGGCGACGCGCAATGCGAGAAAGTCTGGCAGATGCGCCGGGAGTTTTCGTATTCGCTCCGCGACACGGGCCTCACGAAGTTGAACGAGGACATCGTGGTGCCGCGCGGCAAACTGGAAGACCTGTTCAAATTTGCCGCGAAGCTACAAAAGAAGCACAGCCTGGCCATCGCCTGTTTCGGTCATGCTGGTGATGGCAACATCCACACGAACGTGATGGTGGATTACACGCGGCCCGGCGCGAAGCAGCGTGCCGACGCCGCGCTCGATGAGCTGTTCAAGCAGGTCATCGCGTGGAACGGTTCGATCACCGGCGAACA
>JAYWBR010000350.1:0-3860 GCA_043781315.1 Verrucomicrobiota bacterium | reverse complement strand
ATCGTTCCGCCGCGCATCACAGCGATGCGGTCCGCCATGCCGAGAATTTCCGGCAGGTCGCTGGAAATCATCAGCACGGCCAGACCTTCCTTCGCCAGCCGCCGGATGATTTTATGGATTTCACTTTTCGCGCCCACGTCCACGCCTTGCGTCGGTTCGTCGAGGATGAGCAGCTTGGGTTTGGTTGCGAGCCAGCGGGCGAGGGAAACTTTTTGCTGGTTGCCACCGCTCAATGAGCCACCGGGCGCATCCGGCCCATAAGCTTTCACGCCGAGGTCGCGGATGAAATCCAGCGCGAGTTGCTTCTCCGCGCCGAATCGCAGCCACGCGCCGGAAAAAATCCGCTGATGGATCGCCATCGTCATGTTGTGCGCGATGGGCATTTCGAGAATGACACCGTGCCGCCGCCGGTCTTCCGGCACATACGCGATGCCATGCGCGACGGCTTCCTGCGGTGAATGAATTGTCACGCGCTGTCCGTTGAGCGTGATTTCGCCGGCGTCGGCGGGCGTGATGCCGAACAAGACGCGCGCGAGTTCCGTTCGCCCCGCGCCGACCAAGCCCGCCATGCCGACAATTTCGCCCGCGCGGACATCGAGCGAAACATTCTTCACGCCGCCAGCTGTACAGTTGAGGTTCTTGAGCGAGAGAACAACTTCGCCTGCTTCACTTTCAGATGGTGGATAGATGGCCGAGACTTCACGGCCGACCATCAGCTTGATGAGCGAAGCTTCGTTCATCGTGCTGACTTGGTTCGTGCCGACGCTTTCGCCGTCGCGCAAGACCGTGACGCGGTCGGCGAGTTGGAAAATTTCCTCCAGCCGATGCGAGATGTAGATGACACCGACGCCGCTCGCGCGCAAATCCTTCACGACGGCGAACAGGAGGTGCTGTTCCTTCTGCGTGAGCGACGCAGTCGGCTCGTCCATGATGACGATGCGCGCACCCGCGCCGAGCGCGCAGGCGATCTCGACAAGCTGCTGCTCCGGCATCGAGAGCGAGCGGACTTCCGCGTCCGGTGAAATCTCCGCGCCGATGCGCTGGAGCAATTCCGCAGCGCGAGTGCGGCGGGCGGGCCAGTTCACCTTGCGCGCGGCGGACGCAGGTTCGAGTCGTAGCGCGATGTTCTCGGCGACCGTCAAATCCGGGAACAACGCGGGCTGCTGGTAAATGCAGGCGATGCCGAGTTTGTGCGCGGATGCAGGCGTGAGTTGCGCGACGCGCTCGCCATTGATTTCAATTGTGCCGCCGTCCGGTTGGTGTGCGCCGGTGATGACCTTGATGAGCGTGGATTTGCCCGCGCCGTTTTCGCCAAGCAGCGCGTGAACCTCACCCGCCCGCAAATCAAACGACACGCTCTTGAGCGCGCGCACCGCGCCGAAGGATTTCGTGACCGCTGATAGTTGGAGGAGGGAAGACATTTTTAACCGCTAATCTGCGCTAATTTTCGCTAATCTTTTTTGGCGATGAGTTCGGACAGGATGAAGCGTTTCCATTCCAGTGTGTCCTTGTGTCCGAAGTTAATCAGGTAGCCGACTGGTTGCTTGGTGATCCGCATGTAATTGATGAGTTGCGCTTCGTGTTCGGGCAAAAGCTGGTTCACGGATTTTAACTCAACCACCAAGGCGTCAAAAACAATCAGGTCAGGCACATAACGCTTTTTGAGTTCGCGCCCCTTGTAGAAGCACTTCAATTCCTGCTTTGACCGGAACGGAATGGCGCGCATCTCCAACTCAATCTCAAGGCTCTCCTGATAAATTTCTTCGGCCATGCCATAGCCTTGCTCGTTGTAAACCTCGAAGGCCGCGCCCATGAGCTTGTAGCCTTCGTCTTTGTAAATTTCCGGTTTCATAAAACTTGAACCGCTAATCCCCGCTAACCTGCGCTGATTGGAAATTCATTAGCGTGGATTAGCGCAGATTAGCGGTTAATTAAAACTGTTTGCTCGTAGCTTTTCACTTCCGCGAGCCACGCATCGCCGACGGGGACGCCTTTGCTCTCGCAGTAATAATCCCACACCGCGCCGAAGGGGAGTGACTTGGCTTCTTCCTGCAACGCAAGGCGCGTGGTCAAATCACCGGCGGCTTCGGCGCTGCGGATGAGCGGGGTTTCGAGCAGCGCGATGAGCAGCGCGCGAAGCATGTTGCGCGTGCCGATGGTCCAGGCGGCGACGCGGTTGATGCTCGCGTCAAAATAATCCAGGCCGATGTGGACGCGGTCGGTGTAGCCGTTGACGGCGATCTCGCGCGCGATGGCGAGCAGGTCGTCGTTGAGGATGACGACGTGGTCGCTGTCCCAGCGGACGCCACGGCTGACATGCAGCAAAATCTCCGGCAGGTATTGCAGCACGCTGGAAATTTTGTCGGCGATGCTTTCCGTCGGGTGATAATGGCCGGCGTCGAGGCACAGCAGTTTTTTGCGCGAGACGGCGTAGCCGAGATAAAATTCGTGCGAGCCAACGACATAGCTTTCGCTGCCGATGCCGAACAGCTTCGGCTCAACAGCGTCGAGATTCAGCTTCGGGGATATCGCCTTCTTGAAAACGGCGTCGAGTGATTCAGCGAGGCGTTCGCGCGGCGCGTGGCGGTCGGCGGGCGTGTCTTTGAAGCCGTCGGGAATCCAGACATTCGTCACGCAAGTTTTGCCGAGCGCCTTGCCCATCGCCGCGCCGATTTCGCGGGAGCGGCGGCAATGCTCGATCCAGAAATTGCGGATGCCTTTGTCGCGATGCGAGAGCGTAAAGCCATCGGCGGATTTGGGATGTGAGAAGCAAGTTGGGTTGAAGTCGAGGCCGAGGCCGTTCTGCTTCGCCCACGCAATCCAGTTCTTAAAATGTTCCGTCGCGATTTCGTCGCGGTCCACCTTCTTGCCGCCGAACTCGCCGTAGAAGGCGTGCAGGTTCAGGCGATGCTTGCCGGGAATCAGCGAATAGGCTTTTTCCAAATCCGCGCGGAGTTCGTCGGGTGTGCGCGCCTTGCCGGGATGATTGCCGGTGACGGCGAGTCCGCCGCCGAGCGCGCCGCCGAAATTTTCAAAGCCGCCCACGTCGTCGCCCTGCCAGCAGTGGAGCGAGATGGGAATCTGGGCGAGCGCGGCGAGCGCGGCGTCCACGTCCACGCCGAGCGCGGCGTAACGTTCGCGGGCGAGGTTGAAAGCGGCGGCAAGGTTGGCGGATGAATTCATTTTACGATAAACGGTGGCTTCAAGGTTCAATTGGCAAATGCGGTTTTCAGGAGGCGTGAATTTAGAGAACGCTGCCGGGGCCAGCAATGACAAAAACTGGTGAGGTCAACGGTTCCCGAAATGTTTGCGGGGCTGAAATGCTTGTCTGCCGCGCGCAATCGGACACAATGACCGGATGCAAAAAACGTTGCTGACATTCGTGGATGACATTTATGAAGACCTGGAGCTTTGGTATCCGAAGCTGCGCGTCGAGGAAGCCGGTTACGCGATGCGCGTCGCGGGGCCGGAGCTGAAAACTTACGCCGGCAAGCATGGTTATCCCGCCAAGGCCGATGCACTCATCAGCGAGGTGAACAGCCGCGACTTCTGCGGCCTGCTGATTCCCGGCGGGTTCATGCCTGATAAATTGCGCCGCGACGCCAAGGTGCTGACGCTCACGCGCGAATTTTTCGAGCAGGGCAAGCTCGTCGCGTTCATCTGCCACGCGGGTTGGATTCCGATCTCGGCCAAAATTCTCAAAGGCAAACGCGTCACCGGCTCGCTCGGCATCAAGGACGATTTGGAAAATGCCGGCGGCCTCTGGGTGGACGCGCCCGTCGTCGTGGATGGCAATTTAATTTCCAGCCGCACGCCGCGCGACCTCGCGCCGTTCGCCAAGGCGATGGTGGATTTTCTCG
>JAYWBR010000349.1:0-3871 GCA_043781315.1 Verrucomicrobiota bacterium | reverse complement strand
AGCGCATGACCGGATGACGCGGATTGAGGTGCACTGCCGCTTGGTATTCCTGGATGGCTTCCGCCACTTGATCCGCCGCCACCAATTCAACCGCCAGTTCCAGATGTGCCGACCAACTGTTGGAATTTAGCTGGCTGACTTCGCGGTATTTCCTGATCGCCTCAATATGACGATTCAATTTCGACAACACCCGACCTTGGTAGGTCAGGCACGCTCCGTCCGAAGGGTGCAACTTCGCCACCCGTTCGAACATTTCCAACGCCGCTTCGTAATGGGCTTCCGCCGCCAGCACCACGCCAAGTTCAAACCACGCGTCGGGCTGAAAAGGACGTTGCGCGGCCATTCGCCGCAACAACTGTTCGGCTTCCGTCAATCGCCCCAACTCCCCGAGCAGATGACCGGCCTGCAAGCCGGCATGGAAATCATGCGGTAATTGTTCGCTGATCTTTGAGTATTCAGCCAGCGCTCCCGGCTTATCGCCAATGGATTTTAGAAAATTCCCGTAGTTCTCGCGGAGGAAATTGTCCCGCGGTGCCCGCGCCACGGCGGCCGTAAATTCCGCCCGCGCCTTCGCCGCGGCATTCGTCTGAAACTGTCGCTCTTTTATCTCTTCGAGTTCGCGCAGCAAAACCTGCGCGCGGCCCGGGTTGTTGAACTGCGTCGCCAGCGGTGGCAGCCGCATCCGCGAGAGAACAGAGGAAACCACAAGCATCCGGTTCCAGTCTGATAAACCAATGGCGCTTTCGCAAACGTCCTGGGTCGCCCAAACGGTGGTGGCTTTGCGCCGGACTTCCGCCGGCAGCACGCGCGCTATTTGTTCCGCCCAGGCTCTTGCCAGCCGATAATTTCCGTCAAAATTGAAATGCACATGTTCAAAGAAAGATTCATCGCCAGCGACGCCGTCAGGGGTTGCTGCAGCCAGGATCTTCTCGATATCGCAAAACACCAGATTAGTTTCCGCCGGTTCCGTGGCCACCGATCGAATCGCACCGTTGATGCGCGTGTCGGCGCGAAACGGCAGCGCGTCCACGTCACACGCCCGTTGGAAATGTTCCCGTGCCGAGGCAGAATTGGTTCCGAGCAACAGACATTGCGCCCAGCGAAATTGCAGCCCGGCAAACCCCGGATCCAACTGCGCCGCCTGCGCAAACACTTGGGCCGCCTCGGCGGGGCGCTGGTTCGTCTGCAGCGACAGCGCCTTGCCATAAAGTGCATCGAACTGCGCCTTGTCCGCCGTCGGGAGCTTGGGGTTCGCCAGCGAGCCAAACGGGGGACAATCACGCAGATTGACCGACATGCTGCTCACGACCACCCGCGCACCGCTATCCTGGCCCGCCTCCACGATGTCCCGCAGGTTGCGGGCGAAGTTGTGATAGACCGTTTCCCGGCGGACATCGTCGGGCGGAATCTGGTTCTCCAAAAACATCGACATCCCGCCCCACGTGGCATTTTTAGATTTGCCGCCCAGGTGGCGCATGAGTGAAACCGCCAACTGGCCCACGCGGGTTTTCTGGAGGGCGAGATTTAGCCGCACCACGCCCAACGGCGCTGCCCGCGCGCCAAAGACCGTCGCAGCACCGAATGGCCCAACCATTTCGTTGTTGCCCATGTAGACCACCCAGAGATCGCCCTGCCCACGCGCAGCGACTTCCCGCGCGATGGGCAGAATGACATGCGAGTTGATGGCCGTGATGCCAAGATTGACCACTTCAAACTCCTGTTGCGGAAACTTTTCACGCAGGAGAATTTCCAAATAGCGCGAGGCCCCGACCGAGGGTTGCGGATCGCCCATCGCCGCCGATTCGCCGAAGATGAAGATCCGCTGCAAGTTGACGGGTTTCTCGGCGGCGAGCTTGAACGCACCCGGCCAGCGGGCGAGTTCCGGCGGAAAAAACCGGAAAGTGAACTGGTCGTTATTGACGAGGAATTTTTGGCCGGATTCATCGCGTCCCGTTTTGAAAAATGCCGGGTCGTAGCCATAGCCTGCCAGCCGTAAACCCGCCTCCAACAAAGCAAGGAAAAGGAAAGGGAGCGACAACGCAACAAGACCAAAGAGACGTTTACGACCAGGGGAAAGCGATGATCCTGTTACCACTAGGTATGTCTGGGTTCGCGCACCAGGACTGGGATTTTTATTTTTACGCTTCAAGCGTCAAAGTATAGTGATCCAAATTTGAAATTGGCAACAGTGCCGAAATTATTGCTGGCGTTGGTTGACCATATTGCCATTGAGATTGTTGTGGTCGGCTGACAGTTCTATTGGCCAAAACCAAACCTAGTCCAGGGTTCAATCAGAACCTTGAGTTTGCTTGAACTTCAGCGCGGCTTCCGTCCGGGAATGGACGTGCAGCTTTTCGTAGATGTGCTGCAGATGCCACTTCACCGCTGCCACGGATACGCCGAGCCGGTCGGCAATCGCCTTGTTGCCCAGCCCGTGCATGACAAATTCCAAGACTTCCTTCTCGCGGTCGGAAACATTCTCCACCTGCGCCGCCGCCGTGGGTTGATGGCGGAACTGCCCGATGACTTTGCGCGCGATTTCCGGCGTCATCGGCACGCAAGGCTTGGAAGATCCGCTCGGAATCTTCATACACGGTGACGATGACAATATGCACTGCGGGCAGCAGCTCCTTGATCTTGGCCGTGCATTCCACGCCCGTGGCGTCGGGCAGTTGAATGTCCAGCAACACCACGTCCGGCATGGCCATGGGGATTTTCTTCAACGCCTCCGCCACGGTGGCGCAGGTCCAGACGCATTGGAAACCAGGCGTCCGGTTGAGCAGCGTCTCGAACCCCTCGCGCACGGTCTTGTTGTCTTCCACGATGCCGACTTTGATCATAATAATCTTTTAGGGAGCGGTGCCTGAAGGCGCACGGTGGTTCCTTTGTGAAGGTCGCTCGTTATCTCGCAATCGCCGCCCGGTGATTTCAACCGTTCCTTAATGTTAGCCAAGCCGTCATCCCCGGTCTTGCGCTCACTCAAATTAAAACCTTGTCCGTTGTCGGCTAACTCCACTATGCGGTGGTCGTTCCGAACCGAAATGCGCAGCCAAACCTGCGTGGCCCGCGCGTGCCGGATCGTTCCACAGGGTTCGATGAACCACGCATTTTTTCGAGGAGCAAGGTGTTTTTAATAGTGTCACGGTCGGTCAGCGGCAAAAAAAAGGCCGCCCGAAAGGGCGGCCTTGGTGAAAGAGAAACTTAAACGGTGCGACTTACTTGCGGCGACGAATCACCAACATGGCGGCGGCCAATCCGGCCAGGGCAATGCTGGTCGGTTCAGGGACGATGGTGATCGAAGGCGCAGAGAGAGGATCGCCAGCCCAAACGTCTGGCCCGATGACCTCAAAGCCAACTTGAACATGGCGTGCCGGATCAGGAATCGTGGCGAGAGAAAGGCTGAAATAGCCCACCGGAAGCGCCACGGTCGTGAAGACAGAGGATGAAAAGTCCGGGGCGAAGTCCTTAATGAAGGCTACTGCCGTCCAACCATGTCCAGCCGCGTCCGTCGGGCCGACCAATGAGTTCCCCAACACATTACCTATGAAGGTCACATTCCCCAACCCGCCGCCGTATTCCTGATAAAAGTTTGCATCCATGATTTTATTGCCGACTGCCCCCGGCCCGCCGGACGGTGTATACCAGAACGGATTAGGGTCGCCAATCGTATTGGCCTGTAATGACAAGACAGGGCCGGCAAAAGTGGCCCTCAGATCGGGCGTGCCCCAACCACTGCCGAACACACCACCTCCAGCTCCAGCTATGCCATATCCCGGCCCCCCGGTGTTGAACACGTTCATGAATCCGTTCCAAGTTGCGCCCGGATCAACGGTGTATGTGACTGCATTTGATTTGGCCACGGCACCGACCA
>JAYWBR010000348.1:0-3887 GCA_043781315.1 Verrucomicrobiota bacterium | reverse complement strand
CCGAGGCTGGACGCGTGGACATTCTCGTGAACAACGCCGGGGTCACGCGCGACGGTTTGCTGATGCGGATGAGCGATGCGGACTGGGACACGGTCTTGGACACGAATTTGAAGGGTGCATTTCTGTTTACGAAAGCCTTCACCCGCACTTTTCTCAAACAGCGCTCCGGTCGCATCATCAACGTGGCTTCCATCATCGGCCTGATCGGCAACGCCGGCCAGGCGAACTACGCGGCGAGCAAGGCGGGCTTGATCGGTTTCACGCAGTCGGTCGCGCGCGAGCTGGCGTCGCGCGGCATCACGGCCAACGCGCTCGCGCCGGGATTCATTGAAACGGACATGACGGCGGCGTTGAGCGCGGAGATGAAAGCGGAGTTGCTAAAGAAAATTCCATTGAACACACTGGGCCAGGCCGAAGACATCGCCCACGCGGCGTTGTTCCTCGCCAGCCCGGCGGCGCGCTACATCACCGGGCAGGTGCTGGCGGTGGATGGCGGCATGGTGATGTAAGTCCGAAGAAACGCCGCCGTGCGGCAAAAATTTGCGATTCGAGGCTTGACGCTTTTTGAATCGTCGCATAGACACACTGCAATTAACCGAAACCCGGAGAAAAACATGTCAGAAAAAACAATCGAACAGCGAGTCAAAGACATCATCGTCGAACAGTTGGGCGTGAAAGAAGATCAAGTTACGCCGGACGCCAAGTTCATCGAAGACCTCGGCGCGGATTCGCTCGACACCGTCGAGCTGGTCATGGCGCTGGAAGAGGAATTCGGCAACGAAATCCCAGATGAACAGGCCGAGAAGCTGCAAAGCGTCGGCGATGTCATCAAATACGTCGAAGAAACCCAGCAGAAGTAACGGGCGGCGAACTTTCGGGGCAGCTTAATCTGGCATCAGCTAGAGCTGCCCCTTTTTTAATTTATGCCCGCCCACTGGACCGAACGCAGAGTCGTCATCACTGGCCTTGGCGCGGTAACGCCCTTGGGCAATGAGGTTGCCACCTTCTGGCAAAATCTCATTGCCGGCCAGTGCGGCATTGACCGCATCACCCACTTTGATGCCACCGCGTTTGACACCCAGATCGCCGGCGAAGTGCGGAACTTCGATCCGCTGCCGGCGTTTCCGTCACCCAAGGAAATCCGCCGCACCGACCGCTATTCGCAGTTCGGCATTTTCGCCGGCCACCAGGCGCTGCTGGATTCCGGCCTCGATCTCAGCAAGGAAAACTGCGACGAAATCGGCGTCCTCCTCGGCTCCGGCATCGGCGGTTTGGAAACGACCACCGAGCAGGTCAAGACGTTGCTCGAACGCGGCCCTGGCCGTATCTCGCCGTTCACGATTCCCATGCTCATCGGCAACATGGCCTCCGGCCTGTTCTCGATGTACAACAATTTACGCGGCCCGAACTTTGCCACCTGCTCCGCCTGTGCCACCGCCACGCACGCCCTTGGCGAAGCCTGGCGAACGATCAAAATGGGCGACGCGAGCGTCATGTTCGCCGGCGGCGCGGAAGCCACCATCATCCCCATCGGCATCGGCGGCTTCTGCGCCATGAAAGCCATGAGCACGCGCAACGACGATCCCAAGACTGCGTCACGGCCGTTCGACCAGGAACGCGACGGCTTCGTCATGGGCGAAGGTGCGGGCGTGCTCGTGCTGGAGGAACTCGAACATGCCAAGGCGCGCGGCGCGCGGATTTATTGCGAACTCACCGGCTACGGCAACACCGCCGACGCGCATCATCTCACCGCCCCGTCCCCCGGCGGCGAAGGTGCGGCGCGCTGCATGAAAGTGGCCTTGCGCCACAGTGGACTGAACCCCGGCGACATTTCTTACATCAACGCCCACGGCACCTCGACGCCGCAGGGCGACATCGCGGAAACGCTCGCCATCAAATCCGTTTTTGGCGACCACGCGAAAAAACTCGCAGTGAGTTCGACCAAAGGCGCGACCGGTCACATGCTCGGCGCGGCGGGCGCGGTGGAGATGATCGTCTGCGCCAAGGCCATCCAGACCGACACCGTGCCGCCGACGATCAATCTGCATAATCCCGACCCGGCGTGCGACCTCGACTACGTGCCGAACACCGCGCGTTCGCTGAAGGTCAATGCCATCGTGAACAACTCCTTCGGCTTCGGCGGCCACAACGCGAGCGTGATTGCGAAGAAGTTTCTATGACAGCCGAGGTTTACAGGCCCTCTGAATTGAATTAGTCTGGCCAGGTTATGCCAACAACAGCGTCCAAAACTCCTCTGGGTGAGGCCCAAGAGGCGAAGCATGCTTACGAGAAAGCGTGGGAATATTTTCATGGCTTGTTTCCTTCCATCTCTTCAAGCGATGTTGAGCTTGAAGAAGTCGAGCAAGCGCCGGATGGCAAACACTGGCTGGTGACTCTTAGTTACCAGGAAATGCGCAAGCAGGGTTTGGAGTTGCCGGATTTCTTGCGAGTGCCGCGGCAGAAGTTCAAAACCTTCAAAATTAACCGCAGCACAGGCAATGTCGTTTCCATGAAGATGCGAAATGATGGATGAATGCAAAACTTTTAGTTCAGCAAATTCAACGCTATCATAATCGTACTCTGCTCATAGACACCAACCTGCTCCTCCTTTTCTTCGTTGGCTCCTTTCGGCCAGATTTAATCAAATCGTTCAAGCGAATGTCGGAGTATTCCCTGCAAGATTTTGAGATCTTGGAGGCTCTGCTTTTGAAGTTTAAACGTTTCTCAACGACCCCGCACATACTGACGGAAGTTTCCAATTTTATGGGCCAGCGAGGTGAGCCTGAACGGTCTGAGATGCGATGCTATCTTGCAAAATCAATACAAGCTTGGCACGAAACAAACGCTTCTTCCAAAACGCTCGCGCTGACTTCCTGCTTTCCCCAATTTGGCTTAACCGACGCTGCCATAGCCGACTTGGTGCCGGGGACATGTTTGGTGTTGACCGACGATGATCCGTTGGCAGGGCTTTTAAAGAAGCGCGGTTCGGATGTAATTCGATTTTCCGACTTACAAAAAGGTTGTCGTTAAAATCCGGTGAATTTCCTCTCTCTCATCGAAGCCAAACGCGAAGGACAGAAGCTCGCGCCTGCGCAGATTCAAGAGTTCATCCGCGAATTCACCGCCGGAAAAATTCCCGACTACCAGATGGCGGCGCTGCTCATGGCCGTTTATTTTCGCGGCCTCGACACCGCCGAGACCACCGCGCTCACGCTCGCCATGCGCGATTCCGGCGACGTGTTGAAATTTCCCAAGGACAAGCGCCCGCTCGTGGACAAACATTCCACCGGCGGCATCGGCGACAAGGTTTCGCTGCCGCTCGCGCCGCTGCTCGCGTGCCTTGGCTTCCGCGTGCCGATGATTTCCGGTCGCGGCCTCGGCATCACCGGCGGCACGCTCGACAAGCTGGATTCCATTCTTGGTTTCAAGACGTTGTTGCCCGTCAAGCGCATCACCGAGATTGTTCAAGACGTTGGCTGCGTCATCTGCGGCCAGACGGACACGATGGTTCCCGCCGACAAAAAAATTTACGCCCTGCGCGACGCGAGCGGCACCGTGCCGAGCATCCCGCTCATCACTGCCTCGATTCTTTCCAAAAAGCTTGCGGAAAGTCTGGACGCGCTCGTGCTCGACGTGAAGTTTGGTTGCGCTGCCTTCATGCAAACGAAAGCGGACGCGCGCAAGCTGGCGCAGGCGATGGTCACGCTCGGCAATCAATGCGGCGTGAACACGCGCGCGATCTTGACGGACATGAACACGCCGCTGGGCCGCGCCGCCGGCAACTGGCTGGAGGTGAAGGAGAGCGTCGCGTGTCTTGAACCCATTTTGGTAGGGACGCGTTCCACCGCGTCCCAAACTTCCCGTTCGGATGGGGACGCGGTGGAACG
>JAYWBR010000347.1:0-11643 GCA_043781315.1 Verrucomicrobiota bacterium | reverse complement strand
GACGGTTTCCCCGTGCTGAGCGGCGGGTCGCCGCTCGGCACAGGCCAGTGGCCTGTGCTACCCAGCGCAATGACCGCCGCCACTTCGGAGTTCGGGTTTAATCACACCCAAGGCCGGCGTGGCCAGAAATTATCGCTCTACTTCGGAGTTCAGGTTGAAAGCACCAAGCATGGAGCCTTAATAAAACGCAAAACGGGCGAACCTTTTCAGGCTCGCCCGTTTTGTTGAGATTGAATTCTAAACCAACTTATGCCTTGGCGGCAGAAGTCTTGGTCTTGAGCGCGTTTTGAGCGAGTTCAACCAGCTTGGCAAAAGCGGGGGCGTCGGTCGCGGCGAGGTCGGACATAACCTTGCGATCCAGCGCGCAGTTGGCGGCTTTGATGCCTTCCATGAAACGGCTGTAGGTCATGCCGAGGGCGCGGGCGGCGGCGTTGATGCGGATCTGCCAGAGATAGCGGAAGGTGCGCTTCTTGACGCGGCGGTCGCGGTAGGCGTACTGGCGGCCGTGATCCACGGCGTCGGACGCGTAGCGGTACAGTTTGGAACGGCGCATCCGGTAGCCCTTGGCGGCTGTGATCATCCGTTTGCGGCGTTTGCGGGAGGCTGGTGCGTTGGTAACTCGCATAAAATTTAGGTGGTGGCTGGCGGTTGGGAGTTAGGAAATTAGTGGCTGAACGGGAGGTTCTGCGTGATGCGATACACGTCCGTGGGATGCACGGTGGTGGTGCCGCGCAGGTTGCGGCGACGCTTCGGGCTTTTGGTTTGGGCCAAGTGGCGTTTCCCGGCGCTGGCGCGCAGGACTTTTCCGCTGGCGGTGATTTTGAATCGCTTGGCCACGGACTTCTTCGTTTTAATACCTTTTGGACGTCGCATAAATCAGAGTTTCTTTCAAAAAGAGCGCGCAATATAGGTAGCGGTGCGCGGCAGTGCAAGAGTTTATTTGGATTATTTGCTTGGTTCAAAAATCAACCGGGCCGGCGCAAGCAAGCCACACGGAAATGCGGCTTGACCTCTCCGGTGGAAATTTCTAAGGTGTCCACGAACGGTAAAGATTTGCTGGTCTGCCAGCGCGCGAAAGTCGGAAGCTAATACTTGCCGGCTTTTTTGTTCCCCTCATGGGGCTGGGTTCCGCCGTTCGGAAAGAGTTATGAACGCCGATTTTTTAGCCGTACTGGAATACTGGGAAAAAGAAAAGGGCATCAGCCGTGATGTCCTGATGGGTGCTGTCCATGAATCACTGCTGTCCGCCGCCAAGAAAGCCGTCGGCCCGGCCCGCGAATTGCGCGTGGAGATTGATTCCAAGTCCGGCGACATCCGCGCCTACGCCAAGCTGGTCGTTTCCGAGAAGGTCATTTCCAAGCACGACCAGATTTCCGTTTTCGACGCCCGCCGGGCCAAGCCCGACACCCAGGTGGGCGAGGAAGTTGAACTCGAAGTCACCCCCACCGGCTTCGGCCGCATCGCGGCACAATATGCCAAGCAGGCGTTGATGCAGCAGCTTCGCCGCGCGGAAAAATCCCTCATCTTCACCGAATTCAAGGATCGCGTCGGTGAAATCATCAGCGGCACCGTCCGCCGTTTCGAGCGTTCCGATGTCATCGTTGATCTCGGCAAATACGAAGCCATGCTGCCGAACCGCGAGCGCGTGCCGATTGAAGAATATCAGGTCGGCGAACGCATCCGTTGCTACGTCAAGGCCGTCGAGCAAGGCCCGCACGGGCCGGAGATCATTTTGTCCCGCGCCGATCCGCGCTTCATCATCAAGCTGTTTCAGCTCGAAGTTTCCGAGATCAACGACGGCACCATCGAAGTCAAAGCCATCGCCCGCGAACCCGGTTTCCGCACCAAGCTCGCGGTCTGGACGCGTGATGAAAAAGTGGATCCGGTCGGCGCGTGCGTCGGCCTGCGCGGCCAGCGCGTGAAGAACATCGTCCGCGAGTTGAACAACGAGAAGGTGGACATCATCCGCTGGGACGCGAACATCAAGACCTACGTCACCAACGCGCTGGCGCCCGCCAAGCTCAAGGCGTTCGAGGTGGACGAGGCGCGCAAACGCATCCGCATTCTCACCAGCGAGGATCAGCTTTCACTGGCGATCGGCAAGCGCGGTCAGAATGCCCGGCTCACCTCCAAGCTGGTCGGCTGGCAGGTGGACATCGAGGCGGAATACATTGTCACCAAAGGTTTCGACGAGAAGGTGGCCGAGGCAGTCGAGCTGCTCGCGGCCATTCCGGGAATTTCCAAACCGCAGGCGGACGCGCTGGTTCACGCCGGCTTGACGCGGCTGGAAGATTTGCTGTCGGCGGATGAAAGCGACATTTCCGATCTGCCGTCCATTGGGGATCAGGCCGGCGCGGTTTTGATGGCGGCGCGCGACGAGGCCGAGCGCAAAAAAGTTCAACTTGGTGGCGATGGCGCCGTGGTCACGGCCTAGCCGTGGAAGGTGCTGCGGCAATGCGGTGCGGTGAAAAAATAACTTATGCCCGTTCGGATTTACGACATTTCAAAAAAGCTCGGCTTGGACAACAAGGAGATTCTCTCCAAGGCCAAGACGCTGGGCATTGCCGCCGCCAAGGTGGCGTCGAGTTCGCTCGACAAGATCACCGCTGAGTACCTCGAGGACGAAATCCGCAAAGACCATCCGGAGCTGAACACTCCGGCCACGCCGCCACCCGCGCCCGCCCCGCCCGCCGTTGTCCATGAGCCCATGGTCGTCATCACCGCGCCACCACCGCCGCCGCCGCCCGCACCCGTCGTGGTTGTTGCAGCACCCGTCGTTGAAGTTCCCAAAATTTCAACCAACGAAGTCAAGGCCGCTGAACCAACGCCGGTCGTTGAGCCGCAGCCGGAAGCTCCCGTCGCGGAAATCGTCCCACCGCCCGCACCCAAACCGCCGCCGCCGCCCGCGCCGCCCAAGCTGGGGGAGAAAGTCGGCTTCGTCCAACTGCCCACCCGCCCGGGCGCTCCGAGGCCCGGCGAAAAACCCGGCGCGGCCAAAGCCCCGGCACCTGTGCCCGGTCGTCGGCCGGAACCCGGTCGCACTGAATTTGTCCGGCGCGGTGACAACCGTGGTGGCGACACGCGCAATTTTCGCGGTGGCCCGGGTGGTCAAGGCGGACGTCCGCCGTTTCCTCCCCAACGCGGCGGCGCTCCGGCCAAGCCTGCCGAGCCGCAGGCACCCAAGATTTCCCTGCCTGCCGATGCCCAGGTCATCAGCATCAAGCCGCCCATCGTCGTGCGCGAACTCGCCGAGCAGCTCAAGCAAAAGCCGTTCAGGATCATCGCCGATTTGATGGAGGCCGGCGTGTTCGCCAACGTCAACCAGGCGATTGAGGAGGCGGCCGCGCAAAAAGTCTGCGCCAAGTACGGCGTGCGTTTTGAAGTTGAAAAGCGCGAACGCGGCGGCGGCGTGGTCCACGCGGTCGTTAAGAAAGTGGAAGCCGACATCGAGGACAAGCCCGAAGACCTCAAGCCGCGCGCGCCCGTGGTCACGATCATGGGCCACGTTGACCATGGCAAGACCTCGCTGCTCGACGTGATCCGCAAGGCCAACGTCGCGGCGGGCGAATCCGGCGGCATCACGCAGCACATCGGTGCCTACACCATTTCCTTCCCGCATCCCGAGCGCAAAAAAGAAATCGCGCAGGTCACCTTCCTCGACACGCCCGGCCACGCGGCGTTCAGCTCCATGCGCGCGCGCGGCGCGAACGTCACGGACATCGTCGTGCTCGTCGTCGCGGCGAACGACGGCGTCATGCCGCAGACGCTCGAAGCCTTGAGCCATGCGAAGGCGGCGAAGGTTCCGATTCTCGTGGCCGTCAACAAGATTGATCATCCGAACGCCAACGTCCTCAAGGTCCGCCAGCAGTTGCAGGACAAGGGGCTGGTGCCGGACGACTGGGGCGGCGACACGATTTTTGCCGAAGTTTCCGCGCTCACGAAACAAGGCGTGGACAAGCTGATCGAATTGATTTTGCTCCAGGCGGATTTGCTGGAGTTGAAGGCGAATCCCAACCGGCTTGCAAAGGGCAACGTCATCGAATCCGGCCTCGAACCCGGCGGCCCCATCGCCACCGTGCTGGTGCGCAAGGGCACGCTCAAAGTCGGCCAGGTCATCTTGTGCGGCGAGCATTACGGTCGCGTCCGCGCGCTCATCAACGAAGAGGGCAAGCGCCTCAAGGAAGCTGGCCCGTCCGTGGCGGTGAAAGTTCTCGGCTTGAATGGCGTGCCGGAAGCCGGTCTGGAATTCATCATCGTCGAAGACGAAAAAGCCGCGCGCGATCTGACTGAGACGCGCGAGCATGAGTCCCGGTTGCTGGGTCAGGAAGCCGCCCGTTCCAAAGTCACGCTGGAAAATCTTTTCGCCACGCTGCAAGGCCAGCAGGGCAAGGTGCTCAAGGTCGTCGTCAAGGCGGACACGCAGGGTTCCGTCGAGGCGATTGTCGAGGCGTTGAAAAAAATCGAGGCCGACAAGGTCGCGCTCGACATCATTCACAGCGCGGTCGGCACCATCACCGAATCCGACGTGTCGCTCGCCTCCGCGTCCGACGCCATCATCCTCGGCTTCCACACCCGCGTGGACAGCGGCGTCGCCGACAAGGCCAAGCACGAGGGCGTGCAGATCAAACTTTACGCGATCATCTACGAATTGATTGACCAGGTGAAGGAAGGCATGGCCGGCCTGCTGGATCCGATTCTCAAGGACATCGTGGTCGGCTCGGCGGACGTGCGGAAAATTTTCGAACTCTCCAGCGGCATGCCGGTCGCCGGCTGCGTCGTCAGCAGCGGGCGCATTGCCAAGGGCAAGGTGCGCATCCGCCGCCACAAGGAGATCATCTACGAAGGCATCACCCAGTCGCTGCGCCGGTTCCAGGACGAGGTCAACGAAGTGCGCGCCGGCATGGAGTGCGGCATCCGCATTGACGGGTTCAGCGACCTGCAGGTTGGCGACGCCATCGAGTGCTACTCGGTGGAAAAAACGGCGGCGAAGTTATGAAAACGGATGGTTGGATGGGTGGATGAATGGATTGAATCGCGCGGTTGCATTCTTCCCCCAACAATCCAAACATCCAAGAATCCCTTTATCCCGTTTTGATTTATGCTCACCGTCCGCCAAGAACGAGTCCGTGAATTGCTCAAGCGCGAAATCGGCGAAGCCATCCGCCGCGAGTTCGACGTGTCCGAAGTCGGCCTGATCAACGTCAACGACATTGACCTCGCCGGCGATTTGAAATCCGCCGTGGTCTTCGTCAGCATCTTCGGCAATGCCGACCAGCAGAAGCGCGGCATTGCGCGGCTCACCCAACATCGCATCCGCATCCAGGCCATCGTGGCCAGCGCGGTGGTCCTCAAGTTCACGCCCGTCCTGCGGTTTGTGATGGATGAATCCGTCGTGCGCGGCAACCGCGTCATGCAGATCATCGAGGAGCTGGAAAAAAATCCTCCGCCCAGCCCCGCCGTTCCGCCGGAATCGAAAGAGTGAAAAGCCATCCCAAAGTCATTGACCGGATTCTCGAAGTCATCCGCGAGCAGGAAACTTTCTGCATCGTCGGCCACCTCCGGCCCGATGGCGACTGCATCGGTTCGCAGGTCGGCCTCGCACTCGCGCTCCAGGCCGAGGGCAAAAAAGTTTGCTGCTGGAACGAGGACGCCGCGCCGGCCAAGCTGAAATTTCTCGACCCCGACGGCGTGTTCCAGAAACCGAAGCCCGGCCAGAAGTTCGACTGCGTCATCGCCACGGACTGCGCGAGCTTCGAGCGCCTCGGCAAGGTGGGCGAATGCGTGGCCGAGCGCGGCCTGCTCATTAACATTGACCATCACGAGAGCAACACGCGCTACGGCGACGTGAACTGGATTTCGCCGCGCGAACCCTCCACCGGCGAACTGATCTACCGCCTGCTGAAAATCGCGCGCTGGCCGATCACGAAACAAATTGCCGACTGCCTGTTCACCGCCATTTCCACGGACACCGGCTCCTTTCAATACCCGAGCACGCGGCCCGGCACCTTTCACGCCGGCGCCGAACTCGTCACGCGCGGCGCGAACCTGGCGAAGATCACGGATGAAGTCTATCAGTCCTACCCGCTCTCCCGCGCGCGGCTGCTCAAGCATGTTTACAGTAAGTTCAAACTGACCGGCGACGACCGCATCGCCTATTTCTGGCTGAAGAAAGCCGACCTCGCCCGCACCGGCGCGGAGAGCAACGACACCGAGGGTTTGATTGACCACATCCGTGCGATCGAACCGGTCATCGTCGCGTGCGTCTTCGAGGAGATTGAACCGGAGCTGACCCGCATCAGCCTGCGCTCGAAAAATGCGAAGGTGAACGTCAGCGACATCGCGGGCCTGTTCGGCGGCGGCGGTCACCCGGCGGCGGCGGGCGCGCGCATTCCCGGCACGCCGCTGGCCACGCAGCGCAAGGTGATTGCCGCCGTGAAGAAGGCGATCAAGGCCGCCAAATAATTAAGGCGGTTGAATTCAAAGCAATCTGATATTTTGATGGGCATGAAAGTTAAACGGCAGGAGATAAGACGGGTATGCGAGCAAATCGCGCGGCTTTTCAAGCCGCAGCGCATCATCCTCTTTGGCTCGTATGCTTATGGTTCGCCCACGCTGGATTCTGATGTGGATTTGCTCGTGGTGATGCCCTTTGAGGGAAAAGGTTTTCGGAAGGCATCGGAGATTCGCAGCCGCATTGACGCCGATTTTCCTCTCGATCTCGTGGTCCGTACACCGGATGAAGTAAACCGGTGCCTGGCTGGCGGAGACTTTTTCCTGCGCGAAGCCACGGAGAAAGGCGAATTGTTTTATGCCGCCTGAGATTGCCGGGTGGATCGCCAAGGCGGAGGCCGATTGGGCCACGGCGCAACGCGAATTTCGCGTGCGCCGGCGGACCAATTTTGACGCCGTATGTTTTCATGCGCAACAATGCGTTGAAAAATACCTGAAGGCGCGCCTCATTGCCGCCGCCATCCAGTTTCCAAAAACCCACGATCTGGTCGCACTTTTGGCGCTGGTACAGGAGGTCGAACCGTTCTGGCAGCCGTGGAAAGCACCCCTCGCCAAGCTCACTCATTACGCGGTTACGGTCCGGTACCCCGGAGAATCCGCCGATCGATCCGATGCCGCTGAGACATTAAAATAGCCAAATTGCTGCGCACGGAAATTCGCCTGAGCCTCGGGCTGAAGACGAAGCCAGCGTCGCGCAGAAAATAAATTTTCATCATGCAAGAATTCTCCACCCTCGACGGCGCGCTCCTCGTGGACAAACCCAGCGGCCCAACCTCGCACGATGTCGTGGACGCCATCCGCCGCAAGTTCGGCATCAAGAAGGTCGGCCATTGCGGCACCCTCGATCCGAACGCCACCGGCCTGCTCATCATCGTCCTCGGCCGCGGCACCAAGCTTTCCGAAAAGCTCATGTCCGACGACAAGGTCTATGAAGGCACCATGAAGTTCGGCGAAGCCACCGACAGCTACGACGCGGACGGCGAGATCACCGCGTCGCTCCCCGTGATGCCGATGACGCTCGACGAATTGAACGCCGCCAGCGCCTCCTTCATCGGCGATCAGATGCAAATTCCGCCGATGGTTTCCGCCATCAAAGTGAAGGGCGTGCCGCTCTACAAACTCGCGCGCAAAGGCATCGAGATCGAACGCGAGCCGCGCCTCGTTCACATCTACAACTTTCGTTTCACGGCTTACACCGAGCCGGTCGGCACCTTCAAGCTCGCCTGCACCAAGGGCACGTACGTCCGCAGTGTCGCCCACGATCTCGGCAACAAGCTGGGCTGCGGCGCGCATCTCGCGACGTTGCGCCGCAGCGTGTCCGGCAAGTTTGATGTGGCTGACGCCATGCCGCTGGACCAGTTGTTGAAGCTCACGACCAGCGAACTGGAAAAGCGCGTGCTGCCGTTCTTGAAACTGGTGGCGATGAGTTGAAGCGTGAGGAGTGAAACGTGAAACGTGACAAGCAAACGCCGCGCACTATGCTGTTCACGTTTCACGCATCCCGTTTCACGAACAATGCTCAACGCCGATGAAGCTAATCCACAGCGCCACCGACCTCGCGCCGCACGGCCGCAAAGTCTGCCTGGCCATTGGCGTGTTCGATGGCGTGCATCTCGGCCACCAGCAGATCATCCGGCAGATGGTCGCCGATGCGCGGAAGCACGACGGCATCGCGCTGGTCGTCACCTTCGACAAGCATCCGAGTTCCATCGTCGCGCCCGACCGCGTGCCGCCGTTGATTTATTCGCGGCCACAAAAAATCCGTACCATCAAATCCCTCGGCGCGGACGCGTTGCTGGAAATATCTTTCGACAAAGCCTTCAGCCAGCAGACCGGCGAAACTTTTATTCGCGGACTGGTCCGGGATTTAGGTGGAGCGCGGCTCGGTGAGCCGCCGCACGCTGGTATTGACGCGGCTGCTGCGGGTCACAGACCCGCGCTCCAAAGCATCTGCGTCGGCGCGGATTTTGTCTTCGGCCACAAGCGCAGCGGCAACGTGGCGTTGCTGAAAATTCTCGGCGAAGAACTCCAGTTCACCGTCCACGGCATGGCGGAAGTTTCACTCGATGGCAAAGTGGTCAGCAGCACCCGCATCCGCGAAGCCCTGCGCGCCGGTGATTTTGATGCCGCGAGCCAGATGCTTGGCCGGGCGTACTCGCTGGCGGGCACGGTCATGCACGGCGACCAGCTCGGCCACCAACTTGGTTTTCCCACGGCCAATCTGGACACAACCGGGCTGCTGCTGCCACCCAACGGGGTTTATGCCGCGCACGCGAGCGTCGCCAAAAAAAGTTTTCGCGCAGTGCTGAACATCGGCCATCGCCCGACGGTCAATCAGCCCACGCCGCAACTGCGCGTGGAAGTTCACCTGCTGGATTTCACCAGCGAAATTTACGGCCAGGAGATGGAAGTCACGTTCGCCGGCAAGCTGCGCGACGAGCAGAAGTTCGCCTCGCTCGACGAGTTGAAAGCCCAGATCGCCCGCGACATCGCCGAAGCCCGGCGCCGTTTTTAGCCTGTGTTCAGGCGCATTTGCCGTCGGCGCCCGCGCCTGCTTTGCCCGCGCCGGGTTTCGGTTTATAGGCCACCGACAGCAGCAGGCCCAGCAACACGCCCTGCACCGCACCGGCCACGAACCATTTCGCCGCGAGGCTTCCCGGAATCGGCTGCACCGCGTAGGTGATGAGCGTGTTCGCCTGCATGAACAGGCCCATGAACAGGCCGAACATCACCGCGCAGATCCGGCAGCCTTTCTCGGCAAAGCCCCTGGCCCAGAGTGTCGTGGCCGTGATCGCGGCGAGCAATTGGCCAAGCATCAGCCAGCCCATGAATTTTTGCAGCTCCGCCTCTGGCCGCCACAGGCTGGCGCTGGCGGCGTAATCGTTTTTGAGCCACACCCCGTGAATGAGGAAATCCGTGGCAAAGATGCCGACGAACACAACGACGATGGCGAGCAAAAGACGTTTGGTATTCATGGCTGGAAGTCTGGCAAATCAGCCTGTGGGCGCAAACGAAAAATTCCTTGAACACTCCGGCTGGCTTCGCTGTCTTTGTTTCCGTAGAATCACAGAACAATTATGAGCACAGGAATCAACGCCATCAACAAGGCCGTCGAAGAAGCCAGCGCCTTCACCCGACCGCTGTTTAACGAACTGGGAAAAGTCATCGTCGGCCAGCAATACCTGACCGAGCGGCTCGTCATCGGCCTGCTGGCGGGTGGCCACGTTTTGCTCGAAGGCGTGCCAGGGTTAGCAAAAACTTTGGCCGTGAAATCCATGGCGAATTGCATCAGCGTCAAATTCTCGCGCCTGCAATTCACGCCGGACATGCTGCCCGCCGATGTCATCGGCACGCAGATTTACAATCCGCAATCCGGCGGGTTCACCACGCGCAAAGGCCCGGTCTTCGCCAACCTCGTCCTCGCCGACGAAATCAACCGCGCGCCCGCCAAGGTGCAGAGCGCGTTGCTCGAAGCGATGCAGGAAAAACAGGTCACCATCGGCGACCAGACCTACAAGCTCGACGAACCGTTCCTCGTGCTCGCCACGCAGAATCCTATCGAGCAGGAAGGCACGTATCCGCTGCCCGAAGCGCAGGTTGACCGCTTCATGCTCAAGCTCAAGATCGGCTATCCGTCGCGCGCCGAGGAACGGCAGATTCTCGAAGTAATGGCCAAAACGAGCGGCACGCCCACATGCAGCGCCGTCGTCACGCCGCAACAAATCCTGAAAGCCCGCGAAATCATCAACGACATTTACGTGGACGACAAGGTGAAGGATTACATTGTGGACCTCGTCTGCGCCACGCGCGACCCGGAGCATTACAAGATCGCGGTGAAGGATTTCATCCAGCTCGGCGCGTCGCCGCGCGCGACCATCGCGCTGACGCTCGCGGCCAAGGCCTACGCGTTCCTGAAAGGCCGCGGCTACGTCACGCCGCAGGACGTGAAAAGCATCGGCATGGACGTGTTGCGCCACCGCGTGGCCATCACCTACGAAGCCGAGGCCGAGGAGAAAACCAGCGAGTCGGTCATCCAGAAAATCTTTGATGAACTGCCCGTGCCGTGAGTTATGTCTGAAAAACTTTTGCAGCGAATTTTTAAGGAAGTCTATGGCAAGCCGACGTGGGGAGTTCGGAGAAGCGACTATTCTGTAATCTCTTTAGACTTTGGAAAACCTGAACTGCGAATTCAACAGAAGGTTGTTCAGCCAAACCTGAAGATTGGCAGAAAATATCCCAAGCGGAGGGTAACCGTTCATGGCGATTGGAATCTTTGGCTTTTCGATTGCGCTTGGACATTACAGCAAGGCAAAGACAAGCTTTGCAGCTCGAAGTCAACAGGTGAAGCAATTGAGCGGGGTTGCAGATTACTTGATGGACAAATCCTGACCAATGTGGCTGTGCATCCAAAAACTTTTGCCACAGATTTTCACTTTGATTTGGGCGGTCAATTACTCACAAGACCTTCCAAAGAAGTAGACGAGCCGGTGTCTATGTGGTCATTATTTTGTCCCAAAGGGCGAGTGTTTTTGTTGAAGTCGGATGGAAATTATTCTTACGCCAGCGGAAAAACGCCCGGTGACAAAGTGCGGTTTGAGCCTTTCACTTTTGACCTGAAATGATTCCCCGCGAGATTCTCAAAAAAATCCGGCCGATCGAGCTGCGCACGAACCGCATCGTGACCGTCTTGGGGAGCGCACGCGTCGCGCGCCCGCCCGGCCAGCCGGGCCAGTTCGTCCAAGGTGTGCTGCCCGCCGGAGGCCCAGAGAACCACCAGCTGGCGTTCCTTGTCGCGAGGATCCGTGGCGGCGCGAATTTGCTGCTTGAGTTGGGCCGCCGCCGCCGCACTCATCGCCAGATTGGTTCGTTTTCTTGCCATGCCCCAGCTTGCCCGACTACCTCACCCTGACCGGAAATATCCACCGATTGTTATAGAGAAATGGTATTATTTTCTAGTTCAGGCGGTTCCACCAAGCCCGGATTCCAAAGTCGGAAACTGGTGCGGTGGTGCATCACAAACATTGGCAATATACCTCAAGGGCACCTCCGGAAACTCCAATTCCCAGAAACGATGAACATGATTTCATTGGCCTTTGTGCCGATTCGGTTTTCAGAAAACAGGGTTTCCGGAGG